>JBBRPS010000036.1:0-25628 GCA_038227745.1 Gemmatales bacterium | reverse complement strand
TACACAGTGTACGATGGTGATGAAGCGAGCCGCGTCCCGCGAGGGGCGTTTGAATAGGCTTGAGCCGTATGCGTCGAAACGGCGCCCGTACGGTTCTTAGGGGAGGGGGCGGCGGCAACGCTACCCCCTTACCCGACCGGCAAGAAGACACCCGGTATTCGGGCCGCTACTCAAACGACTCCGGCGGGCAAAAGGTGCCAGGATTCTTAAGAATAAAGGGCGCGCATGGCCGAGCGAGTCTACCTCGAGACCACCGTCGTCAGTTACCTAACGGCACGACCCAACCGCGATGTCGTGATTGCCGGGCATCAGCAGATCACTCACGAATGGTGGGACACTCGCAAAGGGAACTACGAGCTTTGCGTCTCGCAACTTGTTCTCGACGAGGCAGGGGCTGGCGACGTTCAGGCCGCCCAAGAGCGGCTCATGGCGTTGCAGGCCGTGCTTGTACTTGAAACGACGACGCAAGCCCTTGAATTAGCGAAGGAACTTCTTCAGGCAGGAGCGTTGCCGGGGAAGGCGGCCGACGACGCCCTGCACATTGCGGTGGCGGCCACAAAGGCGGTCCCCTATCTGTTGACTTGGAATTGCCGGCACTTGGCCAATGCGGCTATGCGATCCATCATTGAGGCCGTTTGCGCCGCGAAGGGATTCAAGGCCCCGATCATCTGTACGCCCGAGGAACTTTTGGAGGCCAAGCCATGAACGACCCTATTGTGGATGAGGTTCGCCGAATTCGCGATGCTCACGCAGCCCGCTTCAACTACGATTTAGACGCGATCTTTAAGGACATCAAGGAGCGGGAGAAAACGAGCGGACACAAGTTCGTTTCCGGTGTCGCGCGTCTGGCCTTGCCGAACCAGGCGCTGCAGCCGACCGGGGTCGCGATTCCGGTTTCTCAGGGCTCCAAGTCCCTGGAAGCGGCTCCGGCGGCTGAGCTTTAGCGTTCTTGCGATTCTCGAAAAACCACCGTTTTCTCAGAACTCGGCCGACGCTTAGAACTGCATTCTTGCGCGCGTCGGTCTTATCGACCGACGCATCGAACGGCCGCGGGTCCAGATCCTGGTCGGTTGGCAGCCGGTGCAGGTCGTCGTCGGTCGTCAGTGGCTTTTCAGACATCGCTCACCCCACTTGCGTCAACCGAGCGTCACCCGGACGTCGTGCGTTCGCCCGTCGTCCCGCAGCGGTACTATCCCTCCCGGCACCGGCTGATCGTCCACCGTGACGGACCGGACGCCCCGGCCCGTGGCGGTCGGGTTCTCCACCCGGACGCGGTACGTCGCGGACCGGTAGCGGTAGGTGATCTCGTACCCCGGCCAGCTCGGTGGGACGCACGGCTCGAAGCGGAGCCTGTCGCCAGCCAGGCGGAGGCCGAGGATCGCCTCCAGAGCGACGCGGTACAGCCAGCTCGCCGAGCCGGTGTACCAGGTCCAGCCGCCGCGGCCGGTGTGCGGCGGGGCACCGTAGACGTCCGCGCAGACGACATACGGCTCGACCTTGTAGTGCTCCACGTCCGCCGGCGTGATGGCGTGATAGACCGGGTTGATCAGGTTCCACAGTTCCAGGGCCCGGTCGCCGCGCCCCTGCAGCGCCGTCGCCAGCACGACCCAGGTGGCGGCATGCGTGTACTGGCCGCCGTTCTCGCGGATGCCTGGCACGTAGCCCTTGATGTAACCCGGCTCGAGTACCCCCCGGTCGAAGGGCGGGTCGAAGAGCTGGATGAGCTTGCCGTTGGGGCGCACCAGACGCCGTTCGACCGCGGCCAGGGCCTGCCGCGCCCTCGAGGGGTCGGCGGCACCGGAGATCACCGCCCAGGCCTGCGGGAGGGCGTCGATCTGGCACTCGTCGTTCTGGGCTGAGCCGAGCGGGGTGCCGTCGTCGAAGTAGGCGCGGCGGTACCAGCCGCCGTCCCAGGCGTGTTCCTCCAGCGCGGCCCGCAGCGCCTCGGCCCGTTCCCGGCACCAGGCCGCACGCGACGTGTCGCCAATCTGGTCGGCCAGGTCCGCGAACGCCTTCAGCACGGTGATGAAGAACCAGCCGTTCCAGAGACTCTCGCCCTTGCCGTGGGCACCGACCTTGTTCATGCCGTCGTTCCAGTCGCCGGTGCCCATCAAGGGCAGACCGTGCGCCCCGAGCCGGTAGCCACGCTCCAGGGCGCGAATGCAATGCTCGTAGACGGTGCCCACCTGTTCGCTCACGGCGGGCAGGTTGTAGTCCTCCTCCTGTTCGGGCCGCAGCACCGGCGACTTCAGGAACGACACCAACTCGTCGAGCAGCGCGGCGTCGCCGGTGGCGGTGACGTAGTGATGGACCGCCAGCGGCAGGAACATCAGGTCGTCGGTGATGCGGGTGCGGACGCCGGCGCCGGCCGGCGGGTGCCACCAGTGCTGCACGTCCCCTTCCTCGAACTGCCGCGCGGCCGAGCGCAGGATCTGAGCCCGCGCCTCGTCGGGGGCGCTGGTGACCAGGGCCATCACGTCCTGGAGCTGGTCGCGGAAGCCGTAGGCACCACCGGACTGGTAAAACGCCGACCGCCCCCAGACCCGGCAGGCCAGGATCTGGTAGGGCAGCCAGCGGTTCATCATCACGTCCAGGGCGGCGTCGGGGGTCTTCACTTGCACGGCACCCAGCACGCGGTCCCACAGCGCCTGCACCTCGGCCAGCGCCTGCCGGGCCCGCCCGGGGGCGGTGTAGGTCGCGGCCAGTTGCCGCACTCGTTCCAGCGTGTCCGCCTGCCCCAGGACGAAGACGACCTCTTCCGTCTGGCCGGGGGCCAGGGTGATCGGCGTCATGAGCGCGGCGCACGGGTCGAGCGCCGGCCCGGTACGGCCGGACAGGCCGGCGCGGCCGAGAGCGGCAGGGTTGGACGGCGAGCCGTTGCGGCCCAGGAACTCGGTCCGGTCGGCAGTGGCGGTGTGCGACCGCGGCCCCACGGCCGCGAAGGCGAACTGGTCGGCGAAGCTGCCCGCCCAGGCGCTGCGGGCCAGGACGGCCCCGGCCTCCGCGTCGCGCTCGCACACGACCTGCAGTGGCGCGTTGTCCCGGACGGCCCCAAGCACCCACTCGGCGTAGAACGTCGCCGAGAGTCGCCGGGGCCGGTCGCCGGTGTTGCGCACGGTCAGGCGGACCAGCTTGACCGGGTCGTCAGGCGCGACCAGCACCAGCAGGTCCTGCTCCAGTCCGTGACTCTGGCGGGTGTAGCGGGTGTAGCCCTGGCCGTGGCGGACGGTCACGGCCGCGCCGGCCCCCCGCGGCAGGGGCGTCGGCGTCCAGACCTCGCCCGTCTCCTCGTCGCGCAGGTAGACCGCCTCGCCCGGCGGGTCGGACACCGGGTCGTTCGACCAGGGGGTCAGGCGGTTCATCTGGCTGTTGCCCGCCCACGAATAGCCCAGGCCGGCCTCCGTCACCAGGCAGCCGAAGCCGGGGTTGGCGAGCACGTTGGTCCACGGGGCCGGCGGCAGAGTCGGCACCGCGTCGATGGCGATCAGGTACTCGCGGCCGTCCGGCGTGAACCCGCCCAGGCCGTTCCAGAACAAGAGGCCCTCGGGCGGCGCGACAGGCCGGGCGGGTTCGGATGGTACGGGAGAGGCGGTCGCGGCCAGGGCCGGCGAGACGACGACGGATTCCGGTGGCCGCTCGAGTTGCTGGGCCAGCGCGCCGCGTCCGCCGCCGAGGACGACCCGAGCCGCGGCTTTCAGGAGGACCGCGTCGTCGGCCGGAACCTGGCCCGCGGCCAGGACGAACACCCCACCCGCCTTGTCGAGCAGCGGGCCGGCGGGGCTAGTGCCCCATCAACGCTTAATTTTGGGGTTGCTACTGTGCAATCCAGCGGGAATCCTTGCAAAAAGCCGACTCCGTGACCCCAAAATTAAGCGTTGACGGGGCACTAGTCTGGAGTTCAGACTTGAGCTGCTCGGCAGCGTCACCGGGGCGCTCGTCCAGAAGGACCAGGTCCAGGTCCAGGCCACGGCGGCGGGCGTAGACGTGCCACTGCACGAGCTGGCGGACCAGCGACTCGTCGCCGGCGGTGACGACGCGGGCCAGCACGATCGGGCGGTCGCCAGAGATGGCGTGCGGCCAAAGCCCCGGCTGTCCCTGGCGGTTGGCGGCGACGGCGTCCGGCATCCGCAGCGCCGGGCCAGTGAAGACGACGGCACCCGCCAGTCGGTTGAACAGGGCAACATCGTCCGGCGTCAGGCCCAGCTCCTGTAGCTCGTCTCCGACCCGGGCTCGGCCATCGACGCACTCGGCAACGGCGAGTCCGCGGAAGTGCTCGGCGAGGGAGAGGGCTGCCTCTCGGGTCTCGGCCGCCCCCGTGACGAACGCGACGCTGGCCGTCGCCCCCGGGGCCAGGCGGATCCCCCGCCGCAGGCTGAAGACCGGGTCCAGGACCGGGCCGGTGGTGCCAGACAGGCGGGCCCCGCGGTCCAGCGCCGCGGGGTTGGCCGGCGTCCGGCCGCGGCCCAGGAACCGGGCGCGGTCGGTATCGTACTCCACCGGGCCGTCCGCCGCGGAGACATGGACGGCCCAGATCGGCTTCTGGTCCGCGGCCCGGGGCCGCCGGCGGGCCAGCAGGGCATCCGGACCGGGGACGAACTCCGTCTCCAGGAACAGCTTCGCGAAGGCCGGGTGGGCCTGGTCGGCGCGGCGGTGGTTCAGGCACACCTCGGCGTAGCTGGTCAGGTCGAACTCGCGGGGCCGATCCCCGTGGTTGATGAGCGTGACCAGGCGGACTTCCACATCGTGGTCCGGCGCGACGCGGACGGCCAGGCGGGTCTCGACCGCGCCGTCGCGGCGGCGGAACTCGGCCCGGTCGGCGTGGAACGCGAAATCGTATTCGTCGGCCGTCCGGCAGAGCGGCTGGTGGCCGACCGACCAGGCCGTGCCATCGCCGAGGTCGCGGACGTAACAGAACTGCCCCCAGCAGTCGCGGGTCGCGTCCTCGCGCCAGCGGGTCACGTCCAGGTCCCGCCAGGTGCCGACCCCAGCCCCGGCGGCGGTGATCAAAACGCCGTAGCTGCCGTTGGACAGCAGCGCGACCTCGGGGTGCAGTGTGTCCGCCGTCGCACGCCCTGGGCCGGTTGCCGTGGCGGGCCGAACGGGTTCGCCGGCTGTGGTGGTCATCTCTCCGCTCCCTTCGTGGGCTCCGTGGGCCGCGAAGCCGATCGCGGCGAGCGTTCCGCGAGCGGCCCGTCTGTGGCGCCGATTGTCCCGTCCCGGGATGGTCCGAGCACCGCGATTCTCGATAGAAGCTCCTCTTGCGCATTGTATTACCTGTCGTAGCGTTGGCCCGGTGGGAGCCCTCACGCGACCGCCGCCCCTGGCCCAGTCCTGCAACTCGGGTAAGTGGGCATGCTGAGAAAAGCCCCTTCTTGGAGGCTCTCTCATGCGCGGCCGAAGACCTCGCCCGCTTACCATCCCGGCAGCGGATACCCCTATCCTGGAGGCCGTTGCCCGCAGTCGCAGCCCGGCCCCGGCCGATTGCTTCCACCGCACCGGCTCTTCAAATCGGCACCCGGCAGCCTTGGGGCGGGCGACATCGACGCCCTCGGTCCCTTGGATCCGACGTGACCAGCGACCGTGATCGCCCATCCCATAAGAGCGTCCGGAAACAATGACGAAGTTTGCTGAAAACGCCCTGATTTCTGGCATTTGCGGTCATTGTTTCCGGACGCTCTAAGCAACTCGCCGAGTTTCGCAACACGCGAATAGCAAGCCGGTTGACACCGGCCGTTGGCGGACCCGAACCGGTTCCGAAAGCCGGAGCGTTGCGTGCGGCGGTGTGATCGACCGCGGGGTGTCGGACCGACGCGCAAGACGACCCGGGGAGCGTCTGATCGGCGGGTGCCCGACCACCATTTTCCGGCCCCTCCCCGGCCGCCGCGAGCGTTTTAGCGTCAGCGCGGCGCCAGCGGCCGGAGCTGGAGGCGACCCAAGGAGGCCCGCGCTTCCCGGGTGAGGCGGGCGTCGGGCGCCCCGGCGGCCAACGCGGCGAGCAAGGCCCGCGCGGCCGGGGTGGCGATGTCCTCCAGCACCGCCACCGTGCGCACGGAGCGCAGGGCTTCGGGCTGTGTGACCGGCCGACGCAGGCGGGCTAGCAACCCTTCGATGCGCCGCCGCACTTCGAGCGTCGTCGCGTCCGCCAGCGCCCGCCGCAGCGCCCCCTCCGCCAGATCGCCAATTCCTTCCAGGGCCGCCTGAGCCTTGTCGCGGACCGCGAACCGCTTGCTACCCAGGTCGGCCAGGAGCAGCCGCAAACGCTCCGGGTCAGCCGGCGCGGCACGTTGCAACCGGCCCTGCAACCAGGCGACCGCCTCCTCGGGGGCCAGCACGAGGGCCCCACGCGCCCGGAACGCGCGGGCGGCATCCGCTCCGGCAAGGTCGGCCCAGGCCTTTGCCACGCCCTCCGGCCCGAGCTTGTCTGTCCCGGGGTCGCGCGCTCCCACGTCCCAGACGAGCACCGTGGAATCGCCGAGCCCAGAGAGGAGGCGCCGCCCGTCGGGCGAGAAGCCCAGGTCCGTCACCTCGGCGTCGAACCCGGTGAAACGCCGCAGCTCGCGGCCGCGGGCCAGATCCCAGACGAGGATCGCCCGTTCCGGGTCCGCCACCGCCAGCAGGCGACCGTCCGCGCTGAAGGCGACGCGGTTTTGATACGCCGCGGGCAGCGACAACACCTCGGCGGCGGCCGCGACCTCAAACAGGCGCAGGGTCATCCCGGTCGCGCGCCCTCCTCTCTTGATGGCTGTGTTCGGAGAGGAATTACTGGCCGCCAGGAGCCGCCCGTCCCGCGAAAAGGCCAGCGGCCAGGTTTGCCCTTCCAGCGCCGGGAAGGTCAGCAGCATCTCGCCGGTCCGCAGATCCTCAAGCCGCATCGGCCCCGCCCCGACGCCCCGACCAAGCCCTTCGTCGGCAGCCGGGTGCGGCACGGCCAGCACTCGGGCATCCGGCGACGTCGCGCCCCTGGAGTCCATCCTGGGGTGCCGGCGCCGGAAGTGAAGCTTACGCGTGGAGGTGTCCCAGCCGGTGATCAAGGTGTCCTGGTAGCGCGGGCCGGCCTGGTTTTTCGCGTAGTAGGAACTGAGGGTGATCAGGGTCTTGCCGTCGGCGGACAGGGTCATCGAGAGGGCCGACTGATACGTGTCCGGGCGGTCGGGGTCTTCCAGTTTGAGGACGTGTTGCCGCGCGCCGGTGCGGGAGTCGGAAACCCAAACCTGGTCGTCGGTCCAGGCCGAGAAGAGCTGGCGCCCGTCCGCCGAGAACAACCCGTTGCGGACCCACTGCCGCCGCTTGATGTGGGCCAGCGCCTCGCCCGTGGCCGGATTCCAGACGTGAATGCTGCCGTCCATGGCGCCGGTGGCCACGCGCCGGCCGTCCGGGGTGAAGGAGAACCCGTGCGGCCGGTGCGTATGCCCCACGGGCTCGCTGCGCAGCCGGCCTGTAGGGACGTCCCAGATGTGGAAGGCGCTGCCGTGGCGCTCCAGTGTGGCAAATGTCTTGCTGTCCGGGGAGAACGCGAACTGCGGGGCATAATCGGTGTCGCGCTGCGTGCGGCCGCGCTCCTTGCCCGTGGCCGCGTCCCAGAAGGAGAGGGCCCAGCCGCTCGCCGCGACCGCCAGCCACTTGCCGTCCGGGCTAAACCGGGCGAGGCGGTAGCGGTCCTTCGTCTCGACCGTGTACAGCGCCTTGCCGGAAGCCACGTCCCACATCTGCAGCGCCGTGCTCGTGATCGAAACCAACCTGGCCCCGTCCGGGGAGAGCGCGAGCGTGTACACGTTGTCCCCCTTCGGTTCCAGCGTGCGCCGCGGCCTGTCAGCCGTTGTGTCCCAGAGGTAGACGGTCCGCCGGCCTCCGTCCGCGACCGCGATGACCCGGGCGCCCGGGGTCGCGGCGAAGACGGTGTAGTCGTGCAAATGGGGCTTTGGCAGGTCGGGGCACTCGAAGCGGCGCGAGCGGCCCGCGGTCAGTTCATGCAGGCGCAGCCCGCCCTGTTCCAGGGACACCGCCAGTGGCTCGCCGGCGCCCGACCAGCCCAGCCAGAACGCGCGCTCAAGCGAGTAAACCCGCGACTTCGCACCGCCGGGCAGCTCCCAGACGCGAATCACCCGCTGAATGCGCTTGCTGACCAGCTCATCCACCCGCGCGGCCAGGCGTTTGCCGTCCAGGGAATAGGCGAGCAGCACGTCTGGGTGCGACCAGGTGCACTTGAAGTGGCGGACCCGCTTCCCGCTCGTGGTGTCGAAGAAGGAGAGGCCGGCGTAGGAGCCGACCGCGAGTGTTTTGCCGTCGGGGGCGAAGGCCAGCGTCTGCACCTCGCCCGCGACGCGAAACCGGACCGTCCCCAGACGCGCGACCGCTCCCGGCGGCAGCGGATCGCCGTGGCGGTCGAGACGCGGCTGCTCCCGGGCTTGCGCCGGCGGATCGACCGGCACGGGCGCGGCCGGCGCCTGGGGCCGCGGCGTGGCCCCCAGCGACACAGCGATCGCCAGGCCGGCGACCGCCAGCAGGACGCCCAGGCCCAAGGTCTTGTGCGTCAGGGCCGGGGCGGAACCGGCGGCCAGAGTGCGGATCGCGGAGGGGACGGGACTGGCGAGGTTGCGCACCGCCGCGGCCCGCAAATGCTCGGGCAGCGCCGCCGGGGCCAGCAGGGCAACTGCCCCCACCGACAGAGTCAGTCCGCGGCGCGTCAGGCGGTCGCGCAGCCGCTCGCGCCCCCGCGTCAGGCGGCCGCGCACCGAGCCGACGCTCCAGCCAAGCAGGCGGGCCGCTTCCTCAATGGTTCGTTCTTGCAGCACACAGAGCAGCACCGGCAGCCGATAGACCTCCGGCAAGCGGGCCACTTCGGCGTCCAGCTGGGCGAGCAACTCCCGCCCGCTGAGGACGTCGAACGGGTGCGGCTGCTGGTCGGGTGGCTCGGGAGCCTCGGGCCGGGCGCAGGCGGGCCGCCGGCGGGCCGATGCCCGCGCCTTGCGTGCCAGTCGCAGGGCAACGCGGTAGAGGAAGCCCGGCAGGGCTTCCGGGCGGCGCAGGGCGGCGGCCTTGTCGGCCAGGACGAGGAAGGTGGCCTGGAAGACGTCCTCGGCGTGCTGGACATCACCCAGGACGCGGCGGCAGACGCCAAGGACCATCGGGCCGTGGCGGCTCACCAACTCGGCGAACGCGCCTTGGTCGCGCCGCTCCGCCCAACGCGCCAGGAGAGTAGTGTCCGAGGCCGCTGGCGCGGCCAGGCGGTGTAGGTGATGAAGAAGCGTGGGAGTGTGGGGGTGCATCGCGAACCTCCTCCAACGGACCGGAGCAGCTTGGTTCTCTATTGTGCCCGCCCGCCCATCCTGGCGCACACTAATTCTTCCGAATTATCGATGCGCCGGGGGTCCGCCCCCGCTTGCTCGGCCGGCCGCGCCGCTGCCCCCGGCTGCACTGTCAGCTTCTGCCGCGCTTCCCTGGCTCCGGCGTGCTCCGCCGCTCCGAGCGGCGAACGCGGCAGAGTTCGCGTACTTCAAGAAGGCGGACGGGAGCTAACACGGAGGCGTCTGGCTGACCCCGGCAACTCTCAAGTGGGAGGCATCCCCTGGCCGAGGGGTGGCCGTTCTGGTGGGACAGCCTGGTGAAGACCGAGATCCACCGCTCCGCCAGCCGGCAGCCGTACCTGGACCGCGACGTGGACGCCGCCGGGAACGACGACGTGGCCGCCGTCGTCCGCGACATCCGCGGCATCCTGGGGAAGACGCCGCTGGCCGTGGTCCGGACCCGGGGCGGCGCGCACGTCCTGGTGAAGCGGCGCCAGCTCGACCCGGCCGTGAAAGCATCCTTCTACGGGGAACTGCAAGCGCTGGGGCAGCGGCTGGACGGCTTGCTGGAGATCCGGGGCGACGCCATGGTCCCCGTCCCCGGCAGCAGTCAGGGCGGGGCTGTCCCCCGGTTGCTGCGGGAGTAGGCGTCGCACGGGCTGCTGTTGTCCGAGGCGTGCTGCACTTCAGGGCTTGCTCAGTTCGTCCGCTGTCCCGCACCCGCCCACCACGACCGCAGGGCGGCAAGGGCCGGCACGCCACGGTCTCTACTGCCTTTGTGACCCGACCCTGGCAGCTGGTAGGATGGTTGATGTGCAAGGTAGTCCCTTACCGTAGCCGGCCCGCGGCTCTCTCACCGAAGTATCTTCCATGCCCCGCATCCAGCAGCTGCCGACCTCGGTCGTGACGCAGATCGCCGCCGGGGAGGTCATCGAGCGGCCCGCCAGCGTCCTGAAGGAGTTGCTGGAGAACAGCATCGACGCCGGCAGCACGCACGTCACCGTCGAGGTCGAGCAGGGCGGCACCGGCCTGATCCGGGTCGTGGACGACGGCTGCGGCATTGCACCCGACGACCTGATCCTGGCCTTCGCCCCTCACGCCACCAGCAAGCTCCAGACCGCCGACGACCTGTTCCGTGTGGGCACCTTCGGCTTCCGCGGCGAGGCCCTCGCCTCCGTCGGCGGCGTCGCCCAGGTCACCCTCCAGTCCCGCCCGCCCGGAGAGAACTGCGGCGCCGAGGTGACCTGCCACGGCGGCGTGCTGTCCGGCCCCCGGCCGTGGAACGGCGCCCCTGGGACGCGCGTCGAGGTGCGGCACCTGTTCTACACCACGCCGGTGCGGCGCAAGTTCCTGCGCGGCCCCGGGGTGGAAATGGGCCACGTCAGCGAGGTTTTCCTGCGCCTGGCGCTGTCGCGGCACGTCCCCCACCTGACGCTGCGGCACAACGGCAAGCCCGTTTACGACGTGCCCCTGTCCGCCGACCTGTTCGACCGCGTCGCCCTCTTCTTCGGCAAGGAGGTCTGCGATCGCCTCTACCCTGTGGAGGCCAGCGAGGGGGCCGTGACGCTGGAGGGGTACGTGGCCGACCCGGCGTGCGACCGGGGCGGCAGCGGGCTGGTGTATCTGTTCGTCAACGGCCGCTGGGTGCGCGACCGGGGCCTCTCTCAAGCCCTCCACGAGGCGTACCGCGGCCTGCTGATGACGGGGCGGCACCCGGTCGCCTTTCTCTACCTCGACCTGCCGCCCGATCGGGTCGACGTGAACGTCCATCCGGCGAAGGCCGAGGTCCGTTTTCGCGATCCGGAAGCCGTCTCCCGCCTGGTGCTGGAGGGGGTCCGGGACCGACTGCGGGCCGAGGATCTGACCGCCCAGATGCGCGGCCCCGGGGCGCCGATCAGGCCGCAGCCGAGCGCCGCCCGCGTGACCACTGGGCAGACGGAAGGGCGGCCGAACGTGACTGTGCCCGCGCCGCCGACGCCCAAGGTGCTGCCGCTCTTCCCGCCGCCCGATCCTCCCGTGGACCGGCCAGAGCGCGGCAGAGCGCTTCCTTCCTCCACATTACCGGACGTTCGGCCAACAAACCCCCGAGTCGAGGACGCGACGCCGCGCGCCGGCAAGGGGCCTGAAGGGCGCGGTCAAGGGGGCGTGAAGGCGGTGCAGATGCACGAGCTGTATCTGCTGGTGGAAGTGCCCGAAGGCATCCTCGTCATCGACCAGCACGCCCTCCACGAGCGCCTCCTCTTCGAGCGCTTCAAGGACCAGCTCCGTGCCGGCAAGGTGGAGTCCCAGGGGCTGCTCGTGCCCGAAACGGTCAACCTGCCGCCCGCCCAGGCGGCCCTCGTGCTGGAGCACCGCGAGGCCCTCGCGAACCTGGGGCTGGGCGTGGAGGGTTTCGGCGGCGGGACCGTGCTGCTGACCGGCTACCCGGCCGCCCTGAGCAAGCGCACGCCGCGGGGCATCTTGCAGGCGGTGGCCGACTACCTGGGAGCGCGAGAACGCGTGCCGGACCGCGACCAGCTGTTCAACGACCTGCTGAGCCTGATGGCCTGCCACGCCGCGGTGCGGGCCGGCGACCGCCTCACCCAGGAGGAGATCGACGCCCTGGTGGCCCAGCGCCACCTGGCGCAGGACACGCACCACTGCCCCCACGGACGGCCGACATCCCTGCTCTTCACCCGCCAGAACCTCGACCGGCAATTCCGCCGCGTCTGAGGGACGGCCTTCTGCCGGCCGGGCAAACGCCGAGCTGGGGTCACGGTTCTGCGAGCGCCTCCCGGGCTACCCGGTGCTTCACTTCTGGCCCACGATGAGCAGCGCCAGCAGCACCTCACCGGCTTCGCGCAGGCCGGGCTTGGCTCGGAGCACCTCGCGATCGCATGGACGTCCTCCGCGCCGTAACCGAAGCCCGCTCCCTCAAAGGCCCGGCGATACCCCTGCGGGGTGCGCCGGTCAAGTTCTCCCGCGTAACCCCACCCTCAGCGCACGGCAGATCGTCAAGCTGAAAGATCTGGGGGAGGCCCCGACTGGGCAACCGGCCGGGGCTACTCGAGCTGGCACCTACCTCGGCTTCTGCATCGCCTGGAGCACGTCGTACAGCGAGTACTCGGGATTGCCCAACCAGTGCTCCAAGGCCACGAGTTGCCGCAGCTGCAAAACCGTCGCAAAACCCTGAATGCCCTCTTCGTAGTAGTGGATGGGGATGCGCTCGATGTCGGGCAAGGGCTGCTTCGCACGTGACTCCACAGCCTCCAGAGCGGCTTTGAGCTTTTTTTGAGGATCGTGAACGTGGGCCGTCCGCTCGATGATTTCTTGCAGGGCTACCTCGGGATCGAAAGCGTGGCTGGCTTGCCGGTCGAAGATGGCGTCCGGAGTTAGTTTCTGGTGCTCGGTGGCTGAAAAGAGTTTGTTCACGACCTCGGCCTCGGTCACCTTGGCTACACTCCGAGGAAGGCGCTTGTCGAAGAACGGGATCGCCAAATTGGCGCGCTCGCAGGAGCGGAGGTCGAGGAGGAGTTCGCAGTTCGGTCGCAAGAAGAAGGAGCCGATGATCAGGGGATGCAGGTGTTTGGGGATCTCGGCATACGATTGCTTGAACCGCAGGTTCTTGGCCTCATGGCCGTAGAGCCACACCCAGCGCTGCCCCGTGGAATCGTAGTCCAGACAGCGCCGTTTCTTGAACACCCGCAGTAGACCTTTCTCGTCGAACACTCTGTAATGAAGCCGGACCGGCTGGAAGTATTCCCCCGTTATCGTCCCCAGAACGGTTTTTTCTGACATCGTCAACCCTTTCAGTCTGCGTTTTGGAGCATGCCTTCACGTCGTTGGGCACCGGAGAGGCGGGCACACTCAACACCTGCGACAGCCGGCACAGCAGATCCTGAATGACGCCGCCGTCCCGCCCGTTGCCACGAGGATCAGCAGGGCTGCGGACAACGCCCGTTTCAGGCGGTGCATGGTCAATCCCCCTCCAAGCGGCGGCGGAAACGGCGCCATCACTATACTGCGGCAAGGGCACAACGCCAGCGAAAATGGCCCCAAAGGTTGTCCTTGAACACGCGCTCGGGCGGCACGCCCAGCTTCTCGGCCGACTCCAGGCCGAAGGCGTCGGCATTCGGGTCGTGCTCGTAGCGGCGCAGGGAAGACGCCTCCTGGGCGGCCTCGGCGGCGCGGATAGCGGGGGGCATGGGCATCTCGCTGGGGAGTCGGCTCGGCCTGCATTGATCCAGGTGCGCGAGCTGTCCCCCGTACCGATTGTACCGGCGCACGGGCCGGAGCAGGTTGCCCCGGGACTCGCGCCGAAGTGGCCTTCCCTGGCCTCCGCGGTTAGCATGGGGTGGTACTGATCCGGCCCCGGGCAACCGGCGAGGGCTTCGGCCGTGGCGCACGACCCGCTGACGATCCTCCACGTCGATATGGACGCCTTCTACGCCGCCGTTGAGCAGCGCGACCGGCCCGAGCTGCGCGGCCAACCCGTCATCGTCGGCGGCGTCGGCGGCCGGGGCGTGGTCTGCGCCGCCTCCTACGAGGCCCGCCCCTTCGGCGTCCACAGTGCCCAGCCGATGAGCACCGCCCGCCGCCTCTGCCCGCACGCCGCCTTCCTCCCCGTGCGCATGGGCCACTACGCCCTCGTCGCCCGCCAGATCCGCGCGATCCTGTCCTCCTTCACGCCGCTGGTCGAGCCGCTGAGCCTGGACGAGGCGTTCCTCGACGTGCGCGGCTGCCAGGGGCTGTTCGGCCCAACCCCCGAGATCGCCCGGCAGATCAAGGCGCGCATCAAGGAGGAGATAGGGTTGGTCGCCTCGGTGGGCGTGGCCCCCAACAAGTTCCTGGCCAAGCTCGCCGGTGACCTCGGCAAGCCGGACGGCCTGGTGGTCGTCCCGCCAGACGGCGTCGCGGAGTTCCTTGCCCCCCTGCCGGTGAGCCGGCTCTGGGGCGTCGGCGCGAAAGGCGAGCAGCGGCTGCACGCGCTGGGCGTGCGCGCCATCGGTCAGCTCGCGGACCTGCCCGAGCGTGTCGTGGTCGATCACTTCGGGAAGCACGGCCGGCAGCTGTGGCGGCTGGCGCGGGGGCAGGACGACCGGCCGGTCGTCTCCGACCGGGAGGCGAAGTCGATCAGCACCGAGACGACGTTCGCCCAGGACATCGCCGATCGCGAGGCCCTGCGCACCTGGCTGCTCGGCCTGGTGGAGCAGCTCGCCGGCCGACTGCGGCAAGAGGGGCTACGGGCACGCGCCGTCGAGCTGAAGATCCGCTCGGCGGACTTCCGTACGCGGACGCGGGGCCTGACCCTGTCGCAGGGGACCGACAGTACGGAGGCCCTCTGGCAAGCCGCCGCCGCGCTGTTCGAGCAGGCGCTGTCGAGCGACCTGCTGCCGGTCCGACTCCTCGGCACAGGGGCCTCGAAACTGACGCGCGACCGGGCGGTCCAGGGGGACCTCTTCGACGGGGGCCTGGAAGTACGGCAGGGTGCCCTGGACCGGGCCGTGGACGCCATCCGCACCCAGTTCGGCGCCGCCGCCATCCGCCGCGGGCGCCTCCTCGAACCGCCGAGGGTGGGACAGGACAGAGCGGACGAGCGGTGAGGCGCCGCCACGGGTGTGGTGAGGGCTGCGGGCGCGACTGCCCGTCGAGGAGATCAAGCGAGCCGTGCGGCAGGCACGAGCTTCCGGCTGACCGGCCCAACGAGAAGAAGCCGTCATGGACCGGGCGCGGACGACCCGCCTCCTGATCGACCGACCGGGTTTTGGCAAGCAGCCTGTTATCCGGCCTCATCACACGTCTCTCCCGAGAGGGATTTCCCGAGCCGATGGAGTCGAGCAGGTCGTCTCACCGTTCACCATTCAGCTCCATCGCCAACGAATCGAGGCACTGGCAGACCGGGATGCGGGAGACGACGTCGCGGTGGAAGTTCGTAGGGTCCGCGGCGCGCCAGACGTCCCAGGCGGGTCCGAACTGGGGAAAGCGGGTTGGAGGCTTCCCGAGCAATCAGAAAGTCGTCGCCATAGCCCCCTGAAAGGAACCGCGCCTCCCCGACCTCATCGGTGCCGTAGTACCCAAGAGGAATTCTCAAAACCGGTTTTTAGAATGCCAGTAGGGGTGCGGCTGCCATTTTGGCAGCCGCGGGGAGAGCTTGGTGAGGCATCCCTGAAATGTGGACCATCCCACCCTGTCGACATGCCCAGGAAGGCCCCTGACAGGCCCCAGGAGCCCTCCGGACGGCCCCGGGCAGCCAGATGGGCGGTTTACGCGCCCCAGGGCCGATTTTGGTGCCTCCTGGGGCCTTTGAGGACTGTACGGTTGGACATTGCTCGGGCGAGATGTGCTCACATTCAACAGTAGTCGCTCCGGTCGCCTTGTAAGGGCGGGATTGATGGCGCAAGTCAAGGCCCCCAGCGACGTCTATTGGTGCAGGTAGCGGCAGAGAGCCGCGGCGTGCGTCCCGAGGAACTGAAACACCGACTCCGCAACCTCGTCCGAACCCCTTGAGGCTCGGTCGCCCTTGGCCACATTGCCGATGGACGCCCGCCTCGACAAAATGCGCGGCGGCTGGCGAACCATTCCACGGCAGCGGCGTCTAAAGAAGTGTAGGCGAGAGGCAGCGCGCGGTGACAACAACCTCCTCCCGCGCCGACGACCAGTTGAGGGTACGATGGTAGTCCTGTGCGGTAATGGGCATGATCGTTGGACGGACGAAGCGGCGCATGCCAGTCGCCCGGCGGCTGCGCAGTCCGCGTACCCCCGGCGCTTGTGACACCCGATCCCTTGCGGTCTTCGACCTTCAAGGCCAGGTGTCACGGGACGCCTGGCCTTTTTGTTTGGCCCGGCGGCCTGGCTCCTTGACAACGCGGCGACGATAACGAAAGCACCCATGATGTAGCCGGCAGCCTGCCGCCTCGCCATGGCGGACGTGCGGGTTCGACTCCCGCTGGGTGCTCTGGCGACCGTACCCTACAGCAGAAGCATACAAACATCAGGGTCCAGCACTCGCAAGAGTTTGGGGGTTCGATTCCCTCCGGGGCGACTCTCTCGACCACGCCCCGTGGCGAAATGGCAAACGCACTGGAAAAGTTCTAAGGCTTGTGCAACTTGTACGGTCACCGACTCGGGACGTGGACCAGCCTGGAGTGGTCGCGTGCCTCGGACGCACGAGAACGCTGGTTCAAATCCAGCCGTCCCGACTGAACGGAAGGGCAAGCCGAAGGGCGACGGCACCCGGCTACTACCCGGACGAGCGCGGGCCTTGAGGGTTCGACTCCCTCTCCTTCCGCTGAACGATGTGCCCGCGGCCGAGCGGCCAGGCACCGGCCCCCCACGCCAGACAGGCGGGTTCAATCTCCGCCGGGCACTCTGCTACCCCCTGTGACGCAGCTGGCGCGGCGGCCTGCCTGTCGAGCAGGTGAGACGGGATCGAAACCCGTACAGGGGGCTCGCTGGGTCGAAGCAGGGGCTGACCCTGCCGGCCCGGCGGATCGAGGATGCGACGTTCGACTTCGGGTGAGGTCGCCTGTCTCTCCAACAGGCCAGGCGGGTTCAACTCCCGCACGTCGTACTGCATAGGTCCGTAGTGTAATGGCAGCACGGCAAGTTCCAACCTTGCTGGTCAGGGTTCAAATCCTTGCGGACCTGCTCGCCTCGGCTGCGTCGGCTAGTTCACGGGCGAGACAGGGCGGCTGTAACCCGCCCGCCTTTTTAGGATGTGCAGGTTCGACTCCTGCTCGACGCACTACTTCGACGGCCTTGTAGCTCAACCGGCTGAGCACCTGTCTCTTAAACAGGGGGATGTGGGTTCGACCCCCACCGGGGCCACTGCCTTGATACCTGGGCGTGTCGTCTAACGGGAAGACGGTCGGCTTGCACCCGGCAGATGAGGGTTCAACTCCCTCCACGGTCCACTGGAGATGGCCAGGTGGTGGAATGGCAGACACGCGGCCCTCAGAAGGCCGTGCCCACCGGGCGTGAGGGTTCAACTCCCTCCCTGGCCACTGGCCACTGACCCATTCCGGGGTCGTTCAACGGCAGGACGGCGCGCTCTGAACGCGCGGCTGTTGGTTCGACTCCAGCCCCCGGAACTGCATGCCCTGGTGGTGAAACGGACATCACGCGACTCTCCGAAGGTCGAGGCCCAGGTTCGACTCCTGGCCGGGGTACTGACGGATGTCCTCGGGGTGTGCCGGCGGCACGCGACCGTGCGAAGGTCGAGGGTGAGGTTCGACTCCTCACGGGGATACTGGCCTGTGTGGCCGAAGATGGTGGGTATGGTGTAGTGGCGCTGCATGCGACCCTGTGACCGTCGCGGTGCCGGATCGTAACCGGCTACCCACCCTGTCCGATAACGCCAGTGCAGCTCGACGGGCCGAGCACCCCTCCTGTAAAGGGGCGCGTGCGGGTTCGAGTCCCGCCGCTGGCTCTGGATCGCCCTTCTGGCCAGGCCCTCGGGAGGGGACCGGGGCTCTGAACCTCGGTCGAGTTGGCTCGACACCAGCACTGGCTGCTGAAACAGGCCGGCGATGCTCGACGGGCCGGGCACCGCCCTCGTAACGCGGATCAAGTGGGTTCGAGTCCCACCGCCGGCTCTTGATGAAGAAGAGGACGCCGGGGCCGGACGGCCAGGCGGTCGGCTGCAACCCGACTATCAAGCAGGTTCGACTCCTGCCGGCGTCTCTGTCCGATTCCGGTGTAGCTCAGGCGGTGAGAGCGTCGCGCTGAAACCGCGAAGGCCGCTGGTTCGAGCCCAGCCGCCGGAACTGGCAACCGTCGCCCGACGTTCGCAGCGTACAAACCCGCTGACTTTGAATCAGCACCAGATTTCCTATCTGGAGAAGTCGGGGTAAAACCCGACGACTCGTGGCTGCGAGGACTTGTGCGGTGGCCGTTTGCGTCCATGAGGTAGCGGCAGCCTGCCACGCCTCCACCGTGGCCGCGCGGGTTCGCCTCCCGCTGGACGCTCTGTACTTCACTGTCCCGTAGCACAACGGTGGTGCGGCTGGTTGTTACCCAGACGGTTGCAGGTTCGAGCCCTGCCGGGACAGCTCTCTACGGAAGGGCGAGCCAACAGGCATGATGGCACCCGGTCGGAAGCCGGGCGGTACGCATTCGTACGGTTGATGAGACCCCTGTCGCTGGGGTCGCCGAAGTACGCCGCGACGGCCCCGGCGACAGCCATCACCGCGGGGATGATGATGACGGGGAAGAAGCGGACACGGAAGGGAGTGAGTTCGTCACGCAAGTCAACCTCCTCCCTCCTCCCTCGCCCGCTGTGTCAAAGACTGCGGTCGCAAACCCCTCATGGGCAGTCTCGACCCGGCTGGGAGTCGTTCGTGGCCTCCGGCCTGCACGCTGGGGCGGCCCACGTGCGTCAGCTACTGGGTCAACTGCCGTGGTCAGGAGGATGAGCAGGGAGAACCGCAGGTCAAACGACCTTCGGGCCGGCGCTGTCGTCCCCTGACGTCCATACTGCCTCCTGCTCATGCTGCCTCTGCCTGCGGACACACCCGGCGACGGTCCGAAAACCTCGTGCGCGACGACGAAGGCCAGAGCGACCACGGCGAGGGCGCCCCGAGCAGGAAGACGGCCTGCGGCATGTTGAGGCCCTCCGGAGGGGTCAGCGGCCGAACGCCTTGCGCAGGCGGTGGATGGGGCCGGGTTCAGCCCCCTGGGCGGGGCGGAACTCCACCCGAGACACCTTGTCGTCATCATCGAGCCAGGCGACGGCCTGCCCGTCGCCGCCGTACCAGACGGTCATGCGCCCTACCCAATCTCCCAGATGCATCCCGGGGACGCCGAGAAGGACATCCACCTCGGCGACCGTCATCCCCGGCTTGATGCGCCGCACGTTCGCCTCCGTCACCCCCGGCTTCGGCCCGAGCACCTCGCACGTCACCACGAACGCGACCGCGACCAGCAGCAGGCCGACACCCAGCAGGAAAACCCAGCGCGGCATGGCAGCGCCCTTCGTGAGGCTGACCCTTCTTCGCTCGGCCTGCCGCCAAACCTGACGCGGACAGCGCGGGGTCACTGGCGCCCCCCAGCGCCGCCACCAGACGTAAAGGCCCGCGAGCGCCCCGCAGAACAGGCACGAGACAGCGGAGAACAGCCGCCAGGCGTTGTTGGCCAGCCCGGCATCCGGCTGGGTGGGAAACACCCACCCTTCGATGATGTCGAGGGCGATACCCCCGGCGAGTGCGCTCAGGGCGCCCGCCGTCATCCAGGCGAACGCCAACAAGACCTTTCGACCTTCTGTCATGCAGGACTCCGTTCTGTCCGTTCCCACCTCAGCCTCCAACCACGCCAGCCGTCGCCGGGCGGCGACGCCGGGAGCGCAACCTCAGCCCCGGTCGATATAGAGGGCGGCGCCAGCGCCGTCCTGTACGGCCCGCGGGGCGGTCACCAGTCGAGTGCTTTGTGCAGACAGTCGAGAGGGTGCGGCGCCGGGTAGCGGCAGAACCGGACTTCCCCGACCAGGCCCTGCTTGTCGAAGTAGATGTCGATAGAGCCACGGGGCTCGGACATCCCTATCCACGCATGCCGCGCCTGTTCCTTCGGAGGGTGCATCCAACCAAGCTCGCTGAGGATTTCCTCCACCTCTTCCAGCGTCATCCCCTTCCGCACTCGGCGTGAGCGAACCTCGTAATCGTCTGGCCAGTGCTCGAGCACCTCGCACGTCATCACGAACGCCAGAGCCACCAGCAGCAACCCGACGCCCAGCAAGAACACCCAGCGCGCCATGAAACGCCCCCTCGCGTTAATAGCCATCGCTCCCCGGCATGTCAGAATGGTGCTGCGCATCGGCAGGGCACTTCCGTCTGCGTTTGGTGAGCGCATGGATGGCCATCCAGGTAAGGCTGGCGACGCCGAGAAAAAACGTCGCCCACCCGCCGATTTCGTACCTGTCACGCATTGCGAAAGCCAACCCGATAGCCCCCATGCTCGTGCAAAGGAGGAACAGCAGCAGATTGGACAGCAGTTCCGCCATCGCCCTGCCTTCCGTCAGTTCACGCTCGGCTCGACCAGCGCCCACGCTCGCCGCCTCACCACCACCTGCACCACCGGGACCGACACTACCGCGGGGATGGCGTGCGCCTCGACGAAGGCGTCCGCCCACCAGGCGGGCCGGTCGTCCTCGGTGACGAACGGCGCCATCGCCTGACAGAACTCCGCCAGGGCGCGGCCGTCAGAGGGGGACGGGCGGCAACCGGGCGCTCGTGGTCCTCCCGCCCCGCAGGGCCTCACGGAGCGAATTGCTGAATACGCTGGTTCTGCGTGTCCGCGACGTACAGCCGGCCGCGGCCGTCGCTCGCCACCCCGTGGGGCGTGTGGAACTCCCCCGGCCCCGACCCCCGCTTGCCGAACCCCGCCTGGTACTCCCCCACCGCGCTGAACCGCTGCACGTGGCCGCTCGTCGCGGCTACCCAGACGCCGCCCCGCCCGTCTATGCAGATGCCTGTCGGCCCCGGCAGGTTCTTCGGCCGCCCGCCGAACCCGCCCGGCCTGTCGTCGTTGCTGCCCCAGGAGCCCAGGAATTTGCCGCCCGCCGTGAAGCGGTGGACCTTCCCGCCGCGGCCGTCGGTGGCGTACAGGACCCCCTTCGCGTCGAACGCCAGGAAGTTCGGCCCGCTGGTGCGAAAGTCGGGGTGCAGCTTCTCCGTGCCGGGGCCGCCGAACTCCCCTGGGCCGGTCCCGCCCTTGCCCCACTTTGCCAGGAACTCCCCCGCCGGGCTGAAGCGCTGCACGCGCCGGTTCACGTCGTCCCCCAGGTAGACCGAGCCGTCTGGCCCGACCGCCAGGCCGGCGGGGAACTTGAACTCGCCGTCGCCGCGCCCCGTCCGGCCCCACTGGCGCAGCAGCGTGCCGGCCTCGGTGAAGGCGGCGATGCGGTCCTTGTCGAAGAGGGAGACGTAGACCCGGTCGGCGCCGTCGAGGGCGATGCCGCCGGGCTTGCCGGGCGTGTCGAAGGCGGACAGGAAGGCGCCGTCCGCGTCGAAGCGCTGCACGCGGCGGTTGTTCAGGTCGGCGACGAAGACCTCGCCGGCCTTGCTGACAGCAATGCCGATGGGGGTGTGGAACTCGCCCGAGCCGCTGCCCTTCTTCCCCCAGGCGCGCACGAACCTCGGCGCCTCGGCCGCGGGCGGGTCGGCTGGAGGCGTTTGCGGGGAGACGGCGGCCGCGCCAATGGCTACCGCGCCGGTCACCAGGGAGAGCCAGCGCAACATCGGTAGACCTCCTTCGCCCAGGCCGACGGCGCCTCACGCGCCCGGCGCCGGGACCTGCACGGTCAACCTCCGCTCCATCAGCACCACGCCCCGGGCCAGGACCTGCACGCGGTAGGCACCCGCCACCGGCAGTTCGAGCTGCGCCGCGTCAATGAGGTTGACGACGTGCTGCTCGTCCCGGAACGTCGCCGTGGCCTCGAAGCTGTGCAGCGGTTCGCCGTCGGGGGAGAACACGCGCAAGCCCACGGGCACTTCCCAGGCGATTCCTTCCAGCTGAGGCGAAGACCGTCAGCGGGGCCACCGCCGGCAGGCGACCGGCGAGGAGGAGGTTCGTCACGCCGCGGATGGTGTTCGTGTTCCCCGGCCCGTCCTTCTCGACGGCGGCGGCGGTCAGCAGCGCCAACACGCGGGGCAGGTCGTCGGCCACGTCAGCGCCTTCCCGGGAGCATCCCCAGCGACCGCGACTGTTCGCACGTCCCACACGACGGCGGGGAAGTCACACCACAGCACTTCGGCGTCCTCCTCCGGGTAACCTTCCCACCTTCGAGTCTACCCGCCCGCCTGATGCCGAGGTAGAGGATTCACGCCGTGAGCAGGGGACGGCTCGCAGACCGGCATCCCAGGCGGAGCCTGCGTTCCGTCTGGATGGCCGCCCAGCCGAGTACTCCCCCGCTGAGGTAAGAGATAACCTCAACGGGCGGCAGCCATGAACCTCAAAGGTCGTCATCCCCCGGCCTGGCAGGAGTGCCAGGGCTGATGCGTTCGCCCCGTCGGCTTTCCTCTGGGACTGGAGGTTCCTCGACGACGACGTGGGTGTCGTTCCTGGCGCGCAACCGCGCTCACCTTGGCGGACGATGTCGTGGCGGGGCGGCCGAAGAAGCCCCCGGTCCTTGAAGACCGCGCCTGGGGCCGCGTTCCACCGGGCATCGCCTGGATGTTCCTCGGCGGCACGGACGTGGTCACCATTCCGGCTGCTCACGCACGCGCTCGCCAGGTCCTCGGTCCTTGACATCGTTAGGCGTCTGGTAGGATGGGTGATTCACCAGTGGCCGAGCCTGCGGCCTCTGACCCTTCTATCTTGGGGGACCGGACTGCGGTCCCAGTTGCTGCGCGCTACCCGGATTGCTTCTTGGTCGATAAAACCGGCAGGCACTTGATCGCCACGAATGTCCAACAGCACTGACCACGCCTCTTCAGCGAGCCCTCTCGACGTCCAGGAGACCATCGGCCTCCTGCTCAGTCGCATGGAACAGTTTCAGCAGGGCATGGAGCTCTTGCACGACATGACCCGCCTGCAACTCGCGGACTGGCTGACCATCGAGCACGCCGCCCGCGTCTGCGATTGTTCGTACGACCACATCAACCGGGCCGTGGGCGCGGGGGAGTTGCCCGCCTCCGACATCGGTAACGGCGGCAAGAAGGCCGCGTACCGCATTTCCCGTGCTGACCTGAACGCCTGGATGGAAAGGAACAAGGGCGGGAGACATCTCCCGCCCCGTTCGGTCCTCAAGGAGCAAATGCCCCGCTACTTGCCGGGCGTGGACTGACTGTGGAGGGAGTCGGCCACCCGGCGACCGGCGTCCGCGACCACATCGTCGTGGATGTGTGTGTAGAGCCGGGTGGTCCGCCCGTCCGTGTGTCCGGCCACGTCCACCCGGATGGCCTCGGGGATTTCGGCCACCGTCCCCGCGTGGCTGATGAACGTGTGCCGCTGCGTGTACAGGACGAACTCCTCGCCCCTTTCGTCCCGCCCGATGCCCGCCCGCTTGCGGAGACGACGCATCCGCAGCCCGAGGGCGTTCCGCGTCCAGGGCTTCCCGTCCTCGTTCAGGAACACGCGCTCTCCCTGCCCGTACTTCTCCAGCCGTCCCCGCAGCATCTCCTCCACCACCTCGTTCATGCCGACGATGAGCGGCTTCGGCTCCCGGGCCGTCCTCGTCGTCTTGTGCTCGTGGATGACCCACCGGCGGCGATTCCAGTCCACCATCGACCAGGTCAGGTTGCGGATGTCTCCCGGCCGGGCCGGCGTGTACCGCATCGCGATGAGCACGTGCCGGAAATGGTCGTCGCCGCAGTGCCTCAGGAGCGCCTCGAACTCCTCCTGCGTGGCAACCCTCTTGCGGCCCTGACAGGGCAGGAGTTTGAGCCGGGCGAACGGGTTCCGGCCCTCGGGCAGGAGTTCGCTGTCGATGGCCCAGTTGAACGCCCGCCGCAGGGTGATGATGGCGTGGTTGATGGTCTTCGGCTTGTAGGGCTGGGGGGGCTGCTTGTTGCGGACCCAGGTCGTGGTCAGCAGGTGCTGCTTGAACTTCTGGGCGTCGAGGCGGGTGATGTCGCGGGCCTGCCGCTTGCCGTACTGTTTGGCGAACTCGACGCACCACCGCTGGTAATCCGCGAAGGTGTACGAGGTCTTCTCGGCCTCGACGGCCTGAAGGAACAGGACGAAGAGTTCCGAGACGGTCAGGCGCGGGGAGATGCGGCCGTCGTTCCGGTCCTTCTCGCGCTCGCGTTTCGCGAGGTGTTCCCGGAGGAGGGCGTTCGCCCTGGCCATCCCTTCGGAGACGGGGCAGAGGCGGGCGTACTCGCCGCCCGGGCGGCTGATGAACCAGCCGCGCTCTTTGTAGGGTTTTGCTTGACGGGGCATGGGGTTGAACCTCCTTTGCGAATACTACACGCGAGGAGGTCAACACGGCCTGATTATGCTGAGGACTGCTGGGAAAGCCCGCGCGAAAGCCCGTAAGGGGGTCATTCGGACGGTCGGCTCTACCAACAGAAAGGCCGCAAGTCCCTATCATCCGGTGACTTGCGGCCAGTCGGGGCGAGAGGATTTGAACCTCCGGCCTCACGGTCCCGAACCGTAAGCACAGTACGCAACCAGTGCATCAGAAGCCACTTGCACAGTCTCAGGGCTTCCAGGATCTCTCAGGATCTCTATAGATTATACCCATTTCCCTGCAAATTTCCCTGCACGGTATTCTGATTTCTGAAAAAACCTGGTCGTGTCGGTCGGCCGGACTCGATTCCGCCCAGAAGTGGTTCAGATGGCCCTACAAGGCCGTTCGCAGAGAATAGGGCAAACGAATCCAGAACCATTCGGCCTGAGCCCACCACGGGCCTGCCAGGGACCTCCTGGGCATCCTCAAGATCGTAGTCGATACCTTGACAGGCGCCGAACGGCCGGGTAAGCCTCCGACCTCCGCGGTCGGTTCACGCCGCTCTGGGCCGTCTGGTACGATCGGCAGTGCATCTGCGGGTGCTCGTGGACCCGAAGACCTTCAAGCCAGCGCCACGATGGCGGCACTGGTGCGCGGCCTCATCACGGTCGTGTCGCACCGCGCAACCTTTCTGGTGGCCGACGCGGGTCGGTCGAAGCTGAGCTGCGCGACATCGTTCTGTGCGACGCCCTGGCGGCCCCGCCGACCGTGATGCGGTTCAGCCGTCTGGCGGACTGCTCTGGCAAGCGTCGCCTCTTCCGGGTCTTGGTCCTGTTCGCAGCAGTGCCAATCCTCTTGCTTACCAACCTGGCGCCGTTGCCGCCGGACAGGGCCGTCGCGACGGCCACGCCTTCATGTCGCTGACGTCGGGGACGTCGCGTAGTGCGGCGCTAACGCTCGTAACCAAGAGGAATAGAATCGGGACAGGCGTTTTGCTCTTTGACCTCATCAAGGACGTAATCGCGTAGGCATGCGGCGGCGTGGGCGAAGAGCGTCCGCTCCTTGGCGTCCGGGACGCGCTCGCCGCACGAGGTACGCCACACAGCCTGATCTCCTCGATAAGCGCCGTCAAGGCAGCCCCGGTAGCTGCTCCTGCAAACGAGGCCGCGCCGCTGCTTGCCCTTCCAGGCGCCGCAAGGCCGCCCGCGCCTCGGCGGTTTCGCGGGCGGTCGGCTCGCCCCCCGCCAGCGCCCGCAGCACCTCCCGCGCCCCCGGTGCCGCGACCCGCTCCAACACCGCCACGGCCCGCACCGTCCGGAGCCGCTCGCCCCCCAGCACCCCACGGCAAACGCACTTCAAAACCAACACAATTAAGGAGTTGCGGCAACGCTATTGGCCGCTGCCAAGGCCGAAAAGGGCGGTTTTTCCGCAGTCTCGACGCTTGGAACCCCCGAAATTGCCTTGGAAAGAACGGAAAACTG
>JBBRPS010000035.1:0-25639 GCA_038227745.1 Gemmatales bacterium | reverse complement strand
GTGCCGGTCGTGTTGGTGCGGTCCACCGTGCGCTCGACGCGGAACTGCTCGGGGTTGGTGCCGCCCTCCTCGTTGAACGAGGTGTTGCGGTGGAAGCCGGTCGCGATGAGCTGCGCCGGCGTCGGGTTCGGCAGCAGGTCGCCGGCGAGCTGCTCGATCGTGAAGCGGTCGAACGGCAGGTCCTCGTTGAAGGCGGCGATGATCCAGTCGCGCCACGGCCAGATGGAGCGCTTGCCGTCGATGGTGTAGCCGTTCGAGTCGGCGTAGCGGGCCAGGTCGAGCCAGTGGCGCGCCTGGCGTTCGCCGTAGTGGGGCGAGTCGAGCAGGCGGTCCACCAGGCGCTCGTAGGCGTCGGGCCGGCGGTCGGTGACGAACTCATCGACCTCCTTCGGCGCCGGCAGCAGGCCGAGCAGGTCGAGCGACAGACGGCGGATGAGCGTCGGGCGGTCGGCCTCCGGCGAGGGCCGCAGCCCCGCCTTTTCGAGGCGCGCGAGGAGGAAGTGGTCGATCGGGTTGCGCGACCAGCCGGCGTCCTGCACGCGCGGCAGCGGGCCCGGCTGTGGCTTGATGAACGCCCAGTGGGGCGTATACGGGGCGCCCTGCGCGATCCACTTCTTGATGAGCGCGATCTCCTTCGCCTTGAGGCGCGGCCCGGCCTCGGCGGGCGGCATGCGCTCCTCGTCGTCGGCGAGGAGTTTGCGGACGACCTTGCTGGCGTCGGGCTTGCCGGGGACGATGATCTTGCGCCCCGTCGCCCGCTCGCGCAGGTCGAGGCGAACGCCGCCTTCCTGCAGTGCGGGGCCGTGGCACTTGAAGCAGCGGTTCGACAGGATCGGGCGGACGTCGCGCTGGAAATCCACCTTATCCTGTGCGGCGGCCGGCGCGGCGACCAGGACACCCAGAACAAGCGCGGTGAGGAGCGAACGTCGCATGGCGTCTCCGGAACTACTTCCCTGCAGGGAGGGAACACGGTGGGCTGGTGTCGGCGAGGGAGGTCGGCGAACGACCTACTATATGTTTTCGACTGTCGGAGGCGGCTTGTCAATGCGTCGCTGCCCCGGAGGACGCGATTTCGCGGACGGGGCGCAGGGTTCGGACGGTCCGAATTTATGTTGCACCCCTCTCCGCGGTCGCCGAGACTGAAGCCCTGGGAGAGCCGGATCAGGAAAGAGTCCGACGCTCCGGGCGCGGAGCGCGTCCAGGGCGCCCGCGGAGGTAGCCCGCATGAATTCGAGTCCGAGCACTGCGTCCTTGACCCCTTGCCCCGGCAGCGAAGAACTGCGCGCTTTCGCCGTCGGCGAGGCGTCTGCGACAGACCAGGAGCGGATCGGCAGGCATGTGGAAGCCTGCGCCGCCTGCCTCGCCGTTCTGGAAGCCGCCGGCCCTCTGCAAGGCTCCCTCTTCGCCCTGCTCCGCAGGCTTGGCGCGGGCAAGTTGTTCGACCCGGGGTGTGAGGCCGATATTTCCACGGTCGCCTGCCCCTCGATGGCAGCCCTCTCCGCGCCCCCACCCGACGGGGCGGCCCTGCCGCCGGCCCCTGCGGGCTACGAGCTGCTGGCGGAGCTGGGCCGGGGTGGCATGGGCGTTGTCTTCAAGGCGCGCCACCTCGGGCTGGGGCGAGTCGTGGCGCTGAAGATGATCCGCCCTGACTACCTCTCGGGACTCGACGCCCGGGAGAACGCCGAGGTGCGCGCGCGCTTCCTCAACGAAGCCCGGGCGGCCGCCCGCCTCAGCCACGAGAACGTCGTGCCCGTCTTCGAGGTCGGCGAGAGCGGGGGCGTGCCGTTTTACTCCATGCGCCACGTCGAGGGCCACAGCCTGGCGCGGGTGGTGCGCGAGGGGCCGGTGGACGGCCGGCAGGCGGCGGCGTACCTGGAGCCGGTGGCGCGGGCCGTCCAGCACGCGCACGAACAAGGCATCCTCCACCGGGACCTCAAGCCCGCCAACATCCTCCTCGACGCCGACGGCCGACCCCACGTGACCGACTTCGGCCTGGCGAAGTGGCTCGGCGAGGCCCGGGAGCTGACGCAGACCGGCCGCGTCCTGGGGACGTTGAGCTACGCGCCGCCGGAGCAGCTCCGCGACGCCAGCCGGGTCCGCGAGGCCGGCGACGTGTACAGCCTGGGCGCCACGCTCTACCACCTGTTGACGGGCCGCCCACCCTTCCAGGCCGCCAGCCAGATGGAAGTGCTGGAGCAGGTTCGGTCGCGGGAGCCGGTGCCGCCGCGGCAGCTCAACCCCGCCATCCCCCGCGACCTGGAGACGGTCGCCCTCAAGTGCCTCCAGAAGGAGCCGGGCCGGCGCTACGCCAGCGCCGCGGAGCTGGCCGACGACCTGGGCCGCTACCTGCGGCACGAGCCGATCCGGGCGCGGCCGGTCGGTCCCCTCGGGCGCGCCTGGCGCTGGTGCCGGCGCCGGCCGGCGGTGGCGACCACGGGGGCCGTGGCCGTGGCCGCCCTGATCGCCGTGGCCGTCGTCTCCCTCCTCTTCGCGGCCGAGAAGGCGGCCGACGCCGAGCGCCTGGGTCGGCTGGCGCGGGAGCGCGAGGAGGAGAGCCGCCGTTCCCGCCGCCTGGCCGAAGACAGCGCCGTCCTGCAGGCCCTGCTGGTTCTCGCCGAGGCGGAGCGCCGGCCGGGGCGCGTGGACGAGGCCACGCGGCGCCGCGCCCGCGACGTGAAAAACCTGCTCGGCGGCCGCACGCTCCCGGATGTCATCGCGGGCGTCCAGCAAACGCTGGCCGAGCTGCAGGAGGCCGCACCGGGGGACGCGGGGCTGGCGAAGCAGCAGCGGCTGCTGGCGAACGTCTGCACCACGCTGGGGAACTGGGCGCGGGAAGACGGCCGTGCCGCGGAGGGGGCGCGGCTGCTGCAACAGGCCGTGACCGCCTGGGAGCACGTGCTCCGCTCCGTGCCGGGCGACGCCGTGGCCTCGAACGAGCTGGCCAACAGCCTCTATTACCTGGGCGCCCATTTCCGCGACGCCGGCCGGCCGGAGCGGATGGAGCAGTTCTGGAAGCGGGCGGCCGCGGTCTCCGAACGGATCGTCGGGCAAGACGCCGGGCACGCCGCCAACCTGGGCTTCACCTACTACAACCTGGGCGTGGCCGCGGCAGAGAAGGGCCGGCAGGACGACGCGATCGCCTGGCAGACGCGCGCGCTCGACACCCTGGCGCCGCTGCACCGGCGCGGGTATGGGGGCGAAAAAGTCCGCTGGTTCCTCTCGTCGGCGCACCTCGGCCGCGGCCTGGCGTGGCGCGAGAAGAAGGAGTACACGAAGGCACTGCCCGACCTGGAGCGGGCGGCGTCTCTGACCTCCGGCGTCGAGCGCGATTGCATCCGGCTGCTCGACGTCGCGCCGGCGCGGGCCGCCGCCGGCGACCCGGCAGGGGCCGCCGCCGAGGCCGAGGCGGTGTTGCGCTCCGGGACGAAAGACGGGGAGCTGCTGAAGGGGGCGGCCCAGGTGTTCGGCCGCTGCGCGGAGGTCGTGGCGACAGCGGACCGGGTGCCCGCCGGCCGGCGCGGGCAACTGCGGGAGGATTATTGCGGTCGCGCCGTCGCGTTGCTGCGGCAGTCGCGGGCCGCGGGGGCCTTACGGGGCGCGGCCGCAGTTCAAGAACTTCGCGGCGATCCGAACTTCGCCGCGCTCCGTGGGGACCGCGACTTCCAGGCGTTCCTCCGAGAACTGGAGCGCGGGGACAGGTAAGGGGTTCTGGACGCGCCGCCTCCGCCTCTACACGCCGCCCAGTTCAGCAGCGCTTCGCGGAAGACAGCAATATCGGTACACAAGTTCGCCGCCAGCGCGGTAGGGTGGGCACTGCCCACCAGTTCACGTAAACGGTGGGCAGTCGCCCTCCCTACGGCGCCACGCCACTGGCAGCTGACTTCTGAAACGGTCAGCTAGCGCTGCCAGTCGAGGCCGATCTCGGCCAACCGGGCACGGACCGCAGAGATATCCCAGATCGACAGGGCCCCATCCGACGTGCCCACGGCCAGGCGGCGGCGGTCGGGACTCCAGGCGATACAGTAGACCGCCGTCAGTTCCTCGGGGAGTGCCAGCAGCAGCTCGCCCCGGGCGACGTCCCAGACGGTGACCGAGCGACCCGAAAGCGCCACCCACTCCCCAGAGGCCGTCGCGGCCAGCAACCCGTTGGACATGGTGTTCCGCGACCGCTTGAGGCGGGCGTTGGGTACGACCGTCCCTAGGCGGCCGTCCGCCACGTGCCAGCGGACGAGGTCGCGGTGCGCCTGGTCCTGGTAAAGGATGGACCGGCCGGCGGGGCTGAAGGCGAACGAGCGTACGTGCCACGCCAGCGCCGCCGGCGGCCCCAGCAGCGGCCGGCGCCTCTGCACGTCGTACAGGCGGAGCACGGCGCCACGGTCCACCCAGGCGAGATAACGGCCGTCGGGGCTGAACTGGGCCGCGGTCGTCGATTTGTCGAAAAGTCGCGCGACCCGGCGGAACGGGAGCGGCCCCGCGGCCTCGGGCGAGCGCGACCGGCGCCAGAGCGTCAGCCCGACGCCATCCCCGCCGACCGCCATGTGCTCACCGTCCGGGCTGAACGCGATTGCCCAGACCTGCCGGGCGTAGGTACGATCTACCCAGTCGAGTCGATCCCCGAGGAGGGGTTGCTCCTTCCACGTGGCCAGGTCCCAGAAACGCACCAGGGCCTCCGCGTCGGCCGAGCCGACCGCCAGCAGCCGGCCGTCGCGGGGAAAAGCGGCCACGCGGGTCGTATCGTGGTAGCCGCCGAGCGTGCGCAGCAGGGCGCCGGTCTCCACGTCCCAGACCTTGACGGTTCGGTCGATGCTGGGCGAGACGAGCAGCTTGCCGTCGGGGCTGAAGGCCATGCCCTCGACCCCGGAGTCGTGCCCGGCGAGGGCGCGCCGCTCCGCCGCCTGCAGGGCCCAGCCGCGCAACGTGCGCCCGCCGGCCGCCACCAGCGTCTGGCCGCGCGCGTCGAAGGCGACGAAACCGGCAGGCTCCGCCAGGTTGAGCACGGCGCGCTCGCGGTTGCTCACCAGGTTCCACAGGCGGACCGCGCCGTCCTGCGAGGCGCAATACGCGAGGGCCCGCCCGTCCGAGCTGAAGGCGACCGTGAACGGTTCGTCACAGCGGACGAACCACACCCGCCGCAGACCGGACGTGTCGAAGACCGCCACGCCCTCAGTGCAGGCGCAGGCGAGGCGGGCGCCGTCGGGGCTGAAATCGAAAGCGAAGACCGTCCCCAGCCCCGGGTCGAGAAAGCCACGCACCTTCCGCGAACCCACCTCCCAGAGCAGCAGGCCCGACGCGCCGTTGCCCTGGCGGCACGCGACCGCCAGCAGGTCGCCGCGCGGGCAGAACGCGGCCGGGCCATCAAGGGCCCGGCCTGCCGCTCCCAGGCTGACCGCCTCCTCCGCGCCGAGGTCACGCACGATCGCCCGTTCGACGAAGAGGCTGCAGGCCAGGCGGCGGCCCTCTCGTGTCCACCGGAGCGCATACACTGGGCCGCCGAGCCGCGCGATGGCCTTGCCGGTCCATGTCCCCTTGTCCCCGCCGGGCTGCCAGAGCTTGACCGTCCCGTCCGTGTGCCCGGTCAGGACTTCCGCGCCCTCGGGGGCGAAGGTTACCCCGTTGACCGCCGCCCCGGGAGCAGCCACCAGCCGCGCCACGTCCCCGCCCCCGCGCAGATCCCTGAGCAACACGCTGCCGCCGAGCACCACCGCCAGCTGTCCGCCGTCCGGCCGGAGGGCGAAGCTCCGAGCGCCCGCGGGCAACTCCTGGCGAATGACCGGGGCGTGGCCGACAAAATCCCCGAGACAGGCGACCGCCTCCCGGCGCAGCTCGGCGAGGTCCCGGTTGGGCGTCTCGAGCTGCCGCGCCCCCCGCAGTAGACCCCAGGCGCGGCCGCGGTAGCCCTCGACGCGGGCCAGCCGCAGCGCGCGGGCCTCCCCGACGAGCGAGGCGTACAGGTTGCGGTTTGCCTGGTCGCGCTCGCGGACGGCCTCTTCCTGGCGGCGAGTGGCGTCGGTGTGTGCCTCCGCCTCGCGGGCGAGGGCCCCACTGGTGCTGGCGTAGGCGACGGCAGAAACCGTGGCGACCACCACGAGGAGCAGCGCCGCGGTCCCGGACAGGGCGGCCAGGGCGGGGTTGCGGCGGACCCAGCGCCACAGCCGCCCCGGCAGGCCGATGGCCCGGGCGCGGACCGGCTCGCCGGCGCGGAAGTGGCGCAGGTCATCGGCCAGGTCCTCCGCGCTGGCGTAGCGTCGTTCCGGCTCTTTCCGCAGGCATTTCAGGCAGACCGTCTCCAGGTCGCGCGGCAACCTGGGTTGCAATTGCCGCGGGGAGACTGGGTCATCGTTGACGACCTGCAGCATGGTGTCCAGCGCGGTCGCCGCCAGGAATGGCGGGCGGCCAGTGAGGCACTCGTACAGGATCGCCCCCAGCGCGTACACGTCGCAGAGCGGACCGATGTCGCTGGCGCGGCCCTGCGCTTGCTCCGGGGCCATGTAGCTCGGCGTCCCCAGGATCGTGCCGGTGGTCGTCTGCCCGGCCTCGTCGAGCCTCTTCGCCAGCCCGAAGTCCGTGATCCTGGGTGTGCCGTCCTCAGCCAGGAGGATGTTCGCCGGCTTGAGGTCGCGGTGCAGGATCCCCTTCCGGTGGGCGGCGTTCACGGCACGCGCCAGGCACTCGACGAGCTGCGCGGCCTCCTGGGGCGGCAGGGGGGTGCCGCCGAGCTTGCGGTGGAGGGAGCCGCCGGGGCAGAACTCCAGCGAGAAGAAGGGGAGGCCATCGCAGTCCCCGACCTCGTAGATCTGCACGATGTGCGGGTGCTGCAGCCGCGCGATTGCCTCCGCCTCCCGGCGGAAGCGGGTCAGGTCCGCCGGGGTGGCGTGGCCGCCCGCCAGGATCATCTTGAGGGCGACGATCCGGCCCGCCTTGAGCTGCCGGGCCTTGTAGACGACGCCCATGCCTCCCCGCCCCAGCTCCCCCAGGACCTCGTAGCCCGGGGCGCTGCGGAGGTGGGCCAGGGAGTCCACGGCCCGGTCCATACCGAGGGTGGCGACGGGGGAGCCCGCGTGGGGAGGTGCGGGCGGCCCCTTGCCGGAAGGGGGCAGCGTCCCGCTCCCGTGTTGCGCGGAGGTGAGTCTCGAGGGTAAGGCATCCGCGGCGGGCCCGGCGAGCGGCAGCGTGTGGTCCCCCGGTGGAGTGGGAGGGCGGGCAGGCTGACGTTCGGAGCCGTCGGGAATTGAGGGCTGCGTTTCATCTGGCATCGTGGGCTCCGGAAGACAGATGGGCAGGGAAGGCCCAGGTTCGTACTCCGCCCGCTCGGCCATTCAACCACACTGCCGCCCCGGCCGCAAGGATTCGGCGAGGGCACTGGCCGGAGGGGGGGCGCACGGAGCTGCTCGCCCGCCGCAGCCCAACCTGTCTCCTTGCTCATGGCGGTCGCCTTTTCCCACCCGGCAAAAGCCTTCAGGGCGACGCTCACGGATCCGCCGGAGGCGCGTACTTGGCGCTTGTAAGCGACCGCCGCCTGACCTAGAATCGAGAATCGCGCTGTAAGCCCTCTCGGTGCGCGGCGTATTTCCTCCTGTAGTTCCGAATTGATTCAGCGGTCCCCCCCCGGAGGTTCGCCCCATGAGCGAGCGCTGGTTCTTCGCGAAAGACAAGAAGAAGCACGGGCCGGTCTCCCGCGACGTCCTCGAAGGGATGCTGGCCCGGGGTGAACTTCTGCCCACCGACATGGTGCTGCAGGAAGGGGCCGCCCGCTGGATGCCAGCCAGCGCCCTCGTCCCCGCGCCGAGCTTTTCCCCGCCGCTCGAACCCGACGCGAAAGCCCAGCCGGACGCGGGCGCGAGTGCTGCCGGCGCCGGACGCAAGGGCGTTCCAGGCCTGAGCGCCTTGGGCGAAGTGCCGGGGGCCGTCGGTGCCGCGTTCTCGCAGACCGCCCGGCTGGTCGGCTACTGGGGCCACAGGCGCCAGACGGGGCGGCTGGCCGACCTCTCCCGCCAGGCGCAGCTCGACCTTGGGATGGGGCTGGTTCAGCGCCAGCTCGGCGACCCGGAAAGCTGCCGCCGCGCCATGGCGCTCGAAGACCGCCTGCGCATCATCCGCGAGGCAAAGGGGTCCGACCGGGACACGCTCCGCGAACGCGACGCCCTCCTCGTGCAGCTCGCCGCCCCGTGGCTGCGCTCCGCCACCCCTCCGCCCCAGCTGGAGCAAGAGCACCGGCGCGCCGTCCACGCCGAACAGACGCGGCTCGCCCAGGAAGAGAAGCGCTCCCAGGCGCGGGCGGGCCTGTTCCCGACCAGCACGGGCGCCCGCGTGCGCCTGGGGGCCGGCTTCGCCATGCTGACCGGCCTGGTCATACTCGGCGTCGTCGTGCTGCTCCCCCTGTTCCACTCCTCCGACACGGCCGACATGCAGGCATTCTCCCGGCCCCGCGGTGAAGAAAAAACGCCGACTCCCAAGGGCAATCCGGCATCTCGTCCCGGCCCCTTGGAAACCCCGTCGAAAGATCCGGGACTGGAGACGAAAGACAAGGACCGCCCCAAGGACAAGGAGCCACCGAAGGAGAAGGAACCGGCCCCGCCCGTAAAGAAGTCGCTGAAGGAACTGTTCGCGCAACTGGCGCCTGCGGTCCCCATGGTCGAGGCCATCAACGCCGGCGGCGGCTCGGGCTTCCTCGTCCAGTACGAGGGCAAGCACCTGGTCATCACGAACCGCCACGTCATCCAGAACGCCCGCTCCGGCCTCGAGGTCCACTTCCTGCGCACCGCCAAGGGCGGCGAGGACGAGCGCCTCGTCATCGGGCCGGCCAAGGCGAAGCTGACCGCCGTCCACCGCCAGGTCGATCTGGCGATCATCGACGTGTCGTCGGCCGGCGCCGAAATCGCCCGGTGGGGCATTCAGCCCGTGACGCTGGCCGCGCGCGATTACGTGGCCTCGGTCGGCGAGCACGTCTTCGCGATCGGCCACCCCGGCGACGCCGGCGGCGGCGTCCTGACGCGCACCCTGAGCGACGGCATCGTGTCCGCGGTGCGCCGCAAGGATCGCGCCTTCCCCGGCAGCTTCACCCAGGTGACCGTGCCGATCAACCCGGGCAACAGCGGCGGCCCCATCTTCGACGATGAGGGCAAGGTCATCGCCATCGCCACCTTCATCATCCGCAAGAGCAAGGACCGCGACCTGACCCTCGAGGCGCTGAACTTCGGCCTCGACGTCCGCTTCGTCCACGAACTGCTGGCCGACCGCGCGCAGTCCCTGACGCCGCAGGAGATCGCGGGCCTGTTCCAGGGCCTGAAGCAGCCGCCGCTCGCGGGCAATCCGGAGTTCCCCGAGATCCAGGTCAAGCTCAAGGCCCTCGCCCTGAAGGGCTACCGCCCCTTCACGGACAACCTGGAGAGGAGCATGATCCCCTTCCGCCTGGCGGGCCTGGGCCAGGTCCCGTTCACGCTCAAGAAGTTGCTGCCGCGTGACCAGATCCATGTCTTCGTGGTGAGCCGCGGCTCGACCGATGTCGGCCTGCACGTCTTCGACTCGCGGGGCCACCTGGTGAAACAGGACAGCCGCGTCAACCCCGACCCGGAAGTCTCGTTCCGGGCGTTCTTCGGCGGCGACTACCGCGTCGTGATCTCCAACATGACCAACTCCTCGGCGGAAGGCATCATGGTGCTGATGCTGAAAGCCCGGTAGAGCGGCTTGCGGCGGCGAACGGCCGGCGGACGCCGGCCGTTCGCCCCGTCGACGGCGGCTGGCAAGGATTTGCCAAGGTTGCCGAGGGCGCCGCGCCGCCCCTGCCGGCCCCGGTTCCGAAACTCTCTCAACTCTCTCAAGTCGCCGCCTGGTCCGGCCGATTCATTGCATGTACCTCTCCGCCGTTACGGACGCGGCCACCCTCTCCGGACTGGCCTGGTAACTACGCACGACTTGACACGGAAGGTCAATACCCAATGCGATGGAATCGCAGGATCGCGCTCAGCCTGGCGCTGGCGCTCACGGGTTCGGCAGTAGCCTGGGGGCAATATCCCCTCGTACAGTCCCCGACCTCGTATTCGCTCCCGGCCCCCACGCCGTCGAACCGCACGGCCCTCGGAGCGCCGACGGCGCCGACGGCAGCGATCGGGGTGCCGGCCGGGGCGACGGTGCCGACGGCGGCCCGCCTGGGCGCGGCCCAGGCGCAGCCGTCGGCCGGTGGGCAACCGCAGGCCGGTGGGCAACCGCAGGGCGGCGGCGGCGCGCCGATGCCGGTCCCGGAAGGCGCCGGCACCCCGGGCAGTGACGTGGCCCCGGGCGGCGACCCGACGGAATCGCGTGCCCCGACCCAAGCCGAGCAGGAGGGGCGGCCCGAGGAAACGCCCCTCGGCCCCACGCCGCTGCTGAAGGTCGGCATTCTGCAGAACCTGATTTTCGGCGACAACGCGGACAAGGCGAAGATTAAGATCGCCGGCTGGATCGACTCGGACTACACCTACCGCTCGACCGGCCGTGGGGTCAACAACATCGCCCCGGTGATGAACCGCTTCGGCGATGAGTTCCTCTTCCGCCAGATCGGCCTGTACCTCAGCAAGCCGCTGGATGCCAAGGACCTGTCCTGGGGCTTTAACTCGATTTTCATCGCCGGCGCCGACGCCTCATTCCTGGGACCCACCGCAGGCGGCTGGAGGAACACCGACCCACGCTTCGGCGGCCAGTGGACAGACCTCAACCTGACCGCCCACCTGCCGATCCTCACCGAGGGCGGCGTGGACATCAAGGCCGGTCGGCAGACGACCGTCCTCGGCCCGATGGGTGCCCTGGCCTGGCAGCGCCCCTTGAACTCGAGCGATTACGCCTGGTACAACCTGGAAGAGGGCCGTTACACCGGCGTGTCGGCGAACTGGATCATCAGCAAGCAGCTGTCCTGGTACAACGCCATCGAGATCGGCGGCTGGGGCGTCTTCTTCGACAACCCGTCCCGGAACGTCAACTACCTCGGCCAGGTCGTGTACTGGCTCGACAAGGACGCCAAGAAGACGAAGGTGTGGACGACGGTGCTGACCGGGCCGACGGGGTTCCACGGCAACGGCAACACGACCACGTGGGAGTTGGGCATCCTGCACAACTGGAACAAGTACATCTACCAGATCATCGACACGCAGGGCACCTACTCGAAGGCGCCGCTCTTCTTCGCGCCGCCGCCGGGCTACCAGGAGCGTGCTTACGATGTCTACACGTACATCGGCCTGCACCTGAACACCAAGGTTGATTAGACCACCCGACTGGAGGGGTACAAGGACGTGGACGGTGGGGGTTACCCGGGCGGCTTCGGCACCCCACACACCAACTACTACGAGACGACGGTCGGTCTCAATTATCACCCCACGAAGTGGATGGAGTTTCGCCCTGAGATCCGCTACGACCACGCCTCGAATCCGGCCTTCGGGCGGTTCAACAACCGCGAGGACCAGTTGAGCATCTCGGGGGATCTGCTGCTGAAGTTCTAACGCCCCGCCGAGGACAGAGAGGTGCGTGGCGTGGACGAGGGGGCGCCGGTTCCAAACGGCGCCCCCTTGTGGCGATTTCTGCCTCCCCTCCCCCGCCCGGGCGCGATGACTTTCGAGGCATGGTCTGCCCGGTTCGTAGGCGAAGGCAACTCCCGCCGCGCCGCCGCCGCCCCTCGCTGCCACCCATCCTGTTACCGCAACTCGCGTCCCCCCAAGCCCTAGCGCCGGCCCTTTCCCCCGTGCCCGTCAGCGACGAGGCGTCCGGCATACGGATTGCTCACATTGGGGTGTCACTGGACAGATACTAACCGGGAGCGCGGCGCGGCTGGCCGTGCTCCTCCGAGGGCACCCTGGGATCCCGGTGCGGATCACGGGCGCGATTCGCGTTCGTCTCTCCCCTTGTTCGAGACGGTTTTCATGCCGGATGCCTCAGGCTTGGCAAGCCTTGACCTCACGACGCTCGCACGCCTGTACCGGACCGGGGCCTTGCGCCCACGGGACCTGATGACGCGCCTGCGCCGGCGGCTGGCCGACTACTCCGACCCGGGGGTCTGGCTGCACCTGTTGCCGCAGGATCTCCTGCTGGCCCAGGTACAGGCTGTGGAGAAGCGCCGCGCCGCGGGCGAGGTTCTACCCCTTTTCGGAGTTCCTTTCGCGGTCAAGGACAACATCGACGTCGCCGGGCACCCCACCAGCGCCGCGTGCCCGGCGTTCGCGTACACGCCCGATCGCACCGCCCCCGCGGTGGCCCGTCTCCTCGACGCCGGCGGCGTGTTCGTGGGGAAGACGAACCTGGACCAATTCGCGACCGGGCTGGCGGGCGACCGCAGTCCATTCGGGGCCTGCCGGAACGTCTTCAGCCGCGAGCACGTCTCCGGCGGTTCCAGTTCGGGTTCGGCCGTGGCCGTGGCGGCGGGCCTGGTCGGCTTCGCTCTGGGCACCGACACGGCGGGCTCGGGCCGCGTGCCCGCCGGCTGCAACAACGTCGTCGGTCTCAAGCCGACTCCGGGTCTGCTCAGCACGGAGGGCGTGGTGCCCGCCTGCCCCGCGCTGGACTGCATCTCGGTCCTGGCGCTCACCGCGGACGACGCCCTGCGCGTCTGCGACGTGGCGGCCGGGCGGCGCGGCGCCGACCTGCTCGAGGCGGCGGCGGCGGATGTGGCCGCGATTGGGCCGGGCTGCACCTTCGCGGTGCCCCGCGACGAGGATCTGGAGTTCTGCGGCGACACGGGCCAGGCAGCGCTGTACCGCGAGGCGATCGACCGGCTGACCGCGGCGGGGGTGCGGTGCGTGGCCGTCGATTTCCGGCCGTTCCGCGAGGTCGCGTCGCTGCTCTACGAAGGCCCGTGGCTGGCGGAGCGATTCGCCTCCCTGGAGCGGTTCCTGAAAGTACATGCCGCCGACGTGTACCCCGTCACCCGCGCCCTTCTGCAGGGCGGGGCGCGCTACACCGCCGCTGACGTGTTCAAGGGGCTGGCGCGGCTGGACGTCCTGCGTGCAAAGTGCGCGCGGGTTTTCGATGTGGCGGACGTGCTGGTCGTGCCGACGATGCCGACGGTGCCGCGGCTGGCGGATGTCCAGGCGGACTCGCCGGGCTGGAGCCGGCGCCTCGGCCATTACACGAACTTCGTCAACCTCCTGCGCTGGGCGGCGCTGGCCGTCCCCGCCGGCTTCACGCGAAACGGCCTGCCGGGAGGCGTCACGCTGATCGGACCGGGCGGCAGCGACCGCCGCCTGTGCCGGCTGGGCATGGCGTGGCAACGGTTGCTCGGCCTGACGCTTGGCGCGACGGGCGCGCGCCTGCCGCAGCCCGACACGCCGGCCGCCGGGCCGCCGCCGCCCGCCCCTGAAGGGTACGTCCGCGTCGCGGTCGCCGGCGCCCACCTGAGCGGCCAGCCGCTGCACCGGGATCTGCGCCGCACCGGGGCGTACTTCGTGCGCGCGGCGCACACCGCGGCCCGCTACCGCTTCCTGGCGCTGATGAATCTCGACCCGCCCCGGCCCGGCCTGCTCCGCGACGAGGCGCGGCCTGGGGCCGTCGCCGTTGAGATCTACGACCTGCCGCTGGAGGGCTTCGGCAAGCTGGTCGCGTCGGTGGCGCCGCCGCTCGCCATCGGCACCGTCGAGTTGGTCGACGGGGAGTCCGTCAAGGGCTTCCTGTGCGAATCCCATGCGGCCGCGGGCGCCAGGGACATCACGGACTTCGGCGGCTGGGTGGCGTTCCGCGCGCACCTGGCGGCAGCCGCGAACGGGGGAGGGCCGACATGAGCGCGTGCGGCTCTCCCTTCCCGACGCGGCTCGGCGCCGGCCTGGCCCTCCTGCTGGTCGTGGCACTGGCGGGCTGCGGCCCGTCGGCCTCGGGCGGCAAGGACGGTTCCGGCGACAAACGACTGGTGATCGGCTTCGTCTACATCGGGGCGCGGGACGACTACGGCTACAACCAGGCGCACGCCCAGGGCGCCGCCGCCGTCAAGAAGATCCCCGGCGTGCAGGTCACGGAAGAGGAGATGGTCCCCGACACGGTGGACGTGCAGAAGACGATGAAGAGCATGATCGAGCTGGACGGCGCGCAGGTCGTCTTCCCGACGTCGTTCGGGTATTTCGAGCCGCACGTCCTGAAACTCGCGAAGGAGTACCCCGACATCACCTTCCTGCACTGCGGCGGCCTGTGGGACGCGAAGCTGCACCCGGCCAACGTCGGCAGTTACTTCGGCTACATCGACGAGTGCGAGTATCTCTCGGGCATCGTGGCGGCGCACGCGACGAGATCGAAGAAGCTCGGCTTCGTCGCCGGCAAACCGATCCCGCAGGTGCGGCGCAACGTCAACGCCTTCGCTCTGGGCGCCCGCAGCGTCGATCCGTCGATCAAGTGCATCGTGATCTTCACGGGCGACTGGTCGCTGCCGGTCAAGGAGGCGGAGGCGACCAACAGCCTGATCGACCAGGGCGTGGATGTCATCACCTGCCACGTGAACAGCCCGAAGGTGGTCATCGAGACGGCGGAGCGGCGCGGCACCGCCGTCTGCGGCTACCACTGCGACCAGTCCACCCTCGCCCCTAAAGGCTACTTGACCGGGGCGGAATGGAGCTGGGGCAAGGTCTACACCGATTACGTGCATGGCATCCTGGCGGGGAAGAAGCCTCCCGGGCTGGTGCGCGGCGGCCTGAAGGAGCAGGTGGTCAAGATGTCGCCCTACGGTCCCAGGGTGTCCGCGGAGGCGCGCCGGGCGGCTGACGCGGTCAAGGCGCAGTTCCTCGACGGCTCGTTCGTGATCTTCAGAGGCCCGCTGCGCGACAACACCGGTAGGACGGTGATCCCCGCGGCCGTGGCGCTCACGCAGACCGCAATCGAGCTGGAGAGCATGGACTACCTCGTCGAGGGCGTCATCGGCAAGTGACCCATTGGTTTGTATCCGTGGGTCAGGACTCCGCTCCTGACGGAGTGTTGTCAGGAGCGGAGTCCTGACCCACGGCCCGGAAAGACAGCCCGGCCGGCGGCCGGGCCAATCTGAGTCGAGAAAGGAAACGATGAACTTCACCCGGTCCCTTCTGCTCCGGACAACGCTGTCCGGCGTCTGCCTTGCCCTTCTGGCCATCTGCCTGCCTGGCTGCGGCGGCGGCTCCCCCGGGACCACGGGGACGCTGCCGATCGGCTTCATCTACGTCGGGCCGAAGGACGACTACGGCTACAACCAGGCCCACGCCCAGGGCGCCGCCGCCGTCAAGAAAATGTTGGGCGTCAAGGTGATGGAAGAGGAGCGCGTCGCCGAAACCGTGGACGTGCAGAAGACGATGAAGAGCATGATCGAGATCGACGGGGCCAAGCTCATCTTCCCCACCTCGTTCGGCTACTTCGACCCGCACGTGCTGGCGATGGCGAAGGAGTACCCCAAGGTCACATTCCTGCACTGCGGCGGCCTGTACGACGAGAAGCAGCATCCGAGCAACGTCGGCAGCTACTTCGGCTACATCGACGAGTGCCAGTACATCTCCGGCATCGTCGCCGCCCACGCCACCAAGTCGAAGAAGATCGGCTTCGTCGCGGCCAAGAAGATCCCGCAGGTGCGGCGCAACGTCAACGCCTTCGCCCTCGGCGCCCGCAGCGTCGATCCGTCGATCAAGTGCATCGTGATCTTCACGGGGGACTGGTCGCTGCCGGTCAAGGAGGCGGAGGCGACGAACAGCCTGATCGACCAGGGCGTGGATGTCATCACCTGCCACGTAGACAGCCCCAAGGTCGTCGTCGAGACGGCGGAGGCGCGCGGCATCAAGTCGTGTGGCTACCACTGTAACCAGGCTACGCTGGCCCCGAAGGGTTACCTGACCGGCGCCGAATGGAACTGGGAGAAGGTCTACACCAACTACGTGAAGATGGTGCAGGAGGGCAAGAAGCTGCCGGGGCTGCTGCGCGGCGGCCTGAAGGAGCAGGTGGTCAAGATGTCGCCGTACGGCCCGGCCGTCAGCGAGGCGGCGAAGAAGGCGGCCGACGATGTCAAGGCGCAGTTCATGAGTGGGACGTTCGTGATCTTCAAGGGGCCGCTGAACGACAACACCGGCAAGATGGTCATCCCGCAGGGCGTCAACCACGCCCAGACGGCCATCGCGCTGGAGAGCATGGACTACCTCGTTGAGGGCGTCGTCGGCGACTGAATACGGAAACCGACCGCTTTTTGAGCCATTTACGGGAGGCGGCTCCGGTTCGTGGGCGACTCGCTCCGCGAGTCGCTGTCCCGGGCGCGACTCGCGGAGCGAGTCGCCCACGAACCGGGAGGGAACGCGGATGAACTGGCGCGACACTGCCCAGAGTCTGACGATCACGCTGGCCGCCGTGGTTTCCTCCATGGTGATATTCGGCGTGTTCATGGCGCTGTTCAAGGGCGTCTCGCCCGTGGACCTGTACCACTGGATCTTCGTGGGCGGCTTCGGCACCGGCTTCTCGTGGCAGAACACCCTGTCGAAGGCCGCCCCGCTGATCCTGACCGCCCTCTGCACCGCCCTGCCGGCGCGCGTCGGCCTCATCGTCATCGGCGGTGAGGGGGCGCTCGTCTTGGGCGGCCTGGCGGCGGCCTGCACCGGCCTGGCCTTGCAGGGGGCGCCGGTGCTCGTGGTGCAGGTTGCCATGGTCGCGGCGGGTATGCTCACCGGCGCCCTCCTCATCGGTGCCGTCGGCGGCCTGCGCCACCTCCGCGGCGTCAACGAGACGATCGCCAGCCTCCTGGTCACCTACGTCGCCATCGCGGCCTTCAACTACCTGGTCGAAGGGCCGCTGCGCGACCCCGACCCGATCTCCGCGAACAAGCCGTCCACCGAGAGGCTCCCCGCGGACATGATGCTGGGCAAGCTGTTCGGCACGGACATCCACTATGGCCTGGCCTTCGGCGTGGTCCTGTGCGTGCTCGCGTGGGTGCTGATGTACCGCACGACGTTCGGCTTCGCGGCGCGAATAGTGGGCGGGAACGTGAGGGCAGCCCAGGCGGCCGGCCTGCCGGTCGGCCGCATCCTGCTCATCACGTGCGCCCTCGGCGGGGCGGCGGCGGGGCTGGCCGGCATGATCGAGGTGGCGGCGGTTCACCGGCAGGCCAACGCCTCACTGATCGCCGGCTACGGCTTCACCGGCATCCTGGTGTCCTTCATCGCCCGCCACCACCCGCTGGGCATCATCCCCGTCGCGGTGCTGTTCGGCGGCCTGAGCGCCTCGTCGGGCCTCCTCCAGCGTCGCCTGGAACTGTCGGACGCCTCAATCCAGGTGTTGATGGGCATCCTGTTCGTCATAATCCTCCTTTTCGAGACCCTTTACGGCCGCTTCCGCGCGTTCATGCCGCGCGAGGTGCGGGAGGCGATGGCCCGATGAGTGAACTCTGGTCGAACGTCGATTGGCTCGCGCTGCTGGTCGCCGTCGTGGGCGGGGCCATCCGCGTCGGCACTCCGTTCCTGTACGTCAGCCTCGGCGAGTGCCTGACGGAGCGCGCCGGCCGCGTCAACTTGGGCCTCGAAGGCACGCTCGTCATGGGCGCGATGACGGGCTACGGGGTGAGCTACCTCACGAGCGCGCCGGGGATGGAGTGGCTGGCGCCGTGGCTGGGCGTGCTGGCGGCGGGCTGCGTAGGCGCCCTGCTGGGGGCGCTGCACGCGGTCATCTGCAATCGGCCCCGTGTCAACTACGTCGCCGTCGGCATCGCCATGATGCTGTTCGGCATGGGCGTGGCCTTCTTTCTCGGCAAGCCGCTGATTCAGCCGACTGCCCCGAAGCTGCCGGCGATCGACTTCGGCGGCTGGGCCTCGGCGGAGCAGGTCCGCTTCGCGCTGCGGGTGAACGTGCTGTTCCTGATCGGTCTGGCGCTGGTGCCGTTGCTGTGGTGGATGCTCCGGAGCACGCGCTGGGGCCTGACGCTGCGGCTGGCCGGTGAGAGCGAGGAGGCGGCGGCGGCGATGGGCTACTCGGTCAACCGCATCCGCATCCTGGCGACGGCGGCGGGCGGCGTGCTGGCCGGCATCGGCGGCAGTTACCTGTCGCTGTACTACCCCGGGTCGTGGAACGAGCAGATCTCGTCGGGGCAGGGGCTGATGGCGGTGGCGCTGGTGATCTTCGCGCGCTGGAACCCGCTGAATTGCTTGTGGGCAGCGCTGCTGTTCGGCGGCGTCGGCTCGCTCGGCCTGGCGCTGCAGAGCCAGAACCTGACATCATCGTCGGCGGCGTACCTGTGGAACGCCGCCCCGTACATCCTGACCCTGGTCATCATGATCCTCGCCTCGTCGCGGGCGCGGGCGATGGCCGGCGCGCCCGGGGCGCTGACCGCGAGCCGCTAGGGGATCGGCCCCGTTTAGCCGCTCGCGGCTAAACGCAAAACTCCCAACCGAGGATTGCGAGCATGAGCGGGACGTTCGTCCGCGCCAACCCGTACCCGTGGCCGTACAACGGCGACCTCCAGCCGTTGAACACCGCGCTGATCGTCATCGACATGCAAACCGACTTCTGCGGCAAGGGCGGCTACGTGGACGCCATGGGCTACGACTTGTCCCTGACGCGCGCCCCCATCAAGCCGATCGCCGCCGTCCTGGCGGCGGCGCGTGCGCGCGGCTTCCACGTGCTGCACACGCGCGAGGGACACCGCACCGACCTCGCCGACCTGCCGGCCAACAAGCGCTGGCGCTCGCGGCGCCTTGGCGCCGGCATCGGCGACCCTGGCCCCTGCGGCCGCATCCTCGTCCGCGGCGAAAAAGGCTGGGACATCATCCCCGAGCTGGCCCCGCGCCCCGGCGAGCCGATCATCGACAAGCCGGGCAAGGGCTCATTCTACGCGACCGACCTCGACCTGCTGCTGCGCGGCTTCGGCGTGCAGAACCTCGTGCTGACCGGCATCACGACCGACGTGTGCGTCCACACGAGCCTGCGCGAGGCCAACGACCGCGGCTATGAGTGCCTGCTGCTAGAAGACTGCTGCGGGGCGACCGACTACGGCAACCACCAGGCCGCCATCAAAATGGTCACCATGCAGGGCGGCGTTTTCGGCGCCGTGGCGCGTTCCACGGAGTTCCTGGAGGCCATCTCATGACAACCATCTCGTCTGCGCTCCCGCTGCAGGCCACGCCTCCCCCGGCCGCCGCGCCAAACCGCATCGCCGGCGCCCACCCGGAGGCGCCGCCCCTGCTGGACGCCGTCAAGCTCTCGAAGCGCTTCGGGGCGCTGCAGGCCCTGTGGGAAGTCTCGGTCACCCTGCGGCCCGGCGGCTTCCGCGCCCTGCTCGGCGAGAACGGGGCCGGCAAGAGCACGCTGGTCAAGTGCATCATGGGCACTTACCGGGCGGACTCCGGCTCGGTGCGCATCGGCGAGCACCAGGGGGAGCTGACGAACCCGCGCCAGGCCCACCACCTCGGCGTCGGCATGGTCTACCAGCACTTCACGCTGGTGGACAACATGAGCGTCGTTGAGAACCTGCTCATGGCCCGCGAGCACGTGCCGGCCGTCATCAACTGGCGGGCGGAGGCGGAGCGGCTGGCGGCGTTCATGGAGAAGATGCCGTTCCGCGTCGATCCCCGCGCCGTCGTGCGCAACCTGTCGGCGGGCGAAAAGCAGAAGGTCGAGATCCTCAAGCAGCTCTACCTCCGCCGCAAGGTGCTGATCCTTGATGAGCCGACATCGGTGCTGACGCCCGGCGAGGCCGACGAGGTACTGGGCATGCTGCGCGGCATGTGTACCGAGGGGCGGCTGAGCGTGCTGATGATCTCGCATAAGTTCCGCGAGGTGATGGCGTTCTGCGACGAGGTCTCGGTGCTGCGCCAGGGCAAGCTGACCGGCGAGGGGGCCGTGCGCGACCTGACGCCGCGCGAGATGGCGGTGATGATGATGGGCACGGCGACGGTGCCCGAGCAGGCGGCGCGCGCGGCCGTGCCGCCCAACGCCGGCGCCGAGCCGCGCCTGGTGCTGCGCGGCGTGAGCGTCGATAACGAGATGGGCGTGCAAAAGCTGTGCGGCCTGTCGCTGGAGGTGCGGCCGCACGAGATCGTCGGCATCGCCGGCGTCTCGGGGAACGGCCAGCGCGAGCTGGTGCGCGTGCTGGCGGGACAGCGGGCGCCGACCGGCGGCGAGATCTACGTCCACGGCACGGCGTACCGCGGCACACGCGACGAGATCCGCAGCCAGCACGTCCACGTCCTGCCCGAGATGCCGCTGCAGAACGCCTGCGTGGCGAACATGACGACGGGCGAGAACCTGGCGTTCCGCACCTTCGACCGGCCGCCGCTAACCTGGGCCACCTGGTTCCTCAACCGCCTCGCCCTGCGCCGCCGCGCCGAGGACCTGATCGCGCGCTACCATGTCCGCCCGGCGACGCCGGCGGCGCGGATCGGCGACTTGTCGGGGGGCAATGTGCAGCGGGCGGTGCTGGCGCGCGAGCTGGACGAGGACGTGCAGGTGCTGATCGCGGCCAACCCATGCTTCGGCCTCGACTTCAAGGCCGTCGCCGAGATCCGCTCGCGCATCATGCAGGCGCGCAACCGCGGCGCCGCGGTGCTGCTCGTTTCGGAAGACCTTGATGAGATTCTGGAGTTGGCGGACCGCATTCTGGTCATTTCCACCGGCAAGATCGTCCACGAGACGACCGCGAAAGAGGCCGACCGCCATGTGATCGGGCGGTACATGGCTGGACATTGAGGACCGCCGATGCCGACTGTCAAAGCCGAGCCGTACGATTTTGAGTTCGAGCCGGCGCAGGTGGCGCTGATCGTGATCGACATGCAGCGCGACTTCATCGAGCCGGGCGGCTTCGGGGCGGCGCTGGGGAACGACGTGCGCCGCCTGGCGCCGGCGGTCCCCGTCGTCGCGGAACTGCTGCGCGCCTTCCGCAAGCGGGTCCTGACCGTCGTCCACACGAAGGAGTGCCACCGCCCCGACCTCGCCGACTGTCCGCCGGCCAAGCGCTGCCGCGGCCGGAGTGGGCTTCGGATCGGCGACCGTGGTCCGATGGGCCGCATCCTCGTCGAGGGCGAGCCGGGCAACGACTTCGTGCCGGGACTGCGGCCGCAGGCGGGGGAGGTGGTCATCGCCAAGCCTGGCAAGGGCGCCTTCTACGCGACGTCGCTGCACGAGGATTTGAAGCAACGCGGGATCACACATCTGCTGTTCACGGGCGTCACGACCGAGGTGTGCGTGCAGACCAGCATGCGTGAGGCGAACGACCGCGGCTACGAGTGCCTGCTGGTGGAAGACGGCACGGAAAGCTATTTCCCGGAGTTCAAGAAGGCGACGCTGGAGATGGTGCGCGCCCAGGGCGGTATCGTGGGCTGGACCGCGGCCGCCGCGCAGGTCCTCGAGTCCCTCGCCACTGCCCCCGTTTAGAGCGGTTTGCGCCGTGCGTCGGCGAACGGCCGGCGTACGCCGGCCGTTCGCCGACGCACCCGTTCCACAGCCTGGCCGCCCCACCTCGGCGGGCTGGATGGATTTGCCGAGAGTGCGGAGGGCACCAGGTCCCCCGGGTCGGCCCCGGCTGCGATACCTCGCTCACCTCTCTCAAGTCGCCGCACATTTCTTCCCGTGCATGCCACTTCCCGCCATGACCTCAGAAAGTTGGCGCAGTCCGGTGTTGCGGCGGCCCTTTCCGCCCCGCATAATGTCGGGATGGCTTCCACGGACTTGCCCCGGCGGCGCGGCCGGGCGTGGGGCCGCCCCGCGGAGTGTACACGCCGATCGCCCCCCACGACGAGGCGGTTGCGGCCTGCCGGGTACACGACGCACGGACACGGCCCGCAGGCCCGCAGGGTCGTGGCGAGAAGAAGCCCACCGCGGCGCCAGAAAGACCTCCCCCCAGAAATGTCCGCACCGAACGAGCAGCCCGGCGTCCTGGGTACAGAGCAGTGGGACCGCCTGGAACAGACCATCAAGCGCTTCGAGGAAGCCTGGCAGGCGGGACAGCGGCCGGCGCTCGATGCGTACCTGGCCGGCGTCGCGGAAGGCCGCCTGGCCCTGCTGGTCGAGCTGCTGCACATCGACCTCGAATACCGCCTCAAGGCCGGTGAGCAGGCGCGCGTCGAGGCCTATCTGCAGCGCTACGCCGACGTGGCGCGGGACCGCGCCGCCGCCCTGGGCCTGATCTGCCGCGAGTACGAGCTGCGCGGCCGACGCGAACCCGACCTCGCCCCCGAGGAGTACGCCGCCCGCTTCCCGCAGTACCGCGCGGAGCTGGCCGCCCGCCTGGTACCGCCGCACACCGTTCCGCCGGAGGTACACGGCGACGTCCACGACGAGACCGTGGTGGAGGCCGCGCGCCAGGCCGTGCCCCCGGTTGCCCTGACCGGCCCCGCTGGCACGCCGATCGATTCCGTCCCCGCCCTGGTCCGCGTGCTGCGCTCCAGCCGCCTGCTGCGCGCCGGACAGCTGGAAGAACTGGCGAGCCTGGAACAGACCTTCCACGAGCCGCGCTCCCTGGCGCGCGAGCTGCTCCAGCGCAACTGGCTGACGGCGTACCAGGCCAACCAGGTCTTCCAGGGCCGCGAGCGCAACCTCGCCTTCGGCCCGTACGTGCTCCTGGAGCGGTTGGGCGAGGGCGGCATGGGCACCGTCTTCAAGGCCCGCCACCAGCTCATGGACCGCGTCGTCGCCCTGAAGGTCATCAAGAAGGAGCAGCTCGCCAACGAGGACGCGATCCGCCGCTTCCACCGCGAGATCCGCGCCGCCTCCGCCCTGCAGCACCCGAACATCGTCATGGCCCAGCACGCCGACGAGGTAAACGGCACCCACTTCCTCGTCATGGAGTACGTCGAGGGCACCGACCTGGCCAAGGTGGTTCGCAAGCAGGGGCCGCTGCCGCCCGAGAAGGCGTGTGACTGCGTCCGCCAGGCGGCGCTGGGCTTGCAGCACGCGCACGAGCGCGGCCTGGTCCACCGCGACATCAAGCCGGCGAACCTGCTGCTGTCGAAGGACGGCGTCGTGAAAATCCTCGACATGGGCCTGGCCCGGCTGGGGCAGAACGCAGGCGACCAGACGGCCGGGGAGCTGACCCAGGAGGGGTCGGTGATGGGCACGCCGGACTACATGGCGCCCGAGCAGGCCGAGGAGTCGCACACCGTTGACATCCGCGCCGACATTTACAGCCTCGGCTGCACCCTGCATCACCTGCTGACCGGGGAGGCGCCGTTCTCCGGCGGCACGCTGATACAGAAGCTGTACCGGCACATGAGCCAGGAGCCGCCGGCGGTGGAGTCGCGGCGGCCGGGGCTGCCCGTGGGGTTGGGGGCGGTGGCACGGCGGATGATGGCCAAGAAGCCGCAGGACCGCTATCAGACGCCCGCGGAGGCAGCGGCGGCGCTGGGGGCGTTCTGCGGCGCGGAGGCCAATGTTCCGGTGGCGACCGTATCGCCCGATCTGCCGAGGCCGCCCGTTGCGCATCTGGTTTCGTTCGGCGGCACGACCGCTCCGGTCCAGGTGCCGGCGGCCGCCATCGTCGCGGCCCCCGTCTCAGCGCCTGCGGGGGACCGGACGCTGCCGATCACCGTCCTGCCGCCCATTCCTTCGCCGTCGCCGTTTGCGGAGACGCTGCGGTCGCTGTGGGCGAACCCACGCCGACGCTGGATCGCTGCGGGGACCGGCGGCGGTCTGGTGCTGCTTCTCCTGGCGCTCGTGCTGCTGCGGCCCGCGCCCCCGCCACCGCCCCCCATCGAGCGCACCTTCCTCGACCGGCTCGATCCGGCGAACATCCCGGAGGGCGACCGCTTCGCGTGGCAGCCACCGGGGCTGGTGGCGGTTCTCGGCGAACACCGTCTGCGCGAGCGCGACGGAAACCCCCTGTATCGGCTGGCCCTGAGTCCCGACGGCAAGTGGGTGGCGACTGCCGGGATGGACGGCATGGTGCGCCTGGCGGACACGGCGACCCTGCACGAGCGCCAGCTGCTGCGGGGGCACAACGTCCCCGTGTACGACGTCGCGTTTTCTCCCGACGGCAAGCGCCTCGCCTCGGCGGGCTGCGACAAGACGGTTCGCCTCTGGGATCTCGCCAGCGGCAAGGAAGGGAAGCGCTGCGAGGGTCACACGGAGCCGGTGTATGGCGTGGCCTTCTCCGCCGATGGTCAACTCCTCGCCTCGGCGGGCTACGACAAGACGGTGCGTCTGTGGGACGCGACCACGGGGAAAAAACGCAAGGAACTCAAGGGGCACCTGGCACCCGTGTGGTGTGTGGCCTTCTCCCCGGACGGCCGACACCTCTTTTCCGGCGGCGGCGGTCAGGACGCCAAGGGTAATCCGCTCGATTGCAGCGTCCGGATGTGGGACGTCAAGACCGGAGAAGAGACCGGCCGCCGATTCGACGAGGCCAAATTGCCGGTGCGGAGCCTGTCGCCGCTGGCGGAGAGCGACCGGCTGCTGGTGGGCGCCGGCGATGGCCTGTGGCTCTGGGACCTCGGCGACGGCAAGGGAACGCGCCGCCTCTCTCCGGGGCAGATCGCGGGGACGGCCCTCGCACGGGATGGCCTCTTCGCCCTGTCCGGGTACGACGCGCCTAACAACCTCATCACCGTCTGGGAAGTCGGCAACTGGCGCGCGGTGCGCCAGCTGCCGTACCCGTCGAGTAGCATGGCCTTCCTCCCCGATGGCCGCCGCGTCCTGTTCCTGGACAAGAACAACGTGCGTGCCTGGGACCGGGAGGACCACAAGGAGGTGCTGGTCCCCGTTGGCCATACGGGGAGTGTCACCGCACTCGCGTTTTCGCGCGACGGCCGTTACCTCGTCTCGGGCGGCGACGATCTGACGGTCCGCCTTTGGGATCTGGAGCAGGTCAAGGTCGTGCGGTCCTTCGCGGGACAGCCGTTCCCTGTCGTGAGTGTGGCCCTCTCTCTCGCCGAACGCCAGATCCTCTCGTGCTACGTCACCACACAGGGAGACTGGGTGAGCGTCTGGGACATGGACGTCGGCCGCGAGGTGCGCCAGCTCAAGAGGACGACGAGCTTCATCCGGGCGGTGGCCACCTCCGCGGACGGTCGGTACGCACTCGCCCTCCACAAGGCGGAGCAAGGCACGAAGCCGAAAACCTCTTACGCCTTCGCGCTCTGGGAACTGGCGACCGGCAAGGAGGTGCGGCGATTCGAGGGCCACACCAGTACGGTGAATCAGCTCGGCTTCCTGGCCGGCGGCGCGAAGTGCTTCTCGCAGAGTCAGGACGGGACGGTGCGACTCTGGGAGGTGGCTACCGGCAAGGAACTGAAGTCGTTCTCCTGGCAGCCGTCCCAGGTGGTCTTCACCGACGACGTTCGCACGGCCTGGACGGGACACGGAGACGGTTCGGTGAATCGGTGGGACCTGACGGCGGCGAAGCCCGCGGTGTTCACCTACCCGCGCCTGCATGAGGCGAACGTGCGCTCGCTGTCCGTGTCGCCGGACGGCAAGAGGTTGGCGACGGCGGGCGACGACAACCGCCTGATCCTGTGGCAGGCGGACGGCATCCAGAAGATCGCGGAGTGGAGTCTGCCCGAGCGGGTCAACGCCGTTGCCTTCAGCCCCGAGGGGCGGCACCTCGCCCTGGCGAACGCCAACGGGACCATTTACATCCTGCGTCCGGCGCGGCCGTGAACGTTTAGCCGCGAGCGGTGAGCCAGATCCCGCTGCGCGGGGGCGAGCGCGTGGCTGGGCCCCACGCGCTCGCCCGAGGCTCGCGGCTAAACAAGAACGTTTAGCCGCGAGCCTCGGG
>JBBRPS010000034.1:0-25972 GCA_038227745.1 Gemmatales bacterium | reverse complement strand
CGGCGCGGGCGGCCCGGGCGGCCTGGTGAGCGTCAACCAGGTCGGTAACGTTTACGCCATCACCTTCGGCGGCAGCTTCGTCGGCTTCGACCAGCCGCAGCTCATTCCCAACGCGCCCGCCGGCACCATCGTCCTCGTCGCCACCCTCATGAACGGCGATGGTTCGGCCCTGGAGCTGCAGAACGGCATCCCGCTGAACAGCGGCGGCGCCTCGACCGGCCTGGACATCTGGAACGAGAAGCTCGTGCTGGCCAGTCCGGGCAACACCGGCTTCGGCGACGCCCCGCTGACCGCCGTGTCGAACGACAACATGTGGCGCGGCACCGTGTCGCTCAACCAGAGCAGCGCCGTGCAGGTCCAGCCCGGCGCGCGGCTGACCCTCTTCGGGACCATCGACGACGCCGGCAACACGTCGGGGGTCGGGTCGGACCTCACCCTGGCGGGCGCCTCCGAGGTGCAGACCCTCACCCTGTCGGCGCTGAGCGGCATGTTCATGCTGGCGTTCAAGGGCCAGAGCACCGTGTCCGTGGACGCCTCCTCCGGCTCGCTGGCCAACGACGTGCAGAACGCCCTCAACAACCTCCCGACCCTCATGACCGTGGGCGGCACCGCGACCGTGACGCAGTCCGGCAAGGCCCTGACGATTACCTTCGGCGGCACCCTGAGCGGGTTCAACCAGCCACTCCTGGGCTTCACGGGCGACGGGACCCTGAAGGGGAGCGTGACCGCCGACGGCGGCGTGCTGGCCCTGGCCGGGAGCAACACCTACCTCGGCAGCACGTTCGTCAACCAGGGCGTGCTGCTGGTGGAGAACGGCGCGGCCCTGGGCGGCACCGGCATCCCCGAGGTGCAGACGCTCACCTTCACGACGCTGAGCGGCCTGTTCACGCTCACGTTCAACAGCCAGGCCACCGGGTCCCTGGACGCTTCCAAGCCCAGCCTGGCCATCGACGTGCAGAACGCCCTGAACAACCTCTCGACCGTCGGCGGCGTCGGCGGCGTCGTGAGCGTGGTCCCCAACGCCAACGGGAAAGTCCTGACCGTCACGTTCGGCAGCACCCTGAGCGGACTCAACCAGCCACTCCTCGTGCCGTCCGCGGGCTCGGGCATTACCCCGGCCACGGTCACGGACGGGGCCGGCGGGACGGTGGTCGCCAACGGCGCCTCCCTGCAGCTGCAGGGGGGCATCACCGTCGCCGGCGAACCGCTCATCCTCCAGGGCCAGGGCGTCGCCAACGCCGAGAACGTGCCCGTCGGCTGGTTCTCCGAAGGGCCCGCGCCGATCAACGGCGGGCAGACGAGCGGCAGCGAAGGCGTCTCCGGCAGGGTCACGACCGTGCTCGCGGACCCGACCGACTCGCGGGTCCTCTACATCGGCACCGCCGGCGGCGGCGTGTGGAAGACCAAGAACGACGGTTTGACCTGGGAGCCGCTCTTCGACTTCCAGGACGGCCTCGACGAGATCCAGAAGGTCACCGCGCCGGCCTCGGGGACGTTCCAGCTTGAGTTCATCGACCGCCAGGGCGTGCCGGCGTCCACGGCGCTGCTGCCGTTCAACGCCACGGCCCAGCAGGTCCAGGCGGCGCTGAACGCGCTGCCGACCATCGGCGGCGAGGGCGGCTCGGTGTCGGTGACCCTGGACCCCAACTTGCCGGCGCCGAACGTCTACACCATCACCTTCCAGGGCAACCTGGCGGGGGCGAACCAGAGTTCGCTGGCGGACCCGACGAGCGCGGCGACCATCATCACCATCCAGGACGGGGTGCCCGCCACCTCCGCCATGTACGTCGGCGCGCTGCTGATGCCCAGCTTCGGACCCACCCAGGCGACCAACTCCCAGACCATCTACCTCGGCACCGGGGAGGCCAACAGCTCCAACGAGTCTTACTACGGCACGGGGCTCTACAAATCCATCGACTCCGGCAAGCACTGGACCCTGGTGACCGACCCGACGCTCCCCATACCGAACCCCTTCCTCGGCAAGGGGATCACAAAGATGGTCCAGGATCCGCGCACCGGCAACATCTTCATCGCGGACGGCGACGGCGCCCTGCCGCAGAACGAGGTCCAGACGATCAGGGTGGCCGCCAATCCGTTCACGCTGACCTTCCGCGGCAAGACCACGGTCGCGCTCCCCTACACCAACGCCATCCCCCTGGCCCTGCAAATCCAGATCGCGCTGAACAACCTCTCGACCATCGGCGGCGCCGGCGGCCTGGTGACCGTGACCGCGCTCGGCGGCAACTTCCAGGTCGTCTTCGGGGGCAGCCTGTCCTTCACCAACGTGCCGCAGCTCATCTCGAACCCGGGGCCGTTCAATACCGGCGGGGCGTTCGTCAACGTGACCACGGTGATCGACGGGGGCAGCAAGCTGGCCAACGGCACGGTGGGGGTTTTGAACGCCGCCGCGGGCGTCTGGCGGTATAACCCGAACAGCGGCAAGCTCTTCAACCTGACCGCGGTGATTTCCACGTTCCGCAGCCCCCTCCCCATCGGCACGGTCGGCCAGGCGCCGTTCGACGTCGCTCCGCCCGGCACCCCCGGTCCGGACGACGATTTCCGTATCAGTTTCCCCCAGAACCGCGCCGTTTATTCGGACGTCGCGGTGATCGACACCGACATCAGCAACGGCCTCGGCTTTATCGCCCCGGTCATTTACATCGCCCTGGGCGAGTCCCTGGGGGACCTCAACGACGGCGTGTACTGGTCCGAGAACCCCAACTCGAACACGCCGATCTTCTACACCGGCGACCCGGGCGGCTCGCCCTTCTCGGCCGCGCCCAACGCCAAGCCGCCGAGCAGCCCCGACGCCCGGCCGACCAGCCCTCCCCCTTTCCCCGAGAATAACTTCGCCGACTATCCGGCCAGCAACCCGATGGGGACGGCGATCCCGATCAACGGCAACGTCAAGATTACGGCCATCGCCGGCTCCTTCCTGAACAACAGCACCGTCTACGCCTCCGTCGCGACCCCGGACCCGTTCTTCAACAACGTCTACGTGACCACAACCGGCGGTCAGGGCTGGGCCCCCGTGACGGTCAAGCCGCCCGATTACATGAGCGCGCTGCAGGGCAACTTCGCCAACGCCATTCTGGCGACGAGCGCGACCAACGTGGTCGTGGGCGGCACCGAGTCCAGCAACGTCACCCACGCCGGCCAACTCCAGCAGACCACGAGCGGCGGCGCCGGCTGGGTGGACATCAGCCTGCCGGGACCCAACGGCGACGGCCCGCGCAGCGGCGTCCACTGGCTGGCGCGCGACAACGCCGGCCGCCTCCTCGCCGCCACCGACGGCGGCCTGTGGCGGCTGGAGGCCAACGGCAACTGGACCGACCTGACCGGCACCCTCACCGTCGCGCAGATCAACAGCGTCGCCTCCAACCCGACCGATCCGAGGATCGTCTTCGCCGGCGTGCAGTCCAACGGCGTCGCCAAGTTCACCAACGACCTGGCCTGGACCACGGCGGACGGCAACAGCGGCGGCCAGGTGCGCGTCGATCCGAAGACCCCGACCACGGTCTACGCCGTCGAGATGCAAACCGGGGTCGGCTCGATCGTGCGCCAATCCCTCGACTCCGGCAAGAACTGGGCTACCGTCTACACCAGTCTCGAGCCCACCGACCCGCAGACCCTCAAGGCCCTGCCGCCGCTCGTGCTCGACGCGGTCACGCCCACGCGCCTGTTGGTGGGCGGCCAGTCGCTGCAGGAGACCACGAACCAGGGCGGCAACTGGACCAGCCTCAACGTCCCGCTCACCTTCATCAGCTCGATCGCCATCGCCCAGTTCCAGGGGACGTTCAAGCCCGACCGCGGCTTCCCGCTGGTCCTGGACAAGGGCTCCAACACCTACGACCCGAACACCATCTACGCCACGGACGGCAGCACGATCTACCTGACGAAGGACCTGGGCGTGTCCTGGAAGGACCGCAGCATCCCGGCCATTCAGGCCGTGCCCACGGCCGCCCCCGAGGGGAACGTCTACATCTCCAGCCTGACCGTCGATCCGCGCAACCGCGACACGATCTTCGTCACCCGGGCCGTGTTCGGCGGCGCCGAGGTCTTCATGTCCCAGCACGCCGGCTTCCAGGTCCCCGGCCAACCCAACACCTGGGTCGATCTCGACCCGAACAAGACCCTGCCCAACATCGCCGGGCTCGGCACCACCCCCGTCTGGACGCTGGTCATCGACCCGCGCAGCGACAACCTGTATATCGGGACCGACGAGGGCGTGTACGTGCTCCAGGGCCCTGCCCTCAACGCCTACCTGGCCTCGCTGAACGGCGGGCCGTCCGCCCCGGCCCCCGTGTGGCAGCACTTCGGCGCCGGCATGCCGAACGTCCAGGTGCGCGACCTGGAGCTCAACCTGAACACCAACACTCTGCTGGCCGGCACCTACGGCCGCGGCGTCTACGTCCTCTACCTCAACGACAACCAGCCCAACGCCGGCTCCCTGCGGGCGCTGAGCGGCTCGTCGGTCTGGACCGGCGTGATCCAGCTGGCCGGCGACCCGGTCATCAACAACGTCTTCGTCAGCGCGAACGGCTCGCAGGCCCTGCAGAACGGCCTGGTCAACGCCCAGCTCAACCTCATCGGCAACGTCGTCGATCAGACGTTCGGCAGCAACCCGCGGCTGGTGAAGGTCGGCGGCGGCAACGTGATCCTGTCCGGCACCAACACCTACGGCGGCGTGACCGAGGTGCGGGACGGCGTGCTCGTCGTCCACAACCCGCAGGCCCTGGGCTCGTCGGCGGCCACGGCGAACACCATTGTCGATGCCGGCAAGGCCCTGGAGCTGCAGTCCGACCTGCAGCTCGAGCCGATCGTCCTCAACGGCGACGGCTTCGCGTTCAACGACCACAACACGGGCGCCCTGCGCAACGTCAGCAACAACAACACTTACACCGGCCAGATCACTCTGAACACGGACTCGACCATCGGGGTGGACTCCGGCACCACGCTGACCATCGGCAGCAAGGCCCCCCTCCTGATGGGCAACGGCTCGATCACCGACGCCGGGGCCAGCCCGGGTCGGAAGTTGACCAAGGAGCTAACCGGCACACTCACCCTGGCCAACGCGGACACCTACGGCGGCCTGACGGAGGTCGTGCAGGGCGTGCTGCAGGTCCAGCACGCGCTGGCGCTAGGGACCGGCGGCACCGCCGCCAGCGGCACCGACGTCTTCAACGGGGCGCAGCTCCAGCTCCAGGCACCGACCCCGGGCGGCAGCCTCACCGTCTCCGGCGAGTTCCTGTCGCTCGTCGGCACCGGCATCTTCAACACGGGGGCGCTGCTCGACAGCGCCGGCAACAACACCTGGCAAGGCCCCGTCACCCTGCGCAGCGACTCGGCTCTGGGTACGACCAACCCCAACGAGACGATGACCATCGACGGCGCCATCGGTCAGGCGGGCGGCAACTTCGGCTTCACGAAGGTCGGCCTCGGGCGCGTGACGCTGACCTCCGCCACCACCCACGCCGCCAACAGCTACGGCAGCATCACTACGGTGGCCGCGGGCGCGCTGCGCATCCAGGACCCCAACGCCCTGGGGCTCAACCAGACCAACGCCGTCCCGATCATCACCATCGCGCCGAGCAACAACAACGGCCTGGGCTACGCCGGCCTGGACTTCAACAGCAGCGGCCTCTTCGCCCCGCCCGACACCGCCGGCGCCGCCGGCCCCACCACCTACGTGGAGACCGTCAACCAGACGATCGCCGTCTTCAGCCCCAAGGCCACCGGCGCGACGGCCCTCAGTACCTCGTTCAGCAACTTCTTTAACACGGTCGGCGGCCTGCCGGTGGCCTCGGCGAGTTCCAACCTGTCCGACCCGATCGTCGTCTACGACGACACGATCGGCCGGTTCATCGTCGGCGACCAGGACGTCGATTTCGGCCCCGCGCACGTCAGCACGTTCGACTTCGCGGTCTCCAAGACGTCCAACCCGACGTCGGTGACGGCGGCGGACTGGACCTTCTACCAGGTCAGCACCACCGAGGCCGGCTTCGACGCCGACTACCCCGGCAATTTCGGCTTCAACGGCGATGCCTTCGTCTTCACGCTGAACATGTTCAACATCGGCGCGGGCGCCAACCACGTGCTGATCACTACCATCAGCGCCGCCGACCTGGCCGCCGGCGTGTCGCAGGCCGCGCTGCTGGCGGACCCCATGGGGGTCAACCAGAACGACTTCAACGGCTTCAACCTGCGGCCGACGGTCATGCACGACTCGCTCCCGAACGACCCGATGTGGTTCGTCCAGCAGGGCAGCGGCAGCTCGATCGACGTCGTCCGCATGACGAACGTGCTGTCCAGCGCCGCGTCGTTCAGCACCTTCAACCTGGCGGTGGCCACGTACGCCGACGCCGTGCCGCCCCTCAACCCGGACGGCACGGTCATCACGAGCAAGATCGACTCGCGCATCCTCAAGGCTGCGGAGTGGAACAAGACCCTCGTCGCCACCCACTCCGTCTCCTTCTCCGCGACCGAGGACGACGTCCGCTGGTACGTGATCGACCTCAGCACCGGGACGCCCATGCTGAAGGACCAGGGGAGCATCAGCGCCGGCGACAAAACGTACCTCACTTACCCGGGCATCGACATCAACGCCGCGGGTTCCATCGGCATCACCTACATGCGGTCCGGGACGGACTTCCCCACGGACTTCCTGTCGATGTACGTCACGGGCCGCGTCGCGACGGACCCCCTCGGCACGATGGAGGCATCCGTCCTCGTCCCATCAGGGGTCGGCCAGGACAACTATTCGGACTTCACCCCCACCGGGCGCGCCGGCGACCTGAGCGGCATCAACGTCGATCCGGTGGACGGCAGCTTCTGGGCGGTCAACGAGTTCGCCAACACCCTGACCTCGGGGGCGAACTGGGGCACGGCCATCGCCAACTTCACCCCCGGCAAGCCCGCCAACGGCACCCTTGTCAGCACCGGGGCCAGCCTGGAAGTGGATAGCGCCGCCGCCGCCGGCTTCACGGTGATCGGCGAGACCCTGACGCTCAACGCCAACGGCACGCCCGAGGTGCAGCAGCTCACCGTCACCGGCACGGTCGGCAGCTTCAGCCTCACCATCAACGGCACGCCCACCGCGCTGCTGCCCTTCAATGCCAACGCCAGCCAGATCCAGGCCGCGCTGAACACCGCCCTCGGCGCCGCCGGGTCGGTGACCGTGATCCCGTACAACGGCACCTTCCTCATCGTCTTCGGCGGGGCCCTGGCCGGGGCCAACCAGCCCCCGATCGGGGCGTCGGGCAAGTTCGGCACGACGGCCACGGTGACCACCGTGGCGGACGGCGGCCAGGGCGCCCTGCGCAACGTCACCGGCAGCAACACCTACGCGGCGGCCGTGACGCTGCAGACCAACTCCTCCGTCGGCGTCGCCCCCGCCACCCAGCTGACGATCAACGGCGGCATCCAGGATCCCACCGTGGCGGCCCCGCTGCTGGCGCCGGTCCCGGCCGCCAGCCTCACCAAGGTCGGCACGGGCACCCTCGTGCTCCCCAACCCCAACAGCTACGGCGGCATCACGTTCGTCAACGAGGGCGTTCTCAACATCCAGGATCCCCTGGCCCTGGGCGGCAACAGCGGCCCGGAGGAACAGCAAATCACCGTCCGCGGCGCCAGCGGCACGTTCACCCTGGCCTTCAACGGCCAGACGACCATCTCCCTGTCCGTGAACGACGCGAACCTCCGCGGCGACATGGAGGCGGCCCTCGACGCCCTCTCCAGCATCGGCGCCATCGGGGCCTACGTGACCGTGACCCAGGGCACGGGGACGAGCAGCAACGTCTACACCGTGGACTTCAACGGCAGCCTGCGCGACACCAACGTCGCGCCGATCACCGCCCTGGCGAACGCCGGCGTGACGATCGTCCTGGCCACCCTGCGCGACGGCCCGGAGGGCACCGTCGTCAACAGCGGCGCCACTCTGCAGCTCCAGCTCGCGGCCGGCAACAACACCGTCCAGACGGAGAACCTGACGCTCAACGGCCAAGGGTTCAACAACGCCGGCGCCCTGGAGGACGTCAGCGGCTTCGACGCCACCTGGGCGCAGCCCATCACGCTCGGCAGCACCGCCGCCGTCGGCGTGGATAACGCCGGCAACACCCTGACGCTCAACCAGGCGATCACCGCCGCCGGCGGCGCCGTCCCGGCCCCCGGCCTGACCGCGGTCGGCCCCGGCACCGTGGACCTCGCCGGCACTGCCAATAACACCTACACGGGCCTGACCCAGGTCAACCAGGGCATCCTGCTCCTGGACAAGAGCGGCGCGGCGGAGGTGCAGGTCCTGACCATCCTTGGCTCGTCCGGGACGTTCACGCTGACCTACACGGATATGTCCGGCCCGCAGACCACCGGCATGCTGCAATGGAACGTGGCGGCCAACGGCGGCGTGCTGCCGACCGACAGCGTGCAGAACGCCCTGCAGTTCCTGCCGAATATCCTCCCGGGCAACGTCACCGTGACGTCGAACGGCCGGCTGTACACGATCACCTTCACCGGCGCCCTGGCCCAGATCGACGTGCAGCCGCTCACGGGCAACGGGTTCGGCGGCGCCAAGCCGGTCCTTGCCACGGTGACGAACGGCACCGGCGCGGCGGCGGCCTTCGGCGGCGACCTGACGGTCGGCGACACGGTGGGCGCGGCGGCCACCGCCATCGCCCGCTGGACCTTCTCCAACCAGGTCTCCGACACGGCCACGGTCACCGTCAACAGCGACGGCAAGATGGACCTCAATGGCAAGACGGAGACCGTCGGCACGCTGACCATCATCGATGGGCAGGCGACCACCGGGGCGGCGGGCACGGGCCAGCTGACGCTCGCCAACCCCAACGCCCTGAACATGACGGGCGGCACCCTGACGATCCCCGGCCTCGGCACCGGCGCGGTCACCCTGGGCGGGAACGTGACCGCCACTTCCGACGCCGCCACCGGCTCCGCCACCATCACGGGCACCGGCACGCTGGCGCTGGGCAGCGCGACGCGGACCTTCAATGTCGCCGACGGTCCGAACGCCACCGACCTCTTGATCTCCACCCCCATCGCCGGCGGCGCCGGCGCGGGCCTGACCATGGACGTCGGCACGGGCACGCTGCAGCTGACGGCCACCAGCACGTACCCCGGCCTGACGACCGTCAAGGCCGGCGACCTGCAGGTGGACGGCAAGATTGGCGCCGTCGTGCTCAACGGCGGCACCCTGAGCGGCCAGGGCGGCGTCGGCACGCAGCAGGTGGGGACGATCGCCGGGCCGGCGCCGGCCGGCACGGCCGTCGGCACCGTCAGCCCCGGCGATAACGGCGGCAGCGCCAAGGGCATCCTGCACAGCGGGGCCGTCACCTGGGGGGCCGGGACCACGTTCGCCGTCGATTTGAGCGCCCCGGCGCTCCCCGCCCTGCCCGCCGCGGGCACCCACTACGACCAGCTGGCGGTCACCGGCAACGTCGCCCTCGGCGGCGCCAACCTCAAGGGCACGGTGACCGGCACGATCCCGGTCGGCGACATGTTCACCATCATCCAGGCGACCGGCGGCACCGTCTCCGGGACATTCGCGCAGAGCCCCAGCATTTTCATCACCGGCAACAAGTTCAACATCGACACGACCACCGACCCGACCAAGGTGGTCCTGACGAAGGTGCGGGCCGACGTCACGCTGCAGGTGAGTTCTTCCAGCAACCCCTCGACGTACGGCCAGCCCGTGATCTTCACCGTCCAGGTGCTGCCGGAGGCCGGCGCCACCGCCATCCCGGCCGGCGACACGGTCACCTTCACCCTGGACGCTGGCACCCCCGGCCAGGTGGTCGCCGTGGTCACCGTGGTGACCAACCCGAACGGCACCGCCACCGCCACCTTCGACCCCCAGGCACCTACGGCCCTGAACGGCCCGCTGACCGTCACCACCTCCACCCCGCACACGCTCTCGGTGATGTTCAGCGGCGACCCGAACCTCTTCAACCCCAAGAGCGGGGCGCTGAATCCTTCCCAGTCCGTCAACCCGGCGCCCACGACCACCACCGTCGCGCCGGTCAACCCGATCTACGGCCTGCCGGTGCAACTGACGGCGACCATTGCCCCGCCGCTCAACGCCCTGGTCGTGAACTCGGTCGGCCCCACCGGGAGCGTCGTCTTCACCGTGAGCGGCCCGCCGGCGCAGCAGACCTCGACGAACGGCATCACCGTGAACGCGAGCGCGAACACCTCGACCTCGGACCCGTTCAACGGTCTGGAGGTCGGGGCGCACACCTTCACGGCGGCCTACAGCGGCGACGGCAACTACGTGGCGAGCACCACCGCGGCCGGCACCTCCTTCACCGTCGGCAAGGACAACTCGGTCGTCACCGTCACGGTGGATTCCGCTTCCGCCTCCTCCGTGTTCTACAGCCAGACCGTAACCCTGACGGCCACGATCACGCCGTTCAGCGCGGGCAGCAGCGGCAAGCCGGGGGGGAACGTGACCTTCTGGGACGGCCCCGTCGGCACCGGGACCAACCTGGGTACTCGGTTCCTCATCCCCGACCCCGGCCCGTCCGACCCCGCTCACGCCCAGTCAACGGCCATGCTGACGAACAGCAGCCTGCACTTCGGCATGCACATGATCAACGTGCAGTACACGCCCACGGACGGCCATTACTTCGGCAGTTCCTCGAACATCACCACCACCAACCTGACGGTCAACGCCGACGGGGTCACCACGGTCGTCACCTCGTCGTCGAACCCGTCCGGCGCCAACCAACCGGTGACGTTCACCGCCACCGTCACCAACCAGGTGACGAACGGCTCGATGCCGGGGCCCGTGCCGCTCGGGAAGGTGACGTTCACCGTCGATGGCGGCACGCCGTCCGCGCCGTCCCCCCTCGACGCCTCCGGCAAGGCGACGTTCACGACCTCGTCGCTGAGCATCACCCCGCCCCCGGCCGCGCCGCACACCATCATCGCCACCTACCTCCCCGGCACCACGGATTTCGTCGGCAACCCCCCCGACAGCGGGCCGTTCAGCCAGATCGTCCTTGAGCCCAGCCTGACGACCGTCAGCCCGACGCCGAATCCCTCGACCTTCGGTCAGTCCATCGACGTGGCGGCGAACGTCGCCGCCGGGCCGGGGTTCAGCGGCACGCCGATGGGGACGGTCACGTTCCTGGTCAACGGCGCCGTCTTTGGGAGCCCGGTGAACCTGGTCGCGGGCCAGGCCCACACCATGCTGACCCCCAGCAACGGCGGTTCGTACATCCTCAGCGCGATGTATAACGGCGACGCGAGCTTCGCCCCGAGCACGGCCCCGAACGTGACGCAGGTGGTGAATCCCGCCCCGACCACCACGACGATCGTCTCGCTGACGAACCCCTCGACGTTCGGGCAGGCGGTGATCTTCCGGGCCACCGTCGCCTCCGTCAACCCCGGCCTCGGCACCCCCGGCGGGTCGGTGACGTTCGTGATCGACAGCACGCCGCAGGGGAGCGCGGTGAACCTGGACAGCAACGGCCAGGCCACCGTGAGCCTCAACCTACGTGGCGGCGTGCATGTGATCGGCGTCAACTACAACGGCACCGCCAACTTCGCCGCGGGCAGCGCCGCCAACCCGGTGAACCAGAACGTGCAGGCGGCGCCGACCAGCACGACGATCGTCTCGGGGCTGAATCCCTCGACCTTCGGCCAGGCGGTGACGTACACGGCCACCGTGACCTCCACCCCCTCGGCGGGCACGCCGGCCGGCGACGTGACGTTCACGATCGACGGCAAGGCGCAGTCGGGCACGGTGGCGCTGAACCCCAACGGCCAGGCCAGCGTCTCGCTCAACTTGCCCGGCGGGCCGCACACCGTCGGCGTCACGTTCAACGGCACCGCCGACAACAGCACCACCGACTTCGCCCCCAGCACGGCCGCCAACCCGGTCAACCAGACTGTCCAGGCAGCCTCGACGACGGCGACGATCAGCTCGTCGCTGAACCCGTCCACGTTCGGACAGGCGGTCACCTTCATGGCGGCCGTCACCAACACCTCCACGTCCCCCACGCCGGACGGGTCGGTGACCTTCCTGGTCAACGGCGCGCCGCAGGGCAGCCCGGTGGCGCTGGACACCAACGGCCGCGCCAGCGTCACGCTCAACCTGGGCGCCGGCGACTACACCGTCACGGTGAACTACCCGGGCAGCGGCAGCTTCGCCAGCAGCACGCCGGCCAACCCGGTGATGGAACACGTGGCCCAGGCGACGAGCACGACGACGATCGGCTCGTCGCAGAACCCGTCCAAGTTCGGCCAGCCGGTGACGTTCACGGCTGCCGTCACGTCGCCGACCACCACCCCGATCGGGTCGGTGACCTTCTTGATCAACGGCACGCCGCAGGCGAACTCGGTGCCGCTGGACGGCACCGGCCACGCCTCGATTACCCTCAACAACCAGGCCGCGGGCGGCTACACCGTCACGGTCAACTATCCGGGCAACGCGAACATCCTCGGTAGCAGCCCGGCCAGCCCGATCGTCGAGACGGTCGGACAGGGCACCACGAGCACGACGCTCACCGAGTCGCTCGGCTCCACCAGCTTCGGGCAAGCGGTGGACTTCACGGCCACCGTCACCTCGCCGACGTCTGTCCCGGTGACCGGGTCGGTCACATTCACCATCGACAGCAAGACCCAGTCGGTGACGCTCGACCCCTCCGGCAAGGCCGTCTTGACGCGCAGCAACCTCGACCCCGGCCAGCACTCCATCAGCGTCAGCTACGCCACCAGCGCCAACCTGACGGGCAGCTCCGCCGGCCCGGTGACCCTGGTGGTGAGCCAGGCCGCGACGTCGGTCACGGTCGCCTCGGCGCCGAACCCGTCCACCTTCGGGCAGGCGGTGACGTTCACGGCCACCGTCACCAACATCCCCACCCCGACCGCCCCGCCGACCGGGTCGGCGGTCTTCACCATCGACAACACGGCCCAGCCGGCGACGCCGCTCGACGCCTCCGGCAAGGCCACGCTGGTGCTCAGCAACCTCTCTTTCGGCCCGCACTCGGTCTCGGCCAGGTATCTCGGCAACATCGACTTCGCCAGCAGCAGCGCGGCGACGGCGCTCACGCAGAACGTGGTCCGGGCCACCACGAGCACGTCGATCACCTCGTCGGGAAGTCCCACGACCTACGGGCAGGCGGTGACGTTCACGGCGACCGTGACCTCGCCGACGGCCCCCCCGACCGGGACGGTCGTGTTCGCGATCGATAGCACGAACCAACCTGCCGTCAACCTCAACGCCCAGGGCAAGGCGACGCTCACACTCACCAACCTGGCCGCGGGCGACCACACCATCACGGCCAACTACTCGGGCAACGCCAACCTGGGCGGCAGCAGCCCGGCCAACCCGATCGTCCAGACGGTGAAGCAGGCGGCCACGGCCACCACGCTCACCTCCTCGCTGAGTTCGTCCACCGCCGGGCAGCCGGTGACATTCACGGCCGCCGTCAGTTCCGCGTTCGCCACACCCGACGGCACGGTGACGTTCGTCGTGGACGGTGTTCCCCAGGCGCCGACCGCTCTCGACGCGGGCGGCAAGGCGACCCTGACGCTGAGCAACCTGGGCATCGGTTCGCACACCGTCGCGGTCAGCTACGCCGGCAACGCCAACTTCGGCGGCAGCAGCCCGGCCAACACGGCGTCGGTGACGGTCGCCCAGGCGGGCACCGCCATGACGCTCACCGCCTCACCGGGCACGCCGGTCTTCGGCCAGCCGGTGACGTTCACGGCCGCCGTCTTCGCCACGTTCCCCGTGCCCAACGGCACGGTGACGTTCAACGTGGACGGCGTGGACCAGGCGCCCACCGCCCTGGACGCGAATGGCAAGGCGACCCTGACGCTGAACAACCTGAGCGTCGGCCCGCACACGGTCGCAGTCAGCTACGCCGGCAACGCCAGCTTCGGCGCCAGCAGCCCGTCCGGCCCGGTGACGGTGACCGTCGCCCAGGCCGGCACGACGACGGCGCTCGCCTCGTCGGGGAACCCCTCGGCCGTCGGCCAGCCGGTGACTTTCACGGCCACGGTCAGCTCGCCATTCGCGACGCCCGGCGGGACGGTGACGTTCACCGTGGACAACGTGAACCAGCCGGCGGGCACTCTCGACGCGAGCGGCAAGGCCACGCTCACGCTCAGCAACCTCGCCGCCGGCACGCACACCGTCGTCGCCGGCTACTCCGGCAGCACCGGCTTCACCGGCAGCAGCTCGGGCGCGCTGACCCAGTCGGTCTTCACCGCCAGCAGCATCGCGGTCACCGAGTCGGCGGCCTCGACGGTGTTCGGCCAGCCGGTCACCTTCACGGCCACCGTGACGCCCGCGCTCGCCTCGGCCGGCACGCCGACCGGGACGGTGGTCTTCTTCGTGGACAACGGCGGCCAGCCGCCGGTGTCGCTCAACGCCCAGGGCCAGGCCATTCTGACCCTGAGCAACCTGCTGCCCGGCACGCACACCATCACGGCGAGCTACGGCGGCAACCTGACCGTCGCCCCGAGCGGCCCGTCGAAGCCGGTGACCGAGACGGTCAGCGGGGTCGCCACGACGATCACGGTCGCCGCGACGGGCGGCACGCCGGGGACCGCCCAGCCGGTGACGTTCATCGCGACGGTGCTGGCCAACAGCCCGAGCACCGCCGTCCCGACGGGTTCGGTGACTTTCACCGTGGACGGCGTCGGCCAGGGCGCGGTGGGCCTCGACGGCTCCGGCCGGGCCGGCCTCACCGTCACCTTCCAGACCCTGGGGGCGCACACGGTCACGGCGACCTACAACGCCACCGGCCCGTTCGCGCCGAACAACGGGCAGCAGGCGACGACGACCGTGTTCGTCACGAACTTCCGCGGCAGCCCGATTCAGTCCTGGGTCAACCAGGCTTTCCTCGACCTGCTCGGCCGGGCCGCCGACCCGAACGGCCTGGCCTTCTGGTCCGGCCAGCTCGAGGCGGACATCTCCGGCAACCCGATCGCCGCCCGCACGACGGCGGCGCGGCAGATCGAGAACAGCGACGAGTACCGGACGAGCCTGATCCTGAAACTCTACCGCGAGATCCTCGGCCGGGTGCCGGCGCCGGCGGACGTGGACACGCAGCTCGGCGTCCTGCGCAGCGGGGTCACGATCGAGGAGTTCAAGGCTCAGTTCCTCGGCTCGCCCGAGTACAGCGCGAACGGCGGCCGGGACAACTTCTTCACCTACACCGACGCCGTCTACCGCTACGTGCTCGGCCACGGGGCCGACGCGGGCGCCCAGGCGTTCTGGGTGCAGTACCTGCAAACGCACTCGCGTCACGACATGGCGCTGTCGATCCTGCAGAGCGGCGAGGCCTATGGCGTGCTGGTGAAGCAGCTCTACGTCAGCATGCTGCACCGCAGCGCGGACGGCTCGCCGAACGCCTGGTTCGTGGCGCTGACGCAGGGCGCCCGGGACGAGGACGTGGCGGCGGGCATCGCCGGCTCCGACGAGTACTTCGTCCGTCTGACGCCGGAGTTCAGCACGGTGCAGGGCGACCGGGTGTGGCTGGGCCACGCCTTCCAGGACCTGCTCGGCCGCAACATCGACAGCAACTCGGTGACGTTCTTCAGCAACGAGCTGGGGCACGGCTTCTCGCACCGGACCGCCACGCACCAGATCGTGAACAGCGGCGAGTTCCGGACGCGGGAGATCAACCAGGTCTACCAGCAATTCCTGGGTCGGCCGGCGGACCCGGTGGGGCTCAACGGCGGCCTGCAGACGCTGGCCTCGGGCGGGACGCTGAACCAGATCAAGGCGGTCCTCCTGGGCTCGGCGGAGTACTACTTCGGGCACGGCGGCGGGACGAACTTCGGCTTCCTGAACGGCGTGTTCAAGGACACGCAGGGCCGGCCGGTGGACGACGCCGGGGTGGCCTTCTGGGGTACGAAGCTGGCACAGGGCGTGTCGCGGACGAACGTGGCGCTGGGCATCCTGCAGGACGTCAACGCCGAGGAGGCGGTCGTGCAGGCGTTCTATCTCGCCTTCTTGAAGCGGAACGCCGACCCGGTCGGGCAGCAGTTCTACGCCGGGCAGTTGCTGGCGGGCGTGTCCGAGGACTTCGTCGAGGCCGACCTGGTCGGCACCGCGGAGTACATCGGTAAGAACTCGACGACGTGAGCTGGGGCAGTAGGCAGTAGGCAGGGAAGAAGCCAAGAAGCCCACGGGTGGCCACCCGTGGGCTTTGCTTCTTCCTGCTTACTGCCTTCTGCCTACTGGCAAGCCGCCCCGCTCGCCGGGGGGCGCGACAACCTCTACTCTAAACACATCGCCATGCCCCCGCGCCGCAACTCCCGCGGGGGCGTACCACGGCCAGTCCAGGGACGGTCTGTCGCACGGGCGATGCGGAGACCCGTCGTGTTTCCGGAAGCTCGCTCGTCGAGGATGACGCATGTCCACTTCCCTGCAATCTCCCCCCTCGGTCCAGAAGCCCTCCGCCCTGCGGACCTGGTTCCCGCTCGTCGCCATCGCCCTTGGCGCGCTGCTGGTGACCGGGGTCTGGCTGTGGCCGGCCGAGGAGACGCCGCGCGTCCATCGCGTGCTCGGCACCTACGCCGCGTGCGGCCTCACGCTGCTGCTGCTGCTGTGCTGGCTGCTGTTCTTCGCGCCGTTTAGCCGCCCGAAGCGTTATCTCACCCTGGCCGTCGTCGTCGCCGCCGCCGCGGGCTCCATCGCCTGCCTCAACACCAAGGAGACGGAGTTCAGCGGCGACCTCGTGCCGCGCCTCCGGTTCCGCTGGCAGGCGTCGCGAGATGAAGAACTGGAGGCGCACCGGCAGGGGCTCGCCGCGGAGAAGGGCCCGGTGGGGAAGTCGGCCGAGGACCTGTCCGGCGACGGCCCGACCGACTTCTCGGAGTACCGCGGCCGGCGGCGCGACGGCGTCGTCAGCGGTCCGCCGCTGGCCCAGGACTGGGCCGCCAACCCGCCGCGCAGGCTGTGGCGGCAGCCGGTCGGCGCCGGCCACTCCGGGTTCGCCGTCGCGGGCAGCGCGGCGGTGACGCTGGAGCAGCGCCGCGACCAGGAGGCCGTCGTCTGCTACGACGTCGCCACCGGGCGCGAGCGCTGGGCCCACGCCTACCCCGCGCTGTTCCGGGAGCAACTCGGCGGCAAGGGGCCGCGCTCCACCCCGACCATCCGCGACGGCGAGGTCTACGCGCTGGGGGCGACGGGCAAGCTGACCTGCCTCGACGCCGCGACCGGCAAGGAGAAGTGGACCGCGGACGTGCTGGAGAACAACGCCAACGTCAAGTGGGCGCTCGCAGGCTCGCCGCTGGTACACGACACGGTGGTGGTCGTCAACCCAGGGGCGCAGACGGCGCAGGCGCCGGGAACGCTGGCGGCCTACGATCGCAAGACGGGCGAGCGGGTGTGGAGCGCCGGTCGGGGCGTCGCGGGGTACAGCTCGCCGATGCTCGCGACGCTGGGCGGCAAGCGGCAGATCCTGCTGTTCGACGGCCAGGGGCTTTCGGGCTACGACCCCGACGCCGGCGGCAAGGAACTCTGGCGGCACGCCTGGCCAACGCAGGAGGACATCAACGTCGCCCAGCCGGTGCTGCTGGGCGACGACCGCGTTCACATCTCGTCGGGCTATGGCGTCGGCGGCGCGGTGCTGGAGGTAAAGGAGAATGGCGGGCAGTGGGCCGTCAAGGTGGTGTGGAAGAATCGGAAGATGGCGTGCCGCTTCACCAGTCCCGTGCTGCACGAGGAGCACCTGTACGGCCTGGACGAGGGCGTGCTGGTGTGCCTGGACGCGAAGACGGGGGAGCGCAAGTGGCGCGGCGGGCGCTATGGGCACGGGCAGTTGCTGCTGACGAACGGGCAACTGCTGATCCTGAGCGAGGAGGGCGAGCTGGCGCTGGTGAGCGCGACGCCGGAGCGGTTCCACGAGGTGACGCGGTTCGCGGCGCTGGAGGGGCGGACGTGGAACCCGCCGGCGCTGGCGGGCGGGCTGGCGCTGGTGCGCAACCATCTGGAGATGGCGTGTTACGACCTGCGGGCGCGGTAACCGGGGGAGCCGTGGGCGCGTTGCCCGCCGCGCGGCAGGCAGGGTACAATGCCGGTGGCGAGCCGGAGAAGAGTTCCCGGGAGGCGTTGCGACCATGGCCACCTTTCAACAGTTCCTTGAGGCCCTTGCCGTAAAGGAAAAGCAACCGGAGCGGCGGCAGCGGCGCGAAGAGTGGCTCGCGGCCGTTGGGAGGCTGTACGACCAGATCCGCGCCTGGCTGGCCGAAGCCGACCCGCAGAGGTTCCTTGACGTGATCCCGTTCCGGGTCGAATGCGTCGAGCCGTCCCTGGGCGTCTATGACGCCCCGGCACTCAAGATCGGCATGGGCGACGCGGCCGTCCAGATCCGGCCGGTGGGCCGCGATGGAGTTGCGCAAGTGGAGGTCCGCGGTGAGGCACCGCTGCAGGCTGCCGGCCGTGTCGATATCAGGAGGAAAGGAGGCGGCGAGTATATTCTTTATCGGACCCTGAACGACGGTCAGGAAACCTGGTACGTGCTGGACGAATGGCGCCGGGCCGCCCCGTTCGACCGCCGGCGGCTGGAGGGAATTCTGCAGGATCTGCTGTCATGATCGCCTCGCTGGCCGACGCCTGGGATTGGTACGAGGGCGTCCGGACCTTGACGCTGGCCATGCAGGCGCTCGGCCGCAAACACTGGGACAGTCTTCCCTGGGACACGGCGCTGGGGCGCGACGAGCGGTTGCGGCATCTGGAGGCCCCCCGCATCGAGAACCAGGCGGACGCGGTGCTCGGAGATCTGGACGATCTGTGCGTGCTGCTCATGTTTTCGGTGTTCGAGGCCGCTGTGCGCGAGCGCGTGCTCGACGAAGTGGGGGCCGAGCAGTCTTCCTTGCGCCACCCCGCGATCCGGTACGCGGTAGCGGCCCTGACCGAAGGCATCGAGCACGGCAGTTTCTACAGAGTCCTGGAACTGTACAAGGACATGGACGCGGGCCTGGTGGAGGGAGTGAATCAGGTCCGTCGTTACCGCAACTGGGTGGCCCACGGCCGCCGCGGTGAGCCCCAGAGTAGTGTGACGCCGCCGGTCGCCTACGAGCGGCTGCAGCGTTTCCTCGCCGTGCTCACCCCCTCGGCGCCCGGCCCGGAAGCCGGTCCACCGGCACCAGCGGACCCGAGGCGTCCGCAGGAGGACAGTGGAGAGAAGACGTAACGAGCCTGAGGGCCTGACGCCGATGAGACGCCTTCCCCTGCTGCTGATCTTCGTCCTCGCTACCGTTGCCGCCGGTTGCAGCCGTGGCGCGGACCACGCACTGTCCGCCGTCGAGGCGGCGGTGAGGAAGGGAGACGTCGCCGGGTTCCGCGCCTGTCTCTCGCGCGCGACCGTCACGTTCCTGCGCGAGTGGCTCGGCGAAGGGAAGATCGACGGCGCCGCCGCGTTCATGATGGACCGGCTGAAACGCGACCTGCCCTGGAAGGTCGTCGCGGAGCGCCGGGACGGGATGGACCTCACGTTCACTCTCACGGGCAAAAGCGGCAAGAGCGATCTGAAATACGTCTGGGGCGGCGGCGCCTGGAAACTCGACCTGGTCGAGGGGTACCGGGCGTGGCGGAAACTGCTCGAATCGGCCGAGGAAGTGGGGGACAAGATGCGGCGGACGGCGCCGCTGCTCGGCTTTGAGGGACCGGGAGCGAGGTTCCTGCACGGCAAGTAGCATGCGGCCCATTCTCGATGCCGAGGACTGTGGTATGCCGATACACGACTGGACGCGGGTGGCGGCGGGTATCTTTCATGCGTTCCAGCACCGTTGGATTTCCGCGATTAGCGATGTCCTGAACACGGGCCTTCTCCCGAAGGATTACTACGCCCTGCCCGAGCAACAGGCGGCCGGGTTCGGCCCGGACGTACTCACCTTGCAGGACCAGCCCCCAGGCGAGCAGGAATCGGGTGGCGCGGCCACAGCGTTGCAGACGCGCCCGCAGGCCCGGTTCACGGCGGAAACCGATGCGGAATTCTACCGCCGCAAGAAGAGTTCCATCGCCGTCCGGCACGTCAGCGGTGATCGGATCGTCGCGATGGTCGAGATCGTCTCGCCGGGCAACAAGGCGAGCCGGCACGCCTTTCGGGCCTTCATCGACAAGGCGTGCGAGCTGCTGGAGCACCGCATCCACCTGCTTCTCATCGATCCGTTCCCTCCGGGGCGGCGCGACCCGAACGGCATTCACGCCGCCATCTGGGAGGAGGTCGAAGACGAGCCGTTCCAACTCCCCGCGGACAAGTCGCTTACCCTGGTGGCCTACGAGTGTGATCTCACGACACGGGCGTATATCGAGCCGGTCGCGGTCGGGGACGTCTTGCCGGCCATGCCGCTGTTCCTGGCGCCGAACGGCTGCGTGATGACGCCGCTTGAGGCGACCTACCTGACCGCGTTCGCGGTCATGCCGCGGCGGTGGCGGCGGGTGCTGGAAGCCGGCGCTGGGCCATCGGAGCCGTGACAGGGTTCATGTATCGGCCGGTGGGTCGCGCTCGAAGAGAATCTTCTGGGCACGCTCGCCGGGGCGGACGTGCAGCACGCCGTAAAGACGCTTGAGCGACTTGCGGGCGACGAGGACGGTGCTGTCGAACCAGTCGGCGTCGGCCTCGCGCTCGCGCAGGTAGCGCGTCACCTCGGTCTTGAGGGAGCGCGGCGGGTTGCGGAACAGGCCGAAGTCCTCGACGACGACGGCCCACTTGCGCTGGGCGCGCTTGAGTTCCTTGAGGTGCAGGCGGGCCTGCTTGTGGCTCAGCGCGGCCAGTGCCTCCTTCTCCTCGCGGGTCAGGCGCACGACTTTCGGCTGGTCGGCGGCGAGGACGCGGCGGGCGCGCTTGCGGCCGTGGATGAAATCGACCACGCGCGTCACCTGGTACGGCGGCAGGCCGCGCAGCAGCGCCAGGCCGACGTCGCGGTGGCCGGGGAACTCGCTCAGGATGAGGGCGACAAGGAACATCTCCTTGTGGTCGCGGACGTCGCCGTGGTCGTGGTACCAGGCGGCGAGGCGGATGTAGAAGCGCGGGTCCTTGTCCACGAGGTCGCGGTGGACCGGCCAGATCAGGTCGAGCCGGCGGTGCGGCGTGGTCAAGAGTGTGTTGAGCATCTGCAGGCGGATGTCCTGCTCAGCGCTGGGCATGGGCAAACCCTCACTCCCCGGCGGCGGCGCCAGGGTTATGCACCTGAAAGAGGGAAAAAGGAGGGGAAAGAGAAAGGCCCACACAAGTCGCACGAGCAACGAGAAACTTGGAGGATTCGCACCTCCAACTTCAACCTCCTAAGGGTTGCGCTCTGCTATTGAGCTAAAGTTTGTACGCTCGCGTCGTTGGGTGCGGGCCGTCGTTAACATACAGGGGGTGGACAGGGAGAGGCAAGGGGAAAGTCGGGGCGGTTTTCACGGCGGCGTGGATGACAGCCCAGCAGGTGGAAGTCGACGTTCCCATGTCGTGTCGCCTTGTCAGGGCCGTGCCAGCCGCTATATTAAGTCTTTTTCCGAGAGACTCTCAAGGGGAGAACCATCCCATGGGCATGCAGTGTGACATCTGTGGCAAGAAGCCGGTGCGGGGCAACCACTACGCGCGGCGCGGCAAGGCGAAGTACCTGGGCGGCGTCGGCCGCAAGGTGACCGGCGTCAGCAAGCGCCTGTTCAAGCCGAACCTGCAGCGCATCCAGATCATGGAGAAGAACGGCACCGTGCGGCGGACGCGCGTCTGCGTCAGCTGCATCCGCAGCGGCCGCATCCAGCGCCCCGTCAAGCAGAAGCCGTTCCAGATGCCGAGCGTGTGAGCGAGACCCACGGGCCGCGGCCCGTGGGCTTGTGCGGAGATGCCATGTCCCTGACCGCCGAACAGGTCGCCTGGGTGGCCCACCTGGCCCGGCTGGAGCTGAGCGCCGCCGAGTTGGCGACGATGACGCCGCAGCTCAGCGCCATCCTCGACTATGTGGATCAGCTGCGGCAGGTCAATACCGAGGGCGTCGAGCCGCTGGCGCACCCGCTGCCGGTGCAGAACGTCTTCCGCGCCGACGAGCCGGCGCCGTCGCTGCCGGTGGACGAGGCGCTGGCGAACGCGCCGGACCGCCGCGGCGACTTCTACGGCGTGCCGGCGGTGCTCGACTGACACAAAGCCCACCCGGTGCACCGGGTGGGCCTGGCGAACCCACCATGAGCCTCACCGAACGCACCGCCGTCGAGCTGCTCGGCCTCCTCTCGCGCGGCGACGTCACCTCCGAGGCCCTCACCGCCGAGTTCCTCGATGCCATCCGCCGCCGCGACCCGCAGGTCAAGGCGTTTCTGCACGTCGATGAGTCCCGCGCCCTGGAGCAGGCCCGCGCCGTGGACGTCAAGCGCCAGCGCGGCGAGCCACTCGGGGCGCTGGCCGGCCTGCCCGTCGCGCTCAAGGATGTCCTGTGCGTCCGCGGTCAGCCAACGACCTGCGGCAGCAAGATGCTTCAGAACTTCCTCCCGCCCTACGACGCCCACGTGGTCACGCGGCTGCGCCAGGCCGACGCCGTCCTCCTCGGCAAGACGAACATGGACTAGTTCGCGATGGGGTCGTCCACCGAGAACAGCGCCTACCAGGTGACGCGCAATCCGTGGGACCTGGAGCGCATCCCCGGCGGCTCGTCGGGCGGCAGCGCCGCGGCGGTGGCGGCGTGCGAGGCGCCGCTGGCGCTGGGCACCGACACCGGCGGCTCGGTGCGCCAGCCCGCGAGCCTGTGCGGCGTCGTCGGCCTCAAACCGACCTACGGCCGCGTGTCGCGCTTCGGCCTGGTCGCCTACGCCAGCTCGCTCGACCAGGTCGGCCCGTTCGCCCACGACGTCGCCGACGCCGCCCTGCTGCTGGAGGCGATCGCCGGCCACGACGCGCGCGACAGCACGAGTGTCGAGCAGCCGGTGCCGGCGTACCGCCAGGCGCTCGAAGAGCCGCTGGCGTCGCTGACGATCGGCGTGGCGCGCGAGCACTTCGGCGCCGGCCTCGACGTCGAGGTGGAGCAGGCGGTGCGCGAGGCGCTGAAGGTGTGCGAGCGGCAGGGGGCGAAGGTGAAGGAGATCTCGCTGCCGAACAGCCCTCACGCGGTGGCGGCGTACTACCTGGTGGCGACCGCGGAGGCGTCGAGCAACCTGGCGCGCTACGATGGCGTCCACTACGGCCATCGTTCGGCGAAGCGCGGCGGCCTGATCGAGATGTACTGTCGCACGCGCGGCGAGGGCTTCGGCGCCGAGGTGAAGCGGCGCGTGATGCTGGGCACGTATGCGCTGTCGAGCGGGTACAAGGATGCGTACTACGTGAAGGCGTTGCAGGTGCGGCGGTTGATCAAGGACGACTTCGACCGGGCGTTCGCGGAGTGCGACGTGGTGATGGGGCCGACGTCGCCGACGCCGGCGTTCAAGGTGGGCGAGCGGACGGCGGACCCGCTGGCGATGTACCTGTCGGACATTTACACGATCGGCGCGAACCTGGCGGGCATCCCGGGGGTGAGTGTGCCATGCGGCTTCACGAAGGCGGGGCTGCCGATCGGGTTGCAGATTCAGGCGGCGCCGTTCGCGGAGGAGAAGTTGCTGCGCGTGGCGCGGCTGTACGAGCGTGCCACGGACTGGCACCTGCGCCGCCCCCCGCTGGGGTGATTTCTTCTCTTGCGATCCGTCGCGGTGCCATTCACGATGGTGCTGGGATAGCGCGGCACGCCAAACGCCGTAACAGCACACCAGTGGAGCGCGGGGGCCAGAGACGCATGAGCACCGACACGGCAGGGCAGCAACTGCACGACCGGGCAACCCGCGGCGAGGTTCTTTCCGCTGAGGACCGAGCGGGCCTTGACGAGTGGTACGCGCGGCTGAACCTTGAAGAGGGAGTGACGCTCGCCGGGGCGAACCCTCCGGCAAGCCTCGCAGTCGTGCAGGCGCAGATCACGACAGCCTTGGGACAACTCGCCACGGTCACGCAGCGAATCCAGGCCCTCACCGCCGAAAACGCCGCCACTCGCGGGGAGATCGCCTCCTTGCAGCAACTGCTGCGATGAAACCGCTCCCGTAACCAGCGTATGTCTGCCCAGCCGAGCCGTTCCCCACCCAGTCTCCCCGACATGCCTTCACGTTAGCGCCGGCGCGACAAAGGCCTTGTCAGGGAGTGGGCTCGCCGCAGAGTAGCGCATAGTGCAACCTGATCATGCCTGCCGATCCTTGCCGGTCGGTGGTGTTGAGGAAGGGAAGCCTCTCCATCCGCTGGACCAGAGGTTGAACTGCCTGGAGGCGATCCCTGAAAGTCGCCCAACTTTGGGCGACTTCCTCGTAATCCGCGTCTTGATAGACCAGCCACTTCTTCATCCGGGGGTAGCGCTCAAGGAGAGAACAGACGGCCTCAGCCAACCCCGGGAGCATGAGCGACTTTGATGAGAGGGAATAGGAAAAATTCAGGATCAGTTCGGCGTCCTGCTCCCGCAGAGCTAACAGACACGAGTCGATGTACCGACTGACGCAGTCGATTTTCTGGATCAAATCAAGGAAAGCGAAGGTCGAGCGCGTGTCGAATAAGCCGCTCTGCTCTGCAAACTGTATTGCCCTGGTCGTCATGGCACGGCTACTCTCGATTCCCAGATACCTGAGTTGCAACGGGGACTGCGTCGGGTGAACGCCAAACCGGAGGAGGTCATGCCACGCCAGGGCCACCCCCAGTGTAAGGGGGCCACAGCCGAAGTCAACGAGGATGCACACGCCGGACAGCCCCAATCCGTGGTGTTTCACCGCCCGATCAAAGACGTAAGCGGTGCTGGCGGCGTGCATCTGCAGATAGTGGTAACAATATAGGGTTACCTTGTCGTCCGGAGTAAGTCCGTGGTGCGGCCTGTCAAAGTCCGTGCGCCCGCGGTCCAGGATCGCTTTCGCGCGGTGCGCGCGGTCGTTAGCTAACACCTGTTGTTGCCACGCCAGCGTGGGAGGATGGTTCACGAACGGTCCGGTGACGAAACCATCGAAAAAGTCGCGGATCTGCTGGGGTAGATGGAATGCTGAGGTGGCAGAACCCTTCGGCCGGAGGGCCGGTGCTCCACCGGCGCAACCACCCCCTCCCTCCTCCTTGGCTGCTGCTCCGGCCGTTCCCGCCGGAGCACAACCCCCACGGCCGCCACCAGGAACCAGACGGTTTCCTCTGTGATATGGGTTCGTTGAGCAGCCGTTAATGTTGCAGGCCCCACAGGTCGCGCATTTAAACCGATGGCAGACCGGGCACCTCGATACTACCGGATTACGACTGTCGATATCGCCCGTGCAGTTCCAGCACTCGCTCGCGTACCAGGAAGCCCCACAGGCCGCACAGCACTTAATGTACTGATGCCGGAGAGAAAGGTTGCTCACCTGTCCGCTCAAGCCGCAAACGCAAACTTCCTGCGAGGGAGACCCCATCCCAGAAGATTCGTGGTTGACAGTCATGAGAACCTCCTTCTTGGACCCGTACCCCTCGGTCCGGGCTGCGCGCCGCTCGGCGTCGCTTGCAGCTAACCTTGGGGCGTCCCGGGGCTTGAGTCGATTTGAGGGCGCCTCTCGGATAAGGAGGAGTGTAGAGGGCTACAGGCCGCGGTGCCAGTGGAATACGCAGGGATCTCGCGCCCCTCTGCGCCCTCTCAGAGGGCTTGCCGTTTCGCCCTCGTCCTTCCCTTCCCCAGACTGGCTCCTTGCCTGCGCCCTTCGCGACTGGTCTCAATTCTGTCCCGAAAAAAGTCGTGCCCGTTGTAAGATCCGCCGGACCGCTTCGTATCAGCAGGTGAACCAGGCACGAACGTCGGCCTGCGTGCCCCACACCTGATGACGACTCTACGAGGAGGAGATGACGATGAAGCGGTCCCTGCTGAGCGCGGTCACCCTGGCGGCGGTCCTGACTCCGGCGTCGGCCACCCGGGCAGACGGCCCCGCGAAGGTCAGCCTGCCGGTCATCACCTGGGTCTCCGCGTCAGGAGGTAATTCCCGTTTAGCCGCGAGCCTCGGGCGAGCGCG
>JBBRPS010000033.1:0-26366 GCA_038227745.1 Gemmatales bacterium | reverse complement strand
GCGCAATTGATCGGTCATGGCGATTAGCTCGAAGATGCCGCTGCGGCCCTTGTAGCCCATGTTGTTGCAGGCGGCGCAGCCGGTGCCGTAGAAGAACTTCTTGCCCTTGACGTCCTCGGGCCGCAGGTTCAGCTCCATCAACATCTCAGCGCTGGGCTCGAACTCCGTTCGGCAGTCCACACAGATCTTGCGCACTAGCCGCTGCGCCAGGATGGCCTCCAACGCCGCCGTAATCAAAAACGGCTCCAGGCCCATGTCGCGTAGACGCGTGATCGAACTCGGCGCGTCGTTGGTGTGCAACGTGCTGAAGACAGCGTGGCCGGTGAGCGCCGCCTGGATGGCGATCTGGGCCGTTTCCAGGTCGCGGATCTCGCCGACCAGGATCTTGTCGGGGTCCTGCCGCAGGATGCTGCGCAGGGCGGCGGCGAACGTCAGGCCGATGTCGTGGTTGATCGGCACCTGGATGATACCGTCGATGTCGTACTCGACCGGGTCTTCCGTGGTGATGATCTTCTCGGTGATCTCGTTCAACTCGTTGAGGGCCGAGTAGAGCGTGGTCGTCTTGCCGGAGCCGGTCGGGCCGGTCACCAGCACGATGCCGTTCGGCTTGTTGATCAGCTCGCGGAACGAGCTGAGGATGGCCGGGTCCAGGCCCAGCTTGCTCATGTCCAGGTTGACCACGGTGCGGTCGAGGACGCGGATGACCACGCTCTCGCCGAACATGGTCGGCAGGACGCTGATGCGCAGGTCCACCTGGTTGCCGCCGACATTCAGCTCGATGCGGCCATCCTGCGGCATGCGCCGCTCGGCGATGTCGAGGTTCGCCATGACCTTGATGCGGCTGGAGATGGCGGTCGCCAGGTGGCGTGGCGGCGGCACCATTTCATAGAGCACACCGTCGCAGCGCATGCGGATCTTGTATTCGTCCTCGAACGGCTCGAAGTGGATGTCGCTGGCGTGGTCCTTGATACCCAGCAGCATCACCATGTTGAGCAGCTTGCGGACGGGGGCGGCGTCCTGGATTTCCATCAGGCTTTCCAGGTCGATGCTGGTCTCGTTCTTGCGCGCGCCGAGGTCGGGGTCCGACTCCAGCTGGGAAATGATGTCCATGATGGACTCTTCCTTGCCGGCGTAGATCTTCCCCAGGGCCTCGGCGATGGCGGCGGGCGTGGCGAGCGAGGCCTGCACCTCCTTGATGCCGAGGAAGTTGCGCAGGTCGTCCAGGGCGGCGAGGTTGCCCGGGTCGCCGACCGCGACGGTCAGGAGGTTGTCCTTGTAGCTGATCGGCACGACCTTGTAGACGGTGGCCATCGTCTCGGGGACCAGGGCCAGCGCCTCGGGGGTGGACTTGACCTCCGCGAGGTTGATGACCTTGAGGCCCTGCTGTTCGGCGAGGGCCTGCAGGAGCTGGTCCTCGGTGATCAGGCCGCGGGCGAGGACCGCCTGGCCGAAGAGTTGATTGGTGCTCTTGGCCTCGTCGAGGATTTCCCAGAGCTGGTCGTCGTCGATGAAGCCGAGATCGACCATGACCTGGCCGATCTTACGGCCGCCACTCCCGCCGGCGGAGGCGCCGCCGGACTTCGCCTTCTTGGGCGGCGTCGGCGCTTTCTTGGGGGCGGGCTTGTCGGCGGCGGGCTTGTCGGCGGCGGGCTTCGCCGCGGGCTTGGCGGTCTTGTCGCCGCTGCTGACGAGCTTGCCCTGGGGCGGCCGGGCACCGGGGGGCAGAACCTTGCCCGGGGCGGGGGCCGGGGGTTTGGCGCCGGGGGCGGGCTTGCCGGCCTGGCCGGGAGTGCTCTGCGGTTTCTTCTGCGGCGCGGGGTCGTTCGGCGTTGCCATGCTCACTCGATCTCGGCGCGCGGACGGGCTGCGATCCGCTCAGGGGTGGAGAACGGGTCCGTACAGGAGGGGCGAGTCATCGGTCTTCCCCTGGCCTCAATGGGTCGGGGAAGGGCGTAAAGCGAGAGTAATCTCACGGCGAGCCGGAGGCTGACGCCCCCGCGCGCCTGGCGGGGCAACTAATCGTCGTCGTCATCGTCGTCGCCCGTGGCGGCCTTCTTGATGCCGCGCTTCAGCTCCTTGCCGGCGGCCTTCAGGCCCTTCTTCATCAGCCTGCGGCCGGGGCTTTCGTCGTCGTCGTCGTCCTCGTCCTCATCGTCGGCATCGTCGTCGTCCACTTCGCCGCGCTCGACCGCCGAGATGCGGGCCGCGAGCTCCGCGGCCTTCTGCGACCGCAGCAGCACCTCCTCCTTCTCGCAGACGCCGTCCTTCCACAGGTGGAACAGGCACTCGTCGAGGAGGAACATGCCCTCCTTGCGGCCGGTCTGGATGCTGGAGTCAATGCGGTACGTCTTGTTCTCGCGGATGAGGTTCTGGATGGCCGGCGTGATGACCATCATCTCGTAGGCGGCGACGATGCCCTCGGGCTTCTTGGGGATCAGGGTCTGCGCCAGGATGCCGATGAGGGCGGTCGAGAGCTGCGTGCGGATCTGGTCCTGCTGGTCCTTGGAGAAGACGTCGATGATGCGGTTGACCGTGCTGCTGGCGCTGCTGGTGTGCAGCGTGCCGAACACGATGTGGCCGGTCTCGGCGGCCTCAATGGCCGCGTGGATGGTTTCCAGGTCGCGCATTTCGCCGACGAGGATGATGTCGGGGGCCATACGCAGGGCGCGGCGGATGCCCTCCTTGAAGTCGGGCACGTCCACGCCGATCTCGCGCTGGTTGATCAGGCTTTTCTTGTGCGTGTGGTAGTATTCGATCGGGTCTTCCAGCGTGATGATGTGGCGGTCGTAGTTCTCGTTGATGAAGTTGATCATGCTGGCCAGGCTGGTGGTCTTGCCCGAGCCGGTCGGGCCGGTGACCAGGATCAGGCCGCGCGGCCGCGTGATGAGGCGCTTGATCGGCTCGGGCATGCCGATCTGCTCGAACGTGAGGAACTCGTTCGGGATGCGCCGCATGACGATGCCGATGTTGCCGCGCTGCTTGAAGACCGCGACGCGGAAGCGATAGCCGTCGGTGAACTCGATGGCGAAGTCGCAGCCGCCTTTTTCTTGCAATTCCTGCTGGCAGCGGTCGGGCGTGATGGACTTCATCAGGGCCGTGGTGTCGTCGCCGTCGAGCACCTTGGTATCGAGCAGGCGCAGACGCCCGCCCTTCTTCAGGGCCGGTTTGCTGCCGACCGTGATGAAGAGGTCGGCCGCCTTGGTCTGGATGACCGTCGTCAGCAGTTTGTCAATAACGGGTCCGGAAGCCACAGCCAGTCCTCACAGAAGTTCATCGTCCGCCTGGGGGCGAGTGCAGGGCCGGACAGGAGACGGATCGGTAAAACGGAACGGTACGACCTCGGCCCGCAGAAGGCCGCAATCACAGAATGGTTGCGTCGAGTTATGCTTCATTATCTCAGCGGTGGCACGACAATCAACTCTTTTGCGCGAAAAAGGTGAATCCCCCGGCTTCTCCGGCGAATAACGTCCAGGCGCTCGCGCCGCCCTTTCCCGCGTAACCTCCCCTCCCCACGGCCCTTCCCCGCCTTCGTGTACCTTCCCCGGCAGCACACCTCTCCCCCCGGATGGGCCGAGACAGGAGGTGTTCCGGCGGCCCCTCGCCGGTATCGGACAGAGACAGGCCGGGAAGGCTGCCGTGAGCGGTCGGGCAGCCTTCCCGGCGGAGGGAGCGAACCGCACCGGCGGTCCGGTGTCGCGCTCAATGGCTGTCCATGTCGTGGTGGCAAGAACTGAGGACCTCCTCGAGGGTGGTCAGGCCCGCAACTGCTTTGCCGATACCGTCTTCGAGCAGCGTGCGCATGCCGAGGAGGCGGGACTGGCGGCGGATGGTCTGGGCCGGTTCGCGGTTGAAGGTCATGTCGCGGATCGAGCTGTTCATGCGCAGCATCTCGAAGATCCCCTTGCGGCCGCGATAGCCGGTGTGATTACAGTAGGCACAGCCGCGGCCGCGCATAAAGGTGGCGGCGGCGGCCTGGGCGGGCGTCAGGCCGGCGGCCTTGATTTCCGCCGGCGGCGGCTTGTCCGGCTCCTTGCACTTGGGGCACACGATGCGCACGAGGCGCTGGGCCATGATGGCGATCACGCTGGAGGCGACGAGGAAGGGCGCCACCCCGATATCGACCAGACGTGTAATAGCACTGGGCGCATCGTTCGTGTGCAGTGTCGAGAAAACCAGGTGTCCCGTCAAAGACGCCTGGACGGCGATGTCCGCCGTCTCCTTGTCGCGGATCTCCCCGACGAGGATGATGTTGGGGGCCTGCCGCAGCATGGCCCGGATGATGCGCTGGAAATCCAGGCCGATGTTGTGCTTCACCTCGACCTGGTTGATGCCCGGCAAGTAGTACTCCACCGGATCCTCGGCCGTGATGATCTTGCGATCGGGACGGTTCAGCTCGTTCAGGGCCGAGTACAGCGTGGTCGTCTTGCCGGAGCCGGTCGGGCCCGTGACGAGGAAGATGCCGTTCGGCCGTTTGATAATGTTCTGGAAGCGCTTGTAGTCGTCCTCGCCGAAGCCCAGGTCCTTGATGCTCACCTGGATGTTGCTGCGGTCGAGTAGACGCATGACCACCGACTGGCCGTGCGTCGTGGGCAGGATGCTGACGCGCAGGTCGAAGTGCTTGCTCGAGATGTTCATTTTGATACGGCCGTCCTGCGGGCGTCTCTTTTCGGAGATGTCGATGCTGCCCATGATCTTGATGCGCGAGACCATGGAGGACAGCAGGCGGCGCGGCGGGCTGTCGCGTTCGACGAGCACGCCGTCGATGCGGTAGCGAACGCGGACGCGGTCGGAGAACGGCTCGATGTGGATGTCGCTGGCGCGGAGGGAGACGGCCTCCTGGATGATGAGGTTGACGAGCTTGACGACGGGAGCGTCGCTCTCGTCGGCGCCGCCCATGCCGCCGGTCGCCTCGGTCTCGGTGAAGTCGATCTGGGTGTCGGTAAATTCTTGCAGCATCGAGTCCACGGACTCGGTTTCGGTCTGACCGTAATGGCGGTTGATGGCCTCGATGATCTGCTCGCGGGGGGCGAGGACGGGCTGGATTTCCTTGTTCAGGATGAACTGGAGTTTCTGCAGGGTGTCGAAGTCGGACGGGTCGCTGATGACGATCTTGAGGGTGCCGTCCTCCTGGGACACAGGCAGGACGACGTTCTCGCGGGCGACGGATTCGGGGACGAGCTCGACGACGGAGGGCGGGACGGTGAGGTCCTTGAGGTCGATGAACTGCATGCCGTGGAACTCGGCGGTGGCGCTCATGACCTCATCGGTGGTGGCGTAGCCGAGCTTGATGAGGGTGTCCTGGATCTTGGCCCCGCTCTGCTGGGCCATGGCGCGGGCTTCGCCGAGTTGGTCGGGGCTGAGGATCTGCCGGCGGATGAGGATGTCGGTAAAGTCGCCGCGGTTCTTACCCATGAGACGTCTCCGTGCGTGGGGGAAGCTTGTTGCGGAAAAGCGGAAGCGGCCGCGCCCTGGCTGGGTGAGAAGTTAGCCCGAAAGGCGGGTCGTTTTGTTGAAACTGGCACGCGAATTCCGCGCCTCGTTCTCGGTCTCTTTAAGCGTATGGCAGGAGTAGGGGGGCATGCAAGGGAAAAAAGCCAGAACCGGCACGGTTTTACGGGGTTCGGCATTCAGCCCCCATGAACAGACAGCTCGCTTTGACCATGCGAGACCCAGTAAATACCGCGCGGCGCAAGAAGTGCCCTGCCCGAGCGTCTTGCTTATACCAGGGCATTTCTTTCCCGAGTCCTTTTCTGCTCCGCGTAAGATGAGGATACCATGCAATCATCCCTTCACTCACTTCTGACGCTCGGCGGGGCAGTGGCGCTGGCCCTCGGCGGCCTCAACCCTGCTCGCGCCCAGCTCCCCCGGCCCGACGTCGCGCAGGCCCTGGAGGGGGTCGAGGTCCAGGCGCGCGGCCCGGTCCACGAGGCCTTCGCGCAACCGGCGGAGGTCCGCCCCGAGCCCGGCCCGATGGTGCCGCAGGCGCCCCCCGAGCCCGTCCCCGAACTGCCGCCCGAGCAGCAGCCCGAGGGGGCCAACGTCCAGTGGATCGACGGCTACTGGGCCTGGGACGCCGACCGCAATGACTTCCTCTGGGTGAGCGGCGTGTACCGCAATACCCCGCCCAGCCGCCGTTACGTCAGCGGCTACTGGGAACAGACGCCCGACGGCTGGCGCTGGGTAGCCGGGTTCTGGGCGCCGGACGCGCAGCAGCAGTTGCCGTACCTGCCGGAGCCGCCGGCCTCGCTGGAGAACGGCCCGTCGCTGCCGCCGCCGGACGACAACAGCTTCTACGTGCCCGGCACCTGGGCCTACCGCGACACGCGCTACCTGTGGCAGCCCGGCTTCTACACGGCGTGCCGGCCGGGCCAGATGTGGGTGCCGGCGTCGTACGCCTGGACGCCGGGCGGCTGTGTGTTCGTGCCGGGCTACTGGGATTTCCCGCTGGAGAACCGCGGTCTGCTGTTCGCGCCGGTGGTGTTCACGCAGCCGTTGTGGCGGACTCCGGGCTGGTACTACCGGCCGAGTTACGTGGTCGGCCCCGGCCCGCTGCTGAATGCGTTCTTCGTGCGGCCGGCGTGGCGGCACTACTACTACGGCGACTACTACGGGGCGCGTTACGCGGGGCTGGGCTTCCGTCCCTGGTACGCCTACGGCGCGCGCTACCGCGACCCGCTGTATGGCTATTACCGCTGGCAGAACCGCGGCGACCCGAACTGGCAACCGGGCCTGCGGCAGTTGTACGTGGACCGCGCCGCCGGCCGGGCGCCCCTGCCGCCGCGGACGCTGGCGCAGCAGAACTTCGCTCGCAACAGTTCGCTGCGGATGGTGACGCCGCTGAACCAGTTCCAGTCCCAGAACGTGCGGCTCACGAGGGCGACGGCCACGCAGGTACACGTGCAGAGGACGAACGCCCAGAACATGCGGCAGGCCGCCGTGGTCCGCAGCCGCACCGAGCGGGCCTTCGCGGTCCGCGGCCCCGGCGGCGGAGTCGGCGGGCAGGGCAGGGTGCTGAACCTGCCGGCGCACGGGCCGCAGGCTGGTCCCGGAGCCCCGAAGGGCTTCGCGCCGCCGCGGACGTCGGGGTTCCAGCCGAAGGGGCCTGCAGTCCGGCCGCAGCCGCGAGCGAGCTTCGGTCAGCCGACAGCCCCGGCACACCAGCGCCCGTCGTTGGCACAATCGCCGGTGGCCCACGCGGCGCCGAGGGCGTTCACCCAGCCGAAGGCGGCGGCGTACTACCGGCCGGCGCCCGCGCAGCCACGGGGAGCCTCCGCGGCGCCGAAGACGTACCGGCCCGCGTCGGTCGCGCCGCGGGCGGCGCCCGCCGCAAGGCCACAGCCGGTGCAGCGCGCCCACGCGACGACTTACCGGCCGGCGCCGCGACCGGCGTCCCACGTGGCGCCGCGACCCGCTCCCCGGCCGGCGCCCCACCCGGCCCCATCGGGCGGCCGCAGCGGTGGCGGCAACCACGGCGGCGGTCACCCGGGCCATCGTTGAAGGGGCCTCACCAGGCGCCACGGAACTACAGGGCCCGGTCCGCAGTTGGAGACTGCGGACCGGGCCTTGTGTTTTTTCCGAGTCTCTCCGACGGACCTGGCAACTTCAGCCGGACCTGATTATTAATAATCGCGCACGCCGCCGTCCGGCGAGGTCGGCGTCGGCCAGCGAAAGCGCCGCTTCGGGTCGGCCGCCACCTTCGCCACCGCCTTCTCGTCGATCTCCACGCCCAGCCCCGGCCCCTGCGGCAGCGACGCATAACCTTCCTTGTCCACCGACCAGTTCTTGCGCGCCACGCCGGCCGGCATGATGTGGCCGTCGAGGTAGCCCTCCTGGATCAGGAAGAACGGGATCGACGCCGCCACGTGCAGGCTCGCCGTCAGGCCCAGCTCCGAACAGGTGTTGTGCGGCGCCAGCGGCACGTGGTACGCCTCGGCCAGCGTCGCGATCTTCTTCACCTGGCTGATGCCGCCGGTCTGGCCGACGTCCGGCTGCAGGATGTCGATGCAGCCGTTCTGCAGGTACGCGATCATGTCCCAAATAGTGCGGTCGCGCTCACCCGTCGCCATGGGAATGCGGATCTGCTCCTTGAGCCGCTTGAACACCTCGATGTTCCCCGGCACCGCCGGTTCTTCGAGGAAAAGGATGTCGTAAGGGTGAATCGCGGCGGCGAACTGGATGAGCATGGGCGGCGGCACGGCACAATGGGCGTCGAACATGATGGTGCCGTCCGGGCCGAGGCGCTGGCGCGTCTGCTCGACCATGCGCACCAGGCCGTTGATGTCCGACGGGTTGCCGGAGAACGGGTGCGGACCGCCGGTGCCGAGCTTGGTGGCGCGCGGCGTCGGGTACATGCGGACGCGGTCGCGGCACGGGCCACCGAGCAAGCGGTAGACCGGCACGCCGTGCAGCTTGCCCGTGATGTCCCACAGCGCCATGTCGATGGCGGAAATGGTGTGGGTCATGAACGGTCCGCCGCGCATGTCGCGGTGCGCGCGGTACAGCTTCTGCCACAGGTGCTCGATCCGCGTCGGATTCTCGCCGTCGAGGAGCGGGCGCAGCGACTCGGCCAGGGCGCAAGCGACGCGCGGCTCCAGGCCGGTGATCTCGCCCCAGCCGGTGACCTTCTGGTTGGTCTCGATCTTGACGTAGGCCTTGGTGCCGGCCGGTAGCGCGCGCAGGCCGCTGATGCGAATGGCCGAGGCGCGGTCCTCGACCTGCGCCCCCGCCGCGGTCGTCCCCGCCAGCAGCACGGCGCCGGCGGCGACCGCGCCGGCGGTGCCCAGGACCTCGCGGCGGTTCAGGCCGGGAGGGTCGCGTTCTTCACTCATGGCACAGCCTCCGTGGATACAAGTGTGAGGAGGACGTCTCGTTCACTCGCAGTCCGCGGGGCCGCGCGGGGTGGCTCACGGGTGCAGCCCGGCGTGGTTGTGGGCGCCGCGGACATAGGGGGGAGCGGCTTCGGGTTGCGCTTCGTCTTGCGCGATTACGACCCTTCAGCCGGGGACGGTCTGGGGTTTGCCGTTCTCGCGCGCGTTGATCTGCAGGATGAACGGCACGCCCTCCTCGACCCACTTCTTGGCCGACGGGTAGCGCGACGCGCTGCCGCCGAAGCAGCTCCGCAGCATGTCGGTGTCGATGACGCCGGGGTTGAGCGGGACGGCCGCCATGCCGCGCGGCAGCTCCTGCGCCAGCGCCATCGTCAGGCCCTCGATGGCCCACTTCGTCGCACAGTACGGCGCCACCTCGGCGGCGGTCGAACGGCCCCAGCCGGAGCTGAAGTTGACGATGACGCCCGTCTTGCGCGCCACCATCGCCGGCACGAAGTGCCGGATCACGTGGGCGACGCCCTTGACGTTCACGTCGAGGACCAGGCTGAACTCCTCGGCGGGCACCTGCCACAGCGGGGCGTTCTGGTTGATGATGGCGGCGTTGTTGATGAGCAGGTCGGGGGCGCCGCGGCTGGACAGGACGCGCGCCGCCCACGGCTCGACCTGGCTCTCCTGCGCCACATCGACCATGGCAAAGTCGTGGGGCGGGCCGAAGCGGCGGCGCAAGGCGTCGATGCCCTCGCGCGAGCGGCCGCAGCCGCAGACGGTGTGCCCCAGTTCAATGAATTTTTCCGTCATCGCCTGGCCCAGCCCGCGCGTGGCGCCGGTGAGGACGATGAGCTTTGGTTGATTGCGGGCCATTTCGGCCACCTCTTTCCGGTGTGGTTGCTTGCGGGCGCGATCTCTCCGTCCACGGCCCAGGGGGTGCAACCTCTGGGCTTCGGGACTCTCTCCCTATTCCAGCGTGTCGCGGTGCAGATCTCCAGGGGGTAGGTGAAGATCGTCTCGAGCAGCCCGGGCTCCGCCACGGAGGCCTCCCCCTTACGCGGGCGTCGGTAGGTGAATCGTGACAGGATTCGCGCGACAAGCAAGGACTTTCTCACGAGATGGGCGGATTTTCGCCCTTTTCGACCCTCGTCACCAACTCCATGAAAGGGAACGGGTGGAGTTTACCCGAACGCCAACCGCCCCCACAGACCTCGGGACGGCCGTTGTCAAGGAAAATGGCCCGTCGCCAACCCTTGCTCCTTGCTCTTTGGCGCCGCCTGATTTACACTCATTGGAAGTAATTCGGCCCCCCGCGTACCCCCGGCGGCGCACGGGCGCTGCGACCGCCGCCACGGACCCTACCCCCGCGCCCCCGCGAGTAACCCGCCCCGACGAACGGCCGCCGCGCGCGCGCCGTTTCCCACCCCACCGAAGGAGCCGTTTGATGCGCATCGGCCATCTGCTCTGCCTCGCCCTCTCTCTGTTCATCGCCCTGCCGCTGGCCGCGGACGACGCCCCGCGCCAGGGCAAACACGACTGGCCGCGCTGGCGCGGGCCGAACAACGACGGCGTCTCCACGGAGACCGGCCTGCTCAAGGAGTGGCCCAAGGGCGGCCCGCGGATCGTGTGGGTCGCCAAGGGCGTCGGCCGCGGCTACTCCAGCGTCGCGGTGGCCGGCGGTCGCGTTTTCACCCTCGGCGACCACAAGGGCGACTGCTCCGTCTTCGCCCTCGACGAGACGAACGGTAAGGAACTGTGGGCGACGCACATCGCCCCCGGCCAGGGCGACGGCCCGCGCTGCACGCCGACCGTGGACGCCGACCGCGTCTACGCCCTCAGCCGCCAGGGCAAGCTGGCGTGCCTCGGCGCCGCCAAGGGTGACGTCAAGTGGCGCAAGGACTACAAGAAGGACCTTGGCGGGCGCATGATGTCCGGCTGGGACTACAGCGAGTCGCCGCTGGTGGACGGCGACCGGCTGATCTGCACGCCGGGCGGCGACGGCGCCGCCCTGGTCGCGCTCAACAAGTACACCGGCGAGCTAATCTGGAAGGCGCCCCTGCCGAAGACCGGCGGCTCGGGCTATGCGTCGATCGTGATCGCGGAGGTCGGCGGCATCCGCCAGTACATCACGCTGCTGGGGCGCAGCGGCGGCATTGTCGGCGTGGACGCGCGCGACGGCCGACTGCTGTGGCGCTACAACAAGATGGCGAACGGCACGGCGAACATCCCGACGCCGATCGTCCACGGCGACCTGGTGTTCGCCTCGACGGGCTACGGCGCCGGCAGCGCCCTGCTGAAGATGGTGCCGGATGGCCAGGGCGGGATCGCGATCGAGGAGCAGTACTTCCTGCGCGGCGATACGCTGCAGAACCACCACGGCGGCGTGGTCCGGGTGGGCGAATACGTCTACGGCGGCCACGGCCACAACGATGGCCAGCCGTTCTGCCTGAACCTGAAGACGGGGGAGTTCGCCTGGGAGCCGGTGCCCGGCGCCGGCAGCGGCTCGGCCGCGGTGGTCTACGCGGACGGCAACCTCTATTTCCGCTACCAGAACGGCGTGATGGCGCTGGTGGAGGCGACGCCGCAGGCCTACCGGCTGAAGAGTTCGTTCACGCTGCCGCGCTACGTCGGCACGCCGAGCTGGCCGCACCCGGTGGTGGCGAACGGCTGCCTGTTCATCCGCGGCAACGACGTGGTGGTCTGCTACGACGTCAAGCGGCAGTAGGCCCCGCCCCGACGAGGTCTCGTAATCCGGCGGGCCGGCGGCTAACGCCCCCGGCCCGCCAATTTCTTCGCGCTTTTACAGCAATTCCTGGATCGGCCGGCCGCCCTCGACCATGTACACCGGCCGCCCGCTGGGGTGCGGGAACTGGAGGTTCGGGTCGATGCCCAGGACCTGGAAGAGGGTGGCCATCAGGTCGCCGGGCGCGATCGGCCGCGCCCGCAGGTAGGCGGCGCGCGAATCCGTCTCGCCGACCACCTGCCCCATCCGCAGGCCGCCGCCGATCAGCACCGCGTCGTTGACCGGCGCCCAGTGGTCGCGCCCCGGGCCGCCGTTGATGCGCGGCGCCCGGCCGAACTCGCCGGTCACCACCAGCAGAATGTCGTTCTCCAGGCCGCGCGCCCGCACGTCCTCCATGAAGACCGACACTGCACGGTCCAGCGGCGGGCAGAGTTGGTTGCAGCCGGGGATGATGCCGCCGTGGAAGTCCCAGTAGCCGTTGTTCAGCGTCACAAAGCCCGCGCCCGCCTCGCACAGCCGGCGTGCCAGCAGCAGTTCCTGTCCGAGGCCGGGGCCGTAGCGGTCGCGCACCGAGGCCGGTTCCTGCGACAGGTCGAACGCCGTCCGCGCCCGCCCGAGGACCACGTTGACCGCCTGCTGCTGGAAGCCATCCAGCGCCTGGGCCATGCCGGTCGTGTCGAGGCGGCGGTCGAAGGTGTCGAGCTGGCGCAGCAGGGCGCGGCGGTCGTCGAGCTGTTCGCGGGAGACGCGCAGGCTCATGTTCTGCAGCATCGGGTTGCCGCGCGACGAGCCGACGCGGAACGGCGAGTAGCTCTGGCCGAGCCAGACGGCGTCGTCGCCGGGGTAGCCGCCGTGTCGGCCCAGGACGCGGACGTAGGTCGGCACGCCGCTGTCGCGGTTGACGGCGCCGCGGACGCGCGCCACCGCGGAGCCGACCGACGGACTCTGCTGCGGGATGATGGCGGCCTTGCCGAGCGCCTCGGGCGGCCACGCCTTGCCGGTCTTCATCCAGTGCGTGGCGCCGCCGTGGTCGCCGTCGCCGTGGGTCAGCGTGCGCAGGATGCTCATGCGGTCGGCGAGGGCCGCCATGCGCGGGAAGTGGCTGCCGAAGCGGACGCCGGGCAACCGCGTCGGGATGGCGCCGAAGAGGCTGCGGTACTCGCGCGGCGCGTCCGGCTTGGGGTCAAAGGTCTCCTGCTGTGGGGCGCCGCCGTCGAGGAAGAGCAGGATGACGGAGGTGTTGCGGACGCTGCGCCCCGCCGCGCTGGCCGCGGCGCGGGCCTGGAGCAATTGCGGCAAGGTCAGACCGCCCAGCGTGAGGGCGCCGACCTGGAGGAATTCGCGGCGGCGGCTGCCGTCGCACTTGGCCCGCGGCGTGCGGGTGTCGAGGAAATTCAGCATGGCTCTGCCCCCCTGTCGCGAACGGCGGGGAGGAAATCCCGGCCCCCGCCCCTTCCTTATGGTGTACCCGCTCGGCGATTGGGACGCCAGGGGATATGAGTACCCGGTACTCAGTAGTCAGTACTCGATACTCAAGTCTTCTTCTCCCCCGTCCATTTCTCGCAGTCCTCGAGGTCGCCACGGTGACCCACGAAGCGCTGCCAGTCGCGCCGTGCCAGGTCGGCGTAGGCCAGCGCGAACGCCAGCACCCTCTGGCAGAACGGCTCGACCTCGTTCAGCTCCGCCAGCGGGTTGGCCACCCCCACCACCCGCGCCGCCGACCGCGCATGCGTCCGGGCCAGCACGGCCGCCTGCACCCGCACCACCGCCTGCAACTCCACCGCGCTCTTCAGCGTCTTGACGTCCAGCCGGCTGTCGTGCGGCCCCAGTTCGCGCACCTGGAACGACATGCCGCCGTCAAGGGCGAACCCCAGCCGGGCGTTGCTCGCCGCCTGCGACTGCCGCTGCACCGTGATCACGCGCTCGGCCCGCTCCCGCAGCGCCTTGTCGTCGGTCTGGCGCTGGCGGTAGACGTCGTAAGCCGAGGGGCGCGCCTCCTTGAACTCCAGCAGCACGTTGCGCGCCTCCTTGCTGCCCTTGCCCTGGACGAGCACCACGTAGCGGAACCGGCCCATGCTGCCGATGCCCGACACACGGCCGCAGACGTCTTCCACCTTGTAGAAGTCGGGCACGGCGGGCGGCGGCATGCGCTTGCAGTAGTCCTCCAGCAAGCGCAGCGCCTGGGCTTGCTCCCCCTCCGGCAGGTTGAAGTAGCGCGCCGAGCGTACCAGGCGGCGCCGCGCCCCGGCGTACTCCGTCAACCGCTCGACGAACGCCGGCCGCTTCAAGGCAACGGCCTCGCGCAGGAGTTGATCGATGGGAGTGCAGTGGGACGGTGACGACTCGCTGACGTCCAGGTCGGCCGGCTTGCCCTTCTTGAGCAGCTTGCGCACCGTGTCGGTGTAGGCGCCCAGGAACGCCAGCGCGACCTGCACGGCGTCGGTCAGGTTGTCGCTGCGGTCCTGCGCAGCCAGGATGCAGCTCGTCGCCAGCCGGCGCACATCGAAGTCGAGGCGGCCCTGCGTGGTCTCGTCGAAGTCGTTGATGTCCCAGTGGACGCCATCGTCGGCCTGGTAGGTGCCGAAGTTCTCGCCGTGGATGTCGCCGACGAGGTCCAGTTCCGCCTCGGTGCCGGCGGCGCGCAGGCCGAGGTCGCAGAAGCGGTCGAGGATGTCGCGGGCGAAGAGGTGGAAGGTGCCGCGGAAGAAGGCGAAGGGACTGGCGGCCATGCGCTCCACCTTGAGCCGCAGCAGTTCGGGGTTGCGGCGGGCGAAGGCGCGGTTGTAGTCCTGGAACTCGACGACGACGTCACGCATGGGGCCTCCCGCAAGAGAATCGGCAGGGTCGGAGTTGCTCAGATTCTACCAGGCGGCGGCAGGCGCGGCGCCGGGCGCGGGAAGAGTCAGGGTGGCGCAAGAAAAGCGGCCCCCACGGTTGACCATGGGGGCCGCTGGAACACAGCGCTGGCGTGGAGACTTCAGCCGGACCAGGAATCAGGGCAGCGGCTCGAGTTCCGGAGTGACCGTCCCCGCATATCCGAAGAGGAACTTGCCGGTCGGGATCACGTTCGGGCAGATTTCGCGCTTGCAGCCCGGTTTCGCCGGTTTCTTCGATTCGCAGCAGCCCGGCTTCTTCTTCATCGGCCGGGCGTTCTCCTCGAAGCTGACCGACTTGAGGGTCTGCGGCTGGACGTTCCGCGGGTTGACCTCGTAGGAGCCGTCGTGCAGGTCCACGATCATGCGCCGGGCGACGATCTTCGCGGGCCGATCCACGACGTGGAAGGTCACGACGACGTCCCCTTCGAGAAGGACGCGACCGTCGGCCAGCGAGCTGACGGTGTCGCAGCACGCCTCCAGGCAGGGGCAGGTGATCTGCACCTGCTTGTCGCAGACGCGGATCTGCACCTGCGCCGGGGTACGGCAGACGATGGCGTTGACCAGCACGTTGGCCTGCGGCGCCGACTGCGGGGCGATCAGCTGCGGCATCGGCAGCCGCTCGGCCTGGGCGGCCATCGGGGGTCGGCCGCCAGCCCAGTGGCCGGGGCAGATGGGCGACATGACGTTGAACGGCGGGGGCGGCATCATGCCCGGCGGCATGGGCAGGCCGAGGGGCATCATGACGTTCGCGCCGGGCAGCATCGAGGCCGGGCCCTGGAAGACCGGGGCGAACGGCATCGGCGTGTACGGCATCATCGCGGCGCCGGGCATCGGCATACACGGCGGCACCATCATCAGCCGGCGGCGGTGCCGGATGCGGGCGTCCCGCCGGCCGGACTTGCCGCACGCGCAGCTGTCGCCACACTTGCAGGAAGACTTGTCGGTGTCGCAGCAGCACTTCGCGCCGCAGGCGCAGGTCTTCGCCTTGGCGCACGCGCAGCTGTCGCCACACTTGCAGGAAGACTTGTCGGTATCGCAGCAGCACTTCGCGTCGCAGGCGCAGCTCGGCTTCGTCGCCGACCCCTGGCAGTGTCGCTGCGAGGTGCCGCATGCGGACGGGCACATGCCGCAGCGCGGCGCCGGGACGTTGGCGTTCTCGCAGTCCTCGGCGGCCCCGTCGTCACAGGCGCTGTCGATGGCCGCGGTGGCGAGGCGCGCCATGGCGAGGGCGTGCTCGGCCGCGGGGTTGGTCGGGTCGATCTGGACGGCCCGATCGGCCACGATCTCCGCGGCCTTGTAGTGGCCCTCGCGGTAGAAGAGCCGGTAGAGCTTGAGCAACTCGAAGGCCATGCGCCGGTCGCGCGACTCGCGGCGGGCCTGGTCGCGGGCGCCGCCGGTGTTCGTCTGGCAGTGCGTGCGGGCGACGGCGTCGAATACCCTCTCCCACACCACGGGGCTGCTGCACTGGCTCACGGGCGGGGACTGGGCGGGGAAGAGGAGCTGGGGCAATTCGTAGTAGTAGGGCGCCCGCGGCGCCTCGGTGGTTAGCGGCACGATCCAGGTTTTCGGGCCGCCGCTCGGGACGGACGCTTCCTGCGCCCGGGCGGCGCGGCCGCCGGAGAGCAGGGCGGCGGCGCAGGCCGCCAGCCAAAAGGTTCGGGTCATCGGGTTCGCCTCCTTACGGTTCCGATGCGGTTCGGACATGCGCGGAGGACAATACCAGAGGACGCGAAACCTGTCAGCGCGAGTCTGCACGCCGCGGACGGCTCGGCAACGGCGGTGGGACGCATACAACGAAGGGCAAACCGTCGCGCGGAAAGAGGGGACAGCCGCATGAGACTCGTGCCGCTGGGAGACCAGGCCGTGCTCGCCTATCTACCCGACGAGGCCGCCGCCGTGCGCTTCGCGGCGGCGGTGCGCCGTGTATCCGCCCCCTGGCGGCTCGACGTGGTCCAGGCCTACACGAGCGTCGCCGTCTACTTCGACCTGGGGCAGATCGGCGGCGCCCGCGCGGCCGAGGTGTTGCAGGAACTGCACGCCGCCGCGTCAGAAGAGGCTGCCCCGCCGCCGGGGCCGCTGCACGTCATCCCCTGCTGTTACGAGTTCCAGCTCGACCTGGCCCGCATCAGCGAGCACACGGGGCTGGCCGCGGAAGAGGTCATTCGCCTGCACGCCGGGACGGAGTACACGGTCTACGCGATCGGCTTCTGTCCGGGCTTCCCGTACCTGGGGTACCTGCCGCCGGCGCTGTGCGGCGTGCCGCGGCTGACGGCGCCGCGTTTGCGCCTGGAGCGCGGCAGCGTCGGCCTGACGGGGCGACAGACCGGCATCTACACCGAGGAGCGGCCCGGGGGCTGGAACCTGGTGGGACGGACGCCGCTGGAGCTGGTCAACGTCGCCGACGGCTACTTTCCGCTGCGCACCGGCGACCGCGTGCGCTTTGAGCACATCGACGAGGGGGAATATCGGCGACTGCTCGGGCAGCGCCTGTGAGGCGCCACCCCGAACGCCGGCGTTCATCACCGGCGCCAAGCTGCTGTGTACCGCCTGACCGTCAACCCCGGCGCCCCCGTCACCGTTTGACCTCGGGAAAACGGCCGCCAGGCCCGCTCCGACCGCGAACCATCAGTATAATAACTAATGATGCCTGCACCCTCGTCCCCTCCAGACAGGAGCACTTCCCATGACCCAAATCCTCACGGCCAGCCCGACCGGCCTGGCGGTTTCCCCCCGGATCGAGGAGCGGCTGCGCCAGGGCGAATTGACACGCGAACAGGTCGAGGATTTCCGCGACTTCCTCGCCGAGGTCGAACGCGACCTGATGCACCACCGCGTCATTACCGATAACGCTTACACGCGCTGGTTCCGCGCGGGCCGCGCCAGCGACGACGAGCTGCGGCACTTCATCCGCCAGTTCTCGGTGTTCTCGAACCAGTTCCTCATCGCGGCCCTGCAGAAGGTGATCAACTCGCCGACGATCCAGCAGTCGCGCGCCAGCCGCGAGATCCTGCTCAACGAGCTGGGCGTGATCTACCGCAAGCCGGGCGCGCCGGTCGGCGGCCGCAACGGCCTGAGCGACGACGACAAGGACCGCGAGGGCGACCCCGAGCTGGTTGGCACCGAGGGCACAGTGGACGGCGGCGTCTGCCGTTTCCGCGCCGCACACTTCGAGTGGCTCGCCGGCGTGGCGCAGGGCGTGGGCCTGGACTTCGCGGACATCGGCAAGCGCAAGCACGGCCGGCCCGCGACGCTGCACTTCTGCGACGAGCTGCAGCGGCTGTACGGCAGCGAGGACGCGCGGCTCGCCGAGGGGGCGAGCTTCGCCGTCGAGAACTGGGCGGCGGCGGGCTTCTGGCAGGAACTGGAGGACGGCCTGACGCAGATCAAGCAGGCGCGGCTGCCGCAGCTGCGCCTGGCGTTCTTCACCTGGCACAACCGCGTTGAGGGCCAGCACGCCAGCCACACGATGGAGGAGCTGGAGGAGGTGTATTTCCACCCCGACTTCGACCGGGCGAAGTTCTTCGAGGGCGGCCGCGAGATCCTCGACGCCGTCGCGGCGTTCTGGGATGGACTGGAGGAGGACCGTCGTCGGGGCGTCCAGGCGGACTGGCTGCCGGCCCGGCCGACGGGCAAGACGCCGGCCCCCGTCAGCCCGAACGAGGACCGACTGAACTGGGACGCTAGCCTTCCAACCCCCCCGGCCCGCCCCGGCGGCACGGTGGCCGTGCCTCTCGAGGGTGGTGGGCGCAGCAAACCCATTCCGGTTCCCGACCCGGCGGCCGAGTGACCGGAGGCGTGATGGACTACCCGTGGTACGACCTTGTGACCGGTGACGACCTCGAACAGGGCCACCTGCTGGAGGCGTGTCCGGTGTTCTTGCCGTCCCGGTTGCGGCTGCTGCCGCCTTACCGGGAGCACCTGGCTCAGGGCTTCGCCCGCTTCTTCATGCGCGTCGGTCTGCCTGTGGACATCCCCGCGTTCCGATAACTGGTGTGGAGCCTGCCATGAGTACCGACTCTTTGCCCCTTCGCCGGATCGACCACATCCGCTTCTTCGTGGGCAACGCCCGGCAGTCGGCTTACTTCTACCGCAACGCCTTCGGCTTCGACGTCCGCGCCTACGCCGGCCTGGAGACCGGCGCGCGCCAGGAGGCGGGCTACGTCCTGCGCCAGGGCCACATCACCTTCGTTCTGACCTCGCCGATCGTCCCCGACCACTCCGAGGCACGCCGCCTCCTGGTCCACGGCGACGGCGTCATGGACATTGCCCTCGAAGTGGACGACGTGCAGGCGGCCTTCCGGGAGGCCATCGCGCGCGGCGCCGCCGCGGTCAAGCCGCCGACGCTGCTGGAGGACGAGCAGGGCGTTTACGAGTACGCCACCATCCGGGCCTACGGCGACACGACGCACACCTTCGTCAACCGCGACCGCTACCGCGGCGTGTTCGCGCCCGGCTTCCGCCCGCTCGACCCCGACCGCTACAGTCCGACCACGTTCCACCCCGTCGGCCTCGTTGCCATCGACCACGTCGTCGGCAACGTCGAGGAGGGGAAGATGGACGAGTGGGTCGGCTTCTACGAGAAGGTGCTGGGCTTCTCGCAGCTCGTCCACTTCGACGACAAGGACATCAGCACGGAGTATTCGGCGCTGATGTCGAAGGTGGTGCAGAGCGGCACGGGGCGGATCAAGTTCCCGATCAACGAGCCGGCGCGCGGCCGCCGCCGTTCCCAGATCGAGGAATACCTCCAGTACTACGGCGGCGCGGGCGTGCAGCACATCGCGATGGCGACGGGCAACATCGTCGAGACGGTGCGGGCGATGCGCCACAACGACGTCTCGTTCCTGCGCGTGCCGCGGAGCTACTACGATATGCTGCCGGAGCGGATCGGCGCGATCGAGGAGGACCTCGAGGAGTTGGCCGAACTGGGCATCCTCGTGGACCGCGACGACGAGGGTTACATGCTGCAGATCTTCACGAAGCCGGTGGCGGACCGGCCGACGCTGTTCTTCGAGATTATCCAGCGGCGCGGGTCGCGCAGCTTCGGCAAGGGGAACTTCAAGGCGCTGTTCGAGGCGATCGAGCGCGAGCAGGAGCGCCGCGGCACACTCTGAAGAAGGGAAACCACGAAATACACAAAAAAAGACAGAAAGAGGATGAGATCCGCTCGCCCCTCATTACTCTTCTTTCTCTCTTTTTCTGTCTTTTTTTCGTGTATTTCGTGTATTTCGTGGTTTCTCTCTGGAGGTGAGGACGTGTTCCATTACGACTTCCTCGGCCACGCCGCCTGCAGGGTGCCGGCCGGCGGCTGCGGGACGCCTCCGCAGCCGGCTCGTTCCCCTGGTAGCGCGTGCGGCGGCCGATAAACTGCGGTGGATCCCCCGGCTCCGTTGGCTCACTCTCCAGAGGGCCTCATGCCTCCCTATCGCAAACTCGGTTCGGTCCCGCCCAAGCGCCACACCACCCACCGCCAGGAACCCGGCTACCGCGGCGAGGGCATCTCCTACGAGGAGGTCATCACGACCGCGGGCTTTGGCCGGGCCTACAGCATCGCCTACCACCTGCGGCCGCCGACCCGCGTGACCAAGGTGGAGGCCGCCGGGGCCCTGCCGCTCGACCTCGTCCCCCAGGCGATGCTGCGGCACCACCACCTCAAGAGCGGCGGTCTCAAGCCCGCCGGCGACTCCGTTACCGGCCGCGTGCCGCTCCTCGCCAACGCCGACGTCGTCCTCGCCCGCTGCCGCCCGACCCAGCGCCAGGCCGAGTTGTACCGCAACGCCGACGCCGACGAAATCCTCTTCGTCCACCGCGGCCGCGGCACCCTGCACAGCCTGTTCGGGCCGCTGCCGTTGCGGCCGTTCGATTACGTCGTCGTGCCGCGCTGCACCACCTACCGCGTCGAGTTCGACCCCGGCGAGCAACCGGACTTGCTCGTGATCGAGGCGGCCGGCGGCGTCACCCTGCCGGCGCGCTACCTCAACGCGGACGGACAGCTCCGCCTCGGCGCGCCGTACTACGAGCGCGACCTGCATGGGCCGGAACAGCTCGCGGTGGTCGATAAGGAGCAGGAGACGACCGTGCTGATCCGCGATGGCCGGCGCCTGACGCGCTACACGCTCGCGAGCCATCCCTTCGACGTGATCGGCTGGGACGGCATGGTCTACCCGTTCACCTTCAACGCCGACGACTTCGAGCCGATCACCGGCACCGTCCACCAGCCGCCGCCGGTGCAGCAGACCTTCGACGCTCCCGGCTTCGTCGTCTGCACGTTCGCGCCGCGCCTGCTGGACACGCACCCCGAGGCGATCAAGGTGCCCTACGCCCACTCGAACGTCCAGGCCGACGAGGTGCTGTACTACGTCCGCGGCAGGTTCGGCAGCCGCCGCGGCGTCGAGGAGGCGTCGTTGACGCTGCACCCGCGCGGCATCCCGCACGGGCCGCACCCCGGCACCATCGCCGCCAGCCGGAACGTGACGCGCACCGACGAGTTGGCCGTCATGGTGGACACGGTGCGGCCGCTGTCGCTGACGCGCCAGGCGCTGGACATGGACGACCCGCAGTATCCGTATAGCTGGCTCGAGTAATAACCGGCCGGCAGGGACCCGGCAAGCAAATGCCCGGCCGGGGAGGAGGGACAACCCGCGCGGAAAAGTAGAAAAATCTGCGCGCGCCAACCTCTCTCCTCGCAGTTACTTTCAGGGAGACCGTGCCCGACGGGAGAGTAAGACTCATGGCGAGTGGACAGCTGGATACTGTCGTGCGGCACCTGCACCAACTGAGCGATGCCGCGCAGGCGGGTGAGCGGAGCGATGCCGAACTGCTGGAGCGCTTCGCCGCCCGGCAGGAGGAGGCGGCCTTCGCGGCGCTGGTCAAGCGTCACGGGCCGATGGTCGTGAGTGTCTGCCGGCGGGTGCTGGGGAACGCCCACGATGCGGAGGACGCCTTCCAGGCCACCTTCCTCATCCTGGTTCGCAGGGCCAGCTCCCTGCGCCGCGCGGCACTGGGGGGTTGGCTCCACGAGGTGGCCCTGCGCGTGGCCTTGCGGGCACGGGCGAGCGCGCACAGCAGGCGCCGGCACGAGCAGCGCGCCCCCGACACGCCGCGGGAGGATTCCCTTACTGCCGTCGTCTGGCGCGACCTGCAACCCATCCTGGATGAGGAGGTGCAGGGCCTGCCCAACGCCTGCCGCGGGGCCTTCGTCCTCTGCTACCTGGAGGGCAAGACCTACGAGCAGGCGGCCCGGCAGCTCGGCTGCCGCCCGGGGACGATCTCGCGGAGGCTGGCGCGGGCGCGCGAGCTGCTCCGCGGGCGCCTCACCCGGCGCGGCCTGGTCCTCCCCGCGGGCGCCCTCGCCACGGCGCTGTCCCGGCAGGCGGCGCCGGCGGCGGTGCCCATCTCGTTGATCGCTTCCACGGTCAAGACCGCGCTGCAGAGCGCGGCCGGCGCAGCGACGGCCGGCGCCACCTCGGCGCGCGTGGCTGCGCTGACGGAAGGAGGGCTCCAGGCAATGACGGCGAGCAAGACGAAAGTGGCCCTGGCCCTGCTGATCGCGGCGGGCCTCGTGTTGGCGGGCGCGGCGGCCCTGGTCCGCTCGGCCCCGGCCGCGGGGGCCGACCCCGGGCAGGCGGCGCGGCCCGCGCCTCCGGTGGGCGCGGACGGCCCGAAAGCCCCCGCGCCCCGGCAGGGCGCGGCGGGTGCCAAGGAGGCGGCCGACCCCACGGAGGACCTGGTGGCGTCGGGGCAGCTGGTGGGAGGGGATGGCAAGCCGCTCGCCGGCGCTGCCGTTACCCTGCTCGGCTGGCGCAAGCTCGGGCGGTTCCCTCGTCACGCGAGTACCCTGCAGGCCCTCGTCGAGGGCGAGACGGATCGGGAGGGGAAATTCCGGCTCGTGGCGCGCGGGGCAGCGCCGACGGGGTACTTGCGCCTCTTCCTTCAGGCCCGGGCACCGGGGCACGGGTTGGCCGACCACACCCTTCCCTTCGAGCGCCAGGCCGAGGTCAAGCTCCAGCTGCCGCGGGAGCGGGTCCTGCGCGGGCGGTTGGTGGACCTGCAAGGCCAGCCCGCCGTGGGCGTCAAGGTCCAGCTGGAGAGTGCCTCGGGCAAGCTCCCCTCGGGCAAGGATGTCGGCTTCCACCTCAATCACCGACAAGCCCCGGCGGGCGTGAAGTCCTGGCCACAGCCGGTCGTCTCCGACGCCGCGGGCCGCTTCACCCTCCGGGGGGCGCCCGCCGACTGCGCCCTCACCCTGGCCGTCCAGGGGGAGGGCGCGACCTTCGCACCGCAGTCCGTGGAGGTGGGCCGTGACGGCGCGCCCGGGAAAGAGGTCACCCTGGCCCTGGTGCCGGGGCGAGTCCTCGAAGGGACGGTGACCTACCGCGACACCGGCAAGCCCGTCCCCAACGCCCGGCTGCGGATCGAGTCGGTAAAGTATTTCCCCGGGGGGGCGATGCTGACCCGCGAACTGGACGCGCGTGCCGGCGCCGATGGCCGCTATCGCGCCGTGCCGTATGACGCCGGCACCTTCGCGATCACGGCCTACCCGCCCGCCGGCGAACCCTACCTGCTCGGCAACCGGCGGGTACAATGGCCCGCGGGCGCCGTCCTGAAGCAGGAGGCCAACCTGTCGCTGCGCCGCGGGCTCCGCGTCCTGGGGATCGTACGCGAAGTCGCGTCTGGCAAACCCGTGTCAGGTGCGACCGTCGAGTTCCAGTCGCGCTACGACAACCCGTTCCTCACCCGGGACGCCTTGTTCGCCCAGGACGTCAAGACGGCGGCCGACGGCACGTTCGAGGTCGTCGTCCTGCCCGGCCGGGGCCACCTGCTCGTCATCGGATCGACGCCGGACTACCTGCACACCGCCATCCTGGCCAGGGACCTGCGCGGCCCGGGCGTCGCGCCCAACCGGCGGTCGTACCCGGACGGCCTGGTCGCCCTGGACCTCAAGCCCGAGGCGGGACCGCACCGGGTGGAGGTCACGGTGAGGCGTGGCGTGCCGCTGAAGGGCCGTGTGCTCGGCCCGGACGGGAAGGCGGTGGCGCGCGGGCACCTGCTCTGCCGCTGCTACGTGCCGATGGGCTACGAGCTCAACGCTCCCGACAGCGTGCCGGTCAGGGACGGCCGTTTCGAGCTTCCCGGCTGGGACGCGGCCAACCCCGCCCCGCTGTACTTCCTCAGCCCCGAGCTCGGGCTGGGCGGCGTGCTGCACGTCAAGAGCGGGCAGGGTGGCAAGGAGCCCACGGTCCGGCTGCAGAAGTGTGGCGGGGCCAAGGTCCGCCTCGTGGACGAAAAGGGCAAGCCACTGGCCGACGTGCGGGTCGTGGTCTCCCTCCCCATCTCTCCCGGGTGTTCCTTCTTCGACTCCAACGGGTTCGGGCGGCCGGATGTCACCGCGGACGAGGCGTCACCAGAAAACTTCGACCGGAAGAACTTTGGCAGCCTGCGCACCGACGCCGACGGCCGGCTGGAGCTGCGCGGGCTGATCCCGGGGGCGCGTCACTGGATCATCACGACGCGGCCGGGCAGCATCGGCATGGTCCGCGTGCCGGTCGATGTCAACGCCGAGTCCGGGAAAACTCTGGACCTCAAGGACATCACCGTCAAACTGAATTGAGGGGTCGCATGACCATCACGTCAGGGGCATTCGGCCTCTCGGGGTGACCACAGGACACCTCCCTTTTGCCGTGAGCAGTCGCGCGTCGGCCCCCAACGCTTGGAGTCTGTCCGGGAGAAGGGGGGGGAAAGGTGTCTGGAACCCTCGAATTTCAAGGTTCCAGACACGAATGGCACTGTCGGGAGCCATGATTCTGGCACTCTGGTGAAGATGGGCACCTACCCATCTTTCCCATCTTGACGCTCGACAGTGCCATTCGTTCCAGACACCTTTCCCCCCTTCCCGGACAGACTCTCAGTTGCCAATGCCGTCTTTCCCCTGCGGCGAGACAAGACGAATGCCCCCTTTCTCTCCGCCCTTTTCTACCCTCCCCTTCTCCCGCAACAAAAAAACCGGCGTGAGGCCGGGGCTATGCCTGCTACGTCTTTTTCGTCTTTCGATTTCGGCTATACTTCTCGTTGAGCTTACCCGCCTCCGTGGCGATCCCAGCGGCGATGAGAGATTGGCGGAATTGGTCCGCGTCCATGCCGTCGATCCGCGCCACCACCTTGGCGTATTTACCCGGTCGGCGAGCCTTCTTCGCCCCCTTGTTTGCCGCAGCGTCCGTCAGGCCGGACGTGCCAGACTGCGAGGACGTGTTTGGGGTTTCGGACGCAGATTTGGAGGTGTGCTTCTTCATAAATCCAACTCCCTTTCCAGACCCGCTTTGCCGACGCTGTCGGAACGTATACCGCCCTCGCCGTATCGATAGGCTTGCCCGCCGCCGCCGCCTCCTGGTAGAACAGATTAAAGATTGCGCAATCGAGATCCCGGTGATGCCGGCCGTTTTTCGGGATCGGGATCCCCGTGGCGACCCACTTTTCCACCGCGGAAGCGTGGAACTCCTTGAGCGTGCTGACGTTCACCGGATCGAGCAAGTCGAAGCAATTCCCCAAACGAATGATGGCCCCGATCACCGCGGGCGTCTTGTGCTTCTTGAACTTCCTCGCCCACCACCATGCCTGTTTCGGAGCGTACTCCCAGAAATAGACCCCTTTACCGAACCAATCGTCGTCGCTGTCGCTTTCCTTGAACGGTTCTCCGGCAACAAGTCGGTCCGCAGTCGCTTCGTCCGTTCCGTGGAAGCCGATGATCGTTCGGTGGTAATCCGAATAATCGAATGCGTGGGCTGCCACAAGACGACACCTCTACGCGCTGGACGCTCTCAAACCAATCCGCGTCCATTTTACCACGGCGTTTGCGGGAAAGCCAGCCAGCGCGAATTGGAGACGACCGAGCGGACGATGGCGAGGTCGTCCACGCAGCGCGCGACGTGCGGGAACGCCCAAGATCAGTTGCCGGGCCGGCCGCAATGATGGCAACTCACGCCAATCCAGAATGCCGGCCCGGTCAACTGCATCGGTTCGTTCGGCAATGCGAATCTACGATGCCCCTTGGCTTTCTCTTCCTTTGCTACTTCGCCACGCGAGGTTCCCCTGCGCGTGCCGAGTTGGATCAAGGCGCCGGCACAAAGAACAGTTCCGCAACTCGAAAGGACAGATCGGGGAAGGCTGGCGCGCCCGTAATTTCGTCGTTCTCCTCCAGCACCTGCGGCAGTTGGTTCGGAAGGAGCACGGTCGCAGTCCGGTTCTCCGGATCAATGACCCAGACGATCGCGACGCCGTGCTGGAGGAATTCGGTCACCCGGCGCAGCACCTTGCCCCAGTTATCATTGGGAGACAATACCTCGACGGCGAGCTGCGGCACTTCCTCACTGTACTTGCTGTGGAGCTGGTCGTAAGGCTGTGACTGGTCGTACAGGAACACGTCGGGGCCGCGCACGGTGTCCGGGTTACGCTCCAGCACCAAGCCCGTATCGTTCGCGCAAACACGACCCTTGCGGCGTTGGCGGAGGTAAGCACCGAGCAAGTAGTTGACATTATGGCAAACGACGCCGTGCCACTCGCCCGGACGAGACATTTCGACCACCTTTCCGTGTTCGAGCTCAAAGAGCCGGTCGCGATTCTCGGGGCGGTGACACCATTCGTAGAACTCGTCTGCGGTTATAGGCGGCGTTGAGACGGTGGACATGTTGTTAGTTCCCTCCCTGTGCGCACGCTCGACGATCTTACCTCGGTGTGAGTTCGTGGACCATCTCACCTCGGGCCGGGTCGGGGTGGGAGGTGACTCCCACCCCGACCCGGCCGAATGGCACTGTCATGTGCCTCCAGTAAATCCAAGTCCTTGGGCCATAGGATGTTCACTCGTTTGGGCACATTGTTTCGCCCCCCGCGGCTTAGGCGCGCACCCCGGACCCTCCCGCCCGGCGGTCTGCGCGTGGGGTT
>JBBRPS010000032.1:0-26461 GCA_038227745.1 Gemmatales bacterium | reverse complement strand
CGTGCTCGTCGCATGGGCGTTGATGTAATTGACCTCGGCCGGCTCGATGCGCGCGTCGGCCAGCGCCTGGCGCATCGCCGCCACCGCCGGCTCGGGGTGTGGGCTGGGGATGACCATGTGGTAGGCATCGCTGCTGGCGCCGCAGCCAGCCACGCTCGCGTACACCCGGGCCGAGCGCTGGCGGGCGGTCGCCGGCGCCTCCAGCACGAACATCGTGCCGCCCTCGCCCATCACGAAGCCATCGCGGTCGCGGTCGAACGGCCGCGACGCCCCACACGGGTCGTCGTTGCGCCGCGACAGCGCCCGCAGATTGCCGAAGCCCGCCAGCGACATCGGCGTCATGACCATGTCACAGGCGCCCGCCAGGCACACGTCCACCCAGCCCAGCTCCAGCCAGCGCCGCGCCTGGGCCAGCGCGTAGTTGCCGCTGGCGCACGCCGCCGACACGCTCGCCGCCGGCCCCGCGATGCCCAGCCGCCGGCACGTCCGGCGGGCCAGCGATTCGGAATCGCCCTCGGGCGTGTAGACGCGCTTGCCGCCGGCCAGGGCGTCCTCCTCCCAGATCGCCAGCCACTCCGCGCCGGTGCCGAGCACCACGCCGAGGCGCACCTCGGCACGGCGCTCCCACCAGCCGGAGTCGATCAGGGCCGAGGCGCAGCACCACAGCGTCACCTGATCGAGGCGCGGCAGGCGGGCGAACTCGGCGGCGCTCCAGCCCGGCGGGCAGGGGACGGCGTCGATCTCGCCGGCGATGCGGCTGGGGTGCTGGGAGGCGTCGAACGCCTTCACGGTGCGCACCCCGGAACGGCCGGCCAGCAGATTGTCGGCAACCTGGCGGTAGGTGTTCCCCAGGGGCGTCGCGGCCCCCACGCCGGTAATCCAGACTCCCGTCGCATCGCTCACAGGCAGTTCTCCATTCCCACCCGGGTCAGCCGCAGCCGGCCGCCACAGTTCAGGCGCCAGTCTCCCGCGCCGGCCCCGCCCTCGGCCAGCGCCGCGCGCAGCGCCTCGAGCGTGAGCTGGCCCTCGCCGCCCATCTCCCCGCCTTCGGCGCCGTAGCCGGGCGGCTCGAGCCGCAGCCGAAACCCACGCCCGCACTCGTCCACCGGCGTCAGGGCCAGGGCGACGCCACTGCACAGGGGCACCGGCGGGGGCGGCGCGCCGCTCGTGGGGTCCGCGGGCACCATCTCGGGCTCGTAGCCGGTCAGAACGACCCAGACGCCGGGCAACTGGCGCTTCCACACCAGGGTCGATGCCACCAGCAGGGCCTCGGACTCGGCGCCGGGGCCGCCGCCGACGCCGAAGTTCGGGCCATGAATCTTGAGGGCCTGGCTGACGGTCCCCGAGACCGCGTGCAGGGAGCGGTGCGGGATGAGGTGCGGCGAGATGCCCCAGGCGCCTTCCTGGAGGAAGCGGTGCAGCACGTGCCCCATCACGCCGCGGCCGAGGAAGCGCGGGGCGGCGATCACCCCCCAGGCGCTGAAGTCCCGGCCCGCCAGGCCGTGATCGCGGACGGCCGCCGACACTGCGGCCAGGGCGACGACGCTCTGGTCGTCGGCATTCTTGAGGAAGGCCGGCGACAGGGGCTCACCCGTCAGGGGGTTGAGGGGCTTGCGCAGGGCGGCGACGGCGTCGCCCGGCACGCGCAGGGCGGCGTGGGCGGAGACGGCACAGGACACCGCGGTCCCGGTCGAGGTCAGGGTTCCACTTGGCATGACGCGACTCGAATCCTTTCCAGTCGGTGCGGCCGATTTCCCGGCCTCGGGTTCAGGCGAGCCGACCCCGGCGGGCGGCCCGCGGCGAGTCCCGACCTGGGGCGGGGCCATTCGTACTGGAAAGCGCCTTCCCTGTCAACGCGGCTTCTTCTCGATGTCCCGGCGAGCGGCGATTGCCGTTGTCTTCCGTGAAGGTTTATGGTTTCATGCCCGCGCATCAGGGCTGCCACACCCGTTCGCGGACGCACTCGCCGACTCGCCCTCCTTATCACTTGCGCGGGAAGAGGCATGAAAGACGCGCCGATGCAGAAGCTCGCTCAGGCGGTCCGCCAGCACGGGCTGGTCCGGTTCGTCGAGCACTTCGCCGAGTTGTTCCCCGACTGCCACCTCAAGGACGTGGTGGTGGACGAAATGGACGCCCACCGCGGCATGGTGGTCAACGGCCACCGCGTCGTCAACTTCGGCTCCGACAGCTTCCTCGGCCTCGACCAGGACGAGCGCGTCAAGGAGTCCGTCGTCCGCGGTATCGCGAAATGGGGCACCCATAATGGCGCCTCGCGCGCCTTCTCCTCCGTCCGCGCCAACACCGACGCCGAGGACCGGATCGCCGCCTGGCTCGGCACCGAGGCGGCGCTGATCTACCCGTCGGTGACGCTGGCGAACATGGGCGCCATCCCCGGCCTGGTCGGCCGCCGCGACCTGCTCGTCGTGGACGAGCAGGCGCACAACTCCATTCAGGAGGGCGCCAAGATCGCCAAGGCCGGGGGAGTGCGCGTGCTGTCGTTCTCGCACTGCGACCCCGCGGACCTTGAGGAGGTGCTGCGCGGCGCGGGCGAATACCGCGTCGCGGTGGTGGCCATCGACGGCGTCTACAGCATGAGCGGCGCCCTACCGCCCCTGCGCCGGCTCAACGACGTGGCCAGGAAGCACAACGCGGTCCTGTACGTCGATGACGCCCACGGCACCGGCGTGCTGGGCCGGCAGGGCCGCGGCACGGTGCTGGACGCGCTGGGCGACTACTCCAACACCTTCGTGATCGGCTCCCTGTCGAAGGCGTTCTCGTGCGCGGGCGGCTTCATCGGCTGCACCGAGCAGTTCAAGCTGCTGCTGAAGATGCGCTCGAACACGTACATCTTCGGCGGCCCGGTGCCGCCCGCGTACCTCGAGGCGGTCTGCACGGTGTGCGACATCCTCTCCTCGGCGGAGTACGAGCTGCTGTCGGCGCGGCTGCGGGCGAACCTGCAGCGGTTGACGGCGGGGGCGACGCGCCTGGGGCTGGCGGTGCTGGGCGGCGAGACGCCGATCATCTCGGTCCTCGTCGGCGACGAGGGGGCGACGCTGAAGGCCGGCCACCTGCTGTTCCAGGACGGCTATTACGTGCAGTCGGTGACGTTCCCCGCGGTGGCGTACCACGGCGGCGTGCTGCGCATTCAGGTGAACGCGAACCACCTGAGTGAGTCGATTGACGGCCTGGTCGAGGCGCTGGCGCGGCTGCAGCGCGTCATCCCGATGCCCGGCCCGGAAGAGCTGCGCCACGCGGCCTGACAGACAGGATCACCAAAGCCCACCCGTTGCGACGGGTGGGCTTTCCAAAGCTCAGCCCACCCGTGGCAACGGGTGGGCTTTTTCTTTTCCCTCCGCGTGAAAATGTTGTAACCTTCCGCGCGCCACCCGGCTGTAATGGGGTAGAGAGTCAGCCGCGGGAGGGTGGGCAATATGGCGAACGGGCAACTGGCCATCGTGGTGCGGCACATCCACAAGCTCGCCGAGGGGGCGGGCGTCGAAGATCTCGGAGACGGTCCGCTGCTGGACCGTTTCCTCAACCGCGGCGAGGAGGAGGCGTTCGCGGCGCTGGTGCGGCGGCACGGGCCGATGGTGCTCGGGGTCTGCCGCCGGGTGCTGCGCGACGCGCACGCCGCGGAGGACGCCTTCCAGGCCACCTTCCTCGTCCTGGTCCGCAAGGCGCGCACGCTCGACCGGCGCGGCTCGGTCGCCGGCTGGCTCTACGCCGTGGCGTACCACGTCGCGCTCAAGGCCCGCGCCGAGGCGGCCCGACGCCGGCGGCGCGAGCGGCAGGCGCCGGCGCCCCACGAAGCGAGCGCCCCGCCGGAAATCTGGGCGGACCTCCAGCCCGTCCTCGACGAGGAGCTGAACCGCCTGCCGGAGGCCTACCGGGCCGCGGTCGTCCTCTGTTATCTGCAAGGGAAAACCAACAGCGAGGCGGCACGGCTGCTCGGCTGGCCGGTCGGCACGGTCAAGGGCCGGCTGGCGCGGGCGCGGGCGATCCTGCGCGCCCGCCTGACGCGCCGCGGCGTCACCCTCGCCGCCGCCGCGCCGACCGTGGCCCTGCCCGGCGCCCTGGTTCACGCGACGGTCCGGGCAGCCGTGCCGGCCCCCGGGACTGTGGCGGCGGCTTCGACATCCGTGGTCGCCCTGGCGGAAGGAGCAATGCAGACGATGTGCGTCCCCAAATTCAAGCTGACCGCCGCCCTCCTGCTGGTCGCCGGCCTCGTCACCCTCGCGGTGGGGACGGGTACGCGCGAAGCCCTGGCCCAGCGCCGGCCGGACGCCAGCGCGGGCAAGGCCGGGGCGCCGGCCACTCCGCCGAAAGACATGCCCGTGAAGCCGTCCCGCGCCGGCAAGCCTGCTGCGGGGCAGCCGCAGGGCCAGGAACTGACCGTCAACGGCCGTGTCCTCGGTCAGGACAAGAAGGGCCTCGCCGGGGCCACCGTGACGGTGGTCGCCGTGTCGGCTCGTTCCGGGGGGCCGCCGCACACGCTGGGGCAGGCGCGGACGGACCGCGACGGCTCATTCCGCCTCAAGGGGAAGTCCCCGGCGGGTCCGTACGCCGCGGCAATCCTGGCGACGGCCCGCGGGTACGGCCTGGGCTGGCAACCGTGGCCGCCGGCCGCCCCGGTCAAGGTGGAGATCGAGCTGCGGCCGGAGGTGCCGCTGCGCATCCGGCTCATCGACCTGCAGGGCCAGCCCGCGGCGGGCGTGAAGGTCCACGTCACACGCCTGGGTGGCCGTAGCGCCTCGGCCGTGCATTCCTATAGCCTCGACCTGGGGCAAGCTGTGTGGGGGAGGGAAGAGGATGATTTCGACGACCCACCGGGCGGCACGACCAGGCTAGATTCCTACTTCGTCGAATTGACGAACGGGAGTGCAACGATGGCCTTGTGGAAGTGGGTGGCGGATGGCCGCGAGACGCGGGACGGCCTCGTCTTTCCCCAGGTGCCGCAGGATCTGCCCGGCTGGCCGGCCGTGGGGACCACCGACGCCCAGGGGCGTGCCGTCGTGAATGGCATCGCCGCGGATCAGGCCGTCGGCCTGCAGATCCGCGACGACCGCTTCGCCCTGCAGGGGGTGGACGTCCCGCCCCGCGACCCGCAAAAGCCGGCCGAGATCACGCGCGTGCTGGCCCCAGTCCGCGTCCTGGAGGGCACGGTCACCGACGCGGCCACCGGCAAGCCCCTGCCGCACGCCCGCGTCAAGGTGTACCCCCCGAACAACGAACGGGTCTTCCGCAACGGACGGGTCTTCCTCACCGACGCCCTCATCGACTGGACGGACGCCAACGGTGCGGACGCCAGGGGCCGCCAGGGCTTCGGTACCCGGTACTTCTCCGCCCTGACCGTCGTGGACCTCAGCGGCAGCATGTTCCTCGGCACCGAGGACCTGCCGCCGCTGGTGACGAAGGCAGACGCCCAGGGCCGCTTCCGCCTCACCCTGTTCCGGGCCGGCTCGTACACGCTGCGCGTGGCGGCGGCCCGGAGCGAACCGTACCTGCAGCGGACCGCGCAGGTCGATTGGCCTCAGGAGGCCGTCGTCCGCAAGCAGCTCGACGTCGCCCTGACGCCCGGGGTGCGCGTGCGCGGCAAGGTGACCGAGGGAGCCGGCGGCAAGGGCGTTGCCGGGGCGCGCGTGGACTTCTGGACGAAAAGCGTCAAGCTCCCCGCCGGCGTGGGAGCCCCGCGCCCAGTGAGCACAGGAAAGGACGGCACCTTCCAGGCGATGCTGCCGGCCGGCCGCTGGCACCTGGTGGTGAACGGCCCGCAGCCCGTGTACCTCTCGCAGAAGCTCCCGCTCGATCAGGTCGCCGAGGCCCGCGACGCCGGGTTGCGGCTGGCGCCGGGCGGGAACGGCAAGGAGGCGCTCCCGAAGGTCGTCCCGGCCGAGCCGCGGTTCTTCCACCCCGACACCTGGGCGGCGGTGGACCTCCAGCCGGGCGCCGACCGTGAAGTCCATTTCGCGCTGAAGCGGGCGCCGGTGCTGCGCGGCCGCGTGGTCGGGGCGGACGGCAAGGCCCTCGCCAAGGTGCGCCTGGTGGGCCGACCGGCGCGCGAGTTCGAGGGCGTGGTCTACCAGCCCACGCTGGTGCGGCGGCTGTGGCTCGATCTGTTCGGGCAGGCGATGCCGGCGCGGGACGCCGCGTATTTCTTCGACCCGCGGGGACGCCACCTGACGGCGGTGGAGCTGACGGGCGGCGCGTTCGAGATCCCCGTCTTCGACCCGGCCGAGACCTACCGCCTGCACTTTCTCGACGCGGCGAACCGGCTGGGGGGTGTGGCGGAGCTGAAGGGCAAGCAGGCGGGCGGCGCGCCCGTGACGGTGCGACTGGAGCCCTGCGGCTCGGCGCGGCTGCGCGTCGTGGACGACAAGGGCAAGCCCCTCGCGGGCCACCAGCCGGCGCTCTGGCTGCTGGCGCCCAGGGGGCCGCGACCGGCACGGAAGGACGCGCTGCTCGAAGGGCCTGCCGCGAAATACACGGTCACGGCGGTGCGGGCCGGCGAGATCGACCCGACGCACCACGGAAAGGGGCCGCGCACGGACGCCGAGGGGCGCGTGGTGCTGCCGGCCCTGATCCCCGGGGCGACGTACCGCATCGGCCCATCGGACGGCCCAGCGCGGGAGTTCACCGTTCGGGCCGGGCAGGTGCTGGAGCTACCTGACCTGCGCGTCGCGCCGCCCGCCCTGAAGGGGAAGGCCCCGTGAGGCGACGCGCCCCCTGGATTCTCGAAAAAAGTTGGAACCTTTCCCGCCCCGCGCGGCTTTAATGGGGTGAGCGCCGCGGCGCGGGGAGGGTCACGGTCATGGTCAACGGCGGGCTGGCGACGGTCGTCCATCACATCCGCACCCTCGCGGGGGCGGACGGCGCCGCGGAGGCGAGCGACGGCGCCCTGCTGGAGCAGTTCCTCGCGCGGCGCGACGAGGCCGCGTTCGCCGACCTGGTGCGGCGCCACGGCCCGATGGTGCTCGGCCTGTGCCGCCGCGTCCTGGGCGACGGCCACGACGCCGAGGACGCCTTCCAGGCCACCTTCCTCGTCCTGTTCCGGCGGGCACGCGCCCTGCGCGGCCAGCGCGACTCCCTGGCGGGCTGGCTGTACACCGTCGCCTACCACGTCGCGCTCAAGGCCCGCTCCGCGGCCGCCCGCCGCCGGCTGGAAGGTCAGGTGGACATGCCCCGGACAGAAGCGCCGCCCGAGCAAACCTGGGCCGACCTGCAGCCCGTCCTCGACGAGGAGCTGAACCGCCTGCCGGACCGCTACCGCGAGCCGCTCGTGCTCTGCTACCTCCAGGGCAAGACCAACGAGGAGGCGGCGCGGCTGCTGCGCTGCCCGGTCGGCACGGTCAAGAGCCGCCTGGCGCGCGGCCGCGACCTCCTACGCGGCCGCCTGTCACGGCGCGGCGTCACGGTCGCCCCCGCGCTCCTCGGCGCCACCCTGGCGCGGGCGACGGCGTCCGTGCCGGCGCCGCTGGTCGAGGCGACGGTGCGAACGGCCCTGGTGCTGGCGGGCGGCAAGGCGGGGGCGGCGTCGTTGTCCGTGGCGGCGCTGGCGGAGGGCGTGCTCAAGGCCATGCTCGCCGCCCAGCTCCGCGTTGCGACCGGCCTGCTCGTCGCCGTGGCGGTGGCCGTCTTCGGCGCCGTCGCCCTCGCCCAGCAACCCGAGGGACCGCGGGAGGCGGCGCCGCCTCCCGCGGCCGGCAAGCAGGCCGCGCCCGCCCAGCCCTCGCCGCAAGGCGAGCGCAAGGCGCCCCCCGTCGCAAAGGCGGCGAAGCCCAGGCCCCCCCTGCCGCCGGTCCAGATCAGTGGGCAGATCCTCGGCGCCGACGGCAAGCCCGCGGCGGGGGCCGAGGTGCTCGTAATGACGGCCCCGTGGCGCTACATCGACCACGCCCGGCCGGCGTTCGCCGCCGGCTACGAGGTGCTGGCGCAGACGCGCGCGGACCGCGAAGGTCGGTTCCAGCTCGCCGCGCCGCTCGACCGCTGGGGCTGCCCGGGTCAGATAGCCTGGCCCCTGCAGGTCATCGGCCGCGCCCCGGGACACGGCCCGGCGTGGCAGCCCGTCATGGCCAATCGGGTGAAGCCGGACCGCAACGATCTGGTCCTCAGCTTGCCGGCCGAGGAGGTGCTGCACGGCCGGCTCATCGACCTGCAGGGCCGGCCCGCGGCCGGCGTGAAGCTGACCGTGCTGCGCCTCGGGGCCAGGGCGTCGCAGGAACTGCCCCACTGGGAGTTCCTGGGGCGCTGGGACGGGATGGAGGAGTACACGGCCCGAGTGGGCAAACCCATTACCCAGGGCGAGCGGGTGATGGACTTCCACCCGCTCGCGGGCCTCCAGTTCTACGCGGCGCCGGCGCCGTTGCCGGTCTGGCCCGGAGCGGTGGTGACCGACGCGCGGGGCGAGTTCCGGCTGCACGGCGTCGGCCGCGGCCAGGGCGTGGGGCTGCTGGCCGAGCACGAGCGCTTCGCCTACCAGCTCGTGGAGATCGAGGCCGACGCCAAGCGGCCGGCCGGCCCGGTGACGCGGCCGCTGGAGCCGGCCCGCCTGCTCGAGGGGACGGTCATCGCGGCGGACACCGGCAAGCCGCTGGTCGGCGCGGTCGTCCAGGTCGATATGGGTTTCGCCTCGGTGACCGCGCGCGGCGACCACGCGGACGGGAAAGGCCGGCGCTTCGTGCGGCGTTCCTGGGGCTACTACGATCACTTCATGCTCTTCACCCCGCCGGTGCGCACGGACGCGGCGGGGCGCTTCCGCGTCCAGCCGTTCGTCGGCCCCTCGTTCGCGGCGAGCGGGAGCACCTTCGCGGTCACCGCGGCGGCCCCGGAAGGTCAGCCGTACCTGAGCATCGAGCGGGACGTCGCCTGGCCGAAGGGCGCCGTCAAGAAGGAGGTCCGCCTCACCCTGCCGCGCGGCGTCCTGGTGCGCGGCAAGGTCATCGAGAAGACGTCGGGCCGGCCGGTCGCGGGCGCCCGTGTCGATTACTGGTCGAAGGGCCTGGCGCTGCCCGCGGGAGTCGTCTCCCCCGGCCCGCGCAACTGCGGCGCGGACGGCACGTTCGCGCTGGTGCTGCCGGCGCGGCCGGGTCACCTGCTGTTCAACGCCGCCATTCAGCTCAACGGCATCGACCCTCCCTATCGGGCGAAGAAGATCCACGTGAACGCGCTCGCCGACCGCCCCGAGCAGATCAACCGCCTGCTGAGGGCGCCGCTGCCGCCGCCGGACGAGGAGCCGCACTGTTACCCGTGCGCGTGGGAAGCCCTCGACCTCCGGCCGGGGGTTGGGCCGGTCGAGTTGAAGGTGACGTTGGAGCGCAAGCGCGAGCGGTGACGGCACCGTCCGGTGATATTCCCGCGGCAGGGCAATTTGACGAGCCGCGACCGTGAGGGAGCGGGCTGCGTCCGCCCGGGGCGTTGCCCCGAGCTGCCCCATCCCGCCCCTTCGGGGTTCCAAGAAAAATTGTCCCTGTCGTCCGGTCGACCGGCTCTAGTAAAGTAGAGCAATCCGCGAGACCTCGACGAGGACGACAGGCATGGCCACCGCACCCGCAGGCATCGTCTTGAGGCACATCCGCGACCTGGTCGCCGCGGACTCCCTCGGCCGCCTCCCCGATGGCGACCTCCTGCAGCGCTTCCGGGCGGGGCGCGAGGAGGCCGCTTTTTCGGCGCTGGTGCAGCGGCACGGCCCCCTCGTCCTGGGGGTGTGCCGGCGCGTGCTGGGCAACCTCCACGACGCCGAGGACGCCTTCCAGGCCACCTTCCTCGCCCTCGCCCAGAAAGCCAACTCCATCACCGGCGCCGCCACCCTCGCCGGCTGGCTGTACCAGGTGGCCTACCGCACCGCGCTGCGGACGAAGGATGGCACCGCGGCGCGGCAGCGGCGCGAGCAGCACGCGGAGCCACGGCAGCCCGGCGACCCGCTCGACGAGCTGACCGCACGCGAGCTGTTGGCGGTCGTGGACGAGGAGATCCACCAACTCGGCGAAGCGCACCGCACGGCGCTGCTGCTGTGCTACTTCCAGGGCCACACCTGCGACGAGGCCGCCCGGCTGCTGGGCTGCTCGTCGCGGACGCTGAAGCGCCGCCTCGACCAGGCGCGGAAGGCGCTCCGCGGCCGGCTGGGCCGCCGCGGTCTGGCGCTGCCCGCCGCCCTGCTCTTCGCCGGCCTGACGCGCGGCACCGCCGCGGCGGTTTCGCCCCTGCTGGCCGCCGACACCGTCCGCGCGGCGCTGCTGGTCGTGGCCGCGACCCCGGCCGCCGCGGTGGCGCCCGGCCTGCTGCACGCCCTGTTCGCCACCAGGCTCCGTACTGTGGCGGCCCTCGCCCTGCTGACCGGCGCCCTCGCTCTGACTGCCGGCGCCTCCGGCCTCACTTCGGCTTCCCGGCCTCCCGACGAGGTCGCCCCGCCCGAGTACCCGGGGCGCGTCCAGTTCGTGGCGCTACCGGATCCGCCGACGCCCGTCCCGCCACCGCCGAACCCGGGACCGAAGGGGCGGACGACCGTCGCGGGCCGGGTCCTGGGCGCGAAGGGGGAAGCCCTGGCGAACATTGACGTCGCGGTCCTCGGGCGGGCGAAGCGGCCGGGCCGCGGCGGCGACCTGCTGACCGAGGAGATCGAGGTCCTTGCCCAGGGCCGGACCGACGGCGCGGGCCACTTCCACCTGACAGGCCCGCGCCTCTCCACGAAGACCTTCTGGCAAGTGCATGTCGTGGCGCGGGCGCCGGGCCACGGCGTCGGCCTGCAGCGGCTCAACCCCGACCTGGAGCGGCCGGAGGCCACCGTCCGCCTGCTGCCGGAGCTGCCCGTGCGCGGCCGCCTGGTGGACCTCGCGGGGCAACCGGCCGTCGGCGTCGCGGTCCGCGTCTGGTGGGTGGGCGAGGCGGCGAACGGGCAGTCCGAGGGCGTCACCTTCTACGCCGGGCCGGCGCCGCGCGACCTGAAGGTGTGGCCGGCGGCGGCGGTCACCGATGCCCAGGGCCGCTTCACCCTCCACGGCCTGGCCGCCTCCCCGCAGGTCAGTATCCGGGTGCAGGACGACCGCTACGCCCCCACGAACCTGAGCTTCGGCGCGCCGGTCGCCGGCAAGGAACTGGCTCAGTCCCTGGCGCCGGCGCGGCTCATTGAGGGCCGCGTGCTGTGCGCCGACACCGGCAAGCCTCTGCCGGGCGCCCTGCTGACCGTCTTCTCCGGCGACAGCGAGTTTGGCAGTTCGGGCGGCCTGGGCGGCAAGGCCGATGCCGCGGGGCGCTACCGTCTCAACCCCAACCCTGGCAAGTGGTGTACCGTCACCGCCCACGCCCAGGACGGCGAGCCTTACCTGGCCCTGGAGAAGCGCTTCCAGATGCCGGCGGCAGCGGTCAAGCACCGCCTCGACCTGAAACTGCCGCGCGGCGTGCTGGTGCGCGGCAAGGTGACCGAATCGACCTCCGGCAAGCCGGTCGAGCGTGCCGCCGTGCAGTTCTTCCCGCGGCGCGCAAACAACCCCTTCTACCGCCACGGCATCGTCACCGCCTGGCAGGCGATGGTGGAGACCGACGCGGACGGCGCGTTCCAGCTCCCGGTCCTGCCCGGCCCGGGGCACCTGCTCGTCAGCAGTCCGACAGGCGACTACGTCCACGAGGAGATCCTCTCGGGCGTCCTTTACAACGGCACGCCCGGCGGCGTGCGCTACTACCCCGACGCGATCGTCAAACTGGATCTGCCGGCGAAGCTGGAGAAAAAAGAGGTGGCGGTGAAGCTCCGCCGCGGCGTCAGCGTGCGCGGCAGCGTCACCGGGCCGAACGGCGAGGCCGTCGATCAGGCCCTGGTGATCTGCCGCCTGCACCTCTCACCGCTCGACCTGTCGTGGCGGTTCCCGGGCGAGGCGCGCGACGGCCGTTTCCAGGTCAACGGCCTCGACCCGGAGAAGAGTTACCCGGTCTACTTCCTCGAGCCGCGCAAGCAGTGGGGCGCGACGGTACTGCTGTCGGGCAGGCAGGCGGGCGCGGCGGTGAAGGTGCGGCTCGAGCCGTGCGGCAAGGCGACGGCGCGCTTCGTGGATGGGGCGGGCAAGCCCCTGGCCGGGCACCGTCCGATGATCGAGATCGTTGTCACGCCGGGGGCGGTGCGCTACGACCCCGACACGAGCCGCAAGGAGTTGGTGGCGGCCGACGGCGATTTCCTCGCCAACGTTGATCGTCACAATTACTGGAACGGCCCGCAGACGGACGCTGCGGGCCGGATCACCTTCCCAGCGCTGATCCCGGGGGTGACGTACCGGGTCCTCGCCGTCACGAAGGACGCGAACCGGCTGGGGCGGGAGTTCACCGCGGTCGCGGGTAAGACCGCCGACCTGGGAGACATCATCCACACCCGGTGAGTACCACGGGACACAGGGAGATTACTCCGGCAGGAAAGATCCTCCCACAAGCCCGACGCGCCAGCGCGGGACCCCTCGCTGGCGCGTCGGGCTTGTGTCCACTTGCCCCGCGTCCCGTATATCCTCGGTGCGAGATGCCCGGACACAAGCCCGAAGCGCCAGCGCGGGGACGTTCGCGTGCGCTCGGGCCTGTGTCCTTACACCGACGGCCCTACAGGGCGTCAGCGGGGGCGGCGGTGCGCCGCCCTTCTCGAGTCGGCCCTTGCCGGAAGGGGGGCGCACTCTTCGGAAGCCCCCCAACAACCGCAGGGCTGGAATCACTTGAGGGGCGGCGGCGGCGGGGACGGTGTCGGCGGCCCGGGGTCGCGATTTTTCTCTAGCTTGGCTTTGCCCGGGGGGGTCGTCGATTTGTTCTCGGAAGACTCGCCACCGCAGCCGGCCAGGAGGACTACCAGCGCGAGCAGACAGGCACAGGTTACAAGTCGATGGAACATTCGTTGATCTCGAGGATAGAGGGAGTCGTCAGGCGCGGTGCGGAGGGTGCCCACGGGCCGCGGCCCGTGGGCACCCCGAAAAGGGCAGTCGTGGCGAGCCGGGTTACGGCACCACGTTCGAGTAGTCGGTCGCCTGCCCGTCGTTGTAGCCGGAAATGTAAATGTAGGTGGCCCAGTCGTTGCCTGAGTTCCCGACGTAGCGCAGGCCGCGCACCGAACCGTCGGCGAAAGCGAACTGGACAATCCCGGTGTGGCGGCTGCTGAAGCGGAACCAGTTCTGGTCTTGCGCGTTGTCCACCAGGCCCCACGCGGTCGGCATGGCCCCGCACCCCATCCAGCCGAGACTGCGGAGGCGTGCGCCCACCTTCTCCCCGCCGAGGGCCTCCCCGAACATCAGGGTATTGCTCGTGCCGTCGAGGATCGAGACCATCGCGACCGGGTTCCGATTGGTCATGATCCCGACGAAATTGGGGGTCGCCCGGCCGCCGTACCCGGCCACACCCATGTAGTTCGTCCGCCCCAGGTCCACGTAAGTGCTGAAACGCTGGCCGACGACCGTGAACCCGCCGCCCCCGCCGTACGTGTAGAAGGCGATGTACGGGCACAGCGTCGCCGTCTCCGGGTTGTCGGAGGGGCAGACGAAGATGGGGATCTTGGCCTGCGCGGCGGTGAACAGGGGACCGTAGTTCCACCAGGCGGGGTAGACCGTCTGCGGGTTGAAGTAACCCGAGGGCGCGCCCGCCTGCATCTGCCGGAAGAGAGGGGCCTGTTCGACGAAGGGCAACAGCAGCGCCAGGACGCCGACCTGCTGTTCGTTGAAGGTCGCAGGGTTGCTGTAAGTCGGGCTCGTCCCGAGGAAGCCGGGGGGGAGCCTCTTGTAGGTGCTCTCGTAGTTATGGGCGGCGATGCCAATCTGCTTGAGGTTGTTCTGGCACTGGGCGCGGGCGGCGGCCTCGCGCACCTTCTGGACAGCAGGCAGAAGCAGGCCGATGAGGATGGCGATGATGGCGATCACCACCAGCAGCTCGATCAGCGTGAACGCCGAGCGACGAGTCCAACGGATCATAATTTGCTCCTCACGATGAACCAATGACACGAACAAAAACTCTGTCCGTGGCCGGGCACCGTATTGCCCCAGCGCGGGCCGGCGGCGGCAGGCCACGGCGGCAGGTGGAGACAACTGGAATTATGGCCGGTCGTGCGAGCCGGACAGAAACGACCGGGACCGTATCGTCGCTCTGCGTGGGAGGGAGGCCGTGCCGCGGAGGAGTCGTCTTCTTGCTCGGGCATACTGCAGGTTGCGCTTCGCGAGACTCTCTGCGGCCGCTGTCGGGGTTTCCCACCCACAAAAAATTCCTATCACACTACTGAGCGAAGCGTGAAAGATGCAAGAGAAAAATCGCGCACCGCGACGATTTTCTTTCCGCTGGCCCCTGTTTCGCACCGGCTACCCGACCGAAGTCGGAGTGGCGAACTCTGCTTTTCCCGGCCCTCCTGCAAGGATTTTCCCATGACAACCCCTGTCGAGCCGACCTATCGACCCTTTCTGGAGGCGGTGTCCTTCGCCGCCCGGGCGCACCACGGCCAGATGCGCAAGGACGGCCGGACGCCCTACGTCAGCCACGTCTTCCGCGTCTGCCTGGTGCTGCGCGACATCTTCGGCGTCACCGACCACCGCGTGTTGACGGCGGCGCTGCTGCACGACACCGTCGAGGACACGACGACCGACTTCGACGATGTGGAGGAGAAGTTCGGCGGCGACGTCGCGGCGTGGGTGGCGGCGCTGTCGAAGGACAAGCGCCGCCACCACGAGGAGCGCGAGCAGGCGTACTGCCGCGAGCTGGCCGCAGCGCCGTGGCAGGTGCAGGTGTGCAAACTGGCGGACGTGTTCGACAACCTCCTCGACATGGCCTACCTGGCGCCGGAGAAGCGCCTGGAGGCGCTGGACCGCAAGAAGCGTTACCTCGACGCGCTGCGCTCGGACCTGAAGCCGGAGGCGGCGTCCGCCATGACCACGGTCACCCGGCTGGGCGACGAGATCGAGGCGAAGCTCAGGAGTCAGGGCCTCGGGGCGTAAAGCCCACGGGTCGCACCCGTGGGTTACGGACTGTCCCAGGGGTGCGCCTCTTCCTTGCAGGCGGAATACAATTCGGGCTGTCGCCCCCTGGCCCGTGGAAGTCAAGGAGATGTCCATGACCGCCTTCCTCCGCCGCCCCGTGCCGGCCCTGTTCGCGTGCCTGGCGCTGGCGCTGCCGGCCGCCGCCGCGGACTGGCCGCACTGGCTCGGCCCCAACGACAACGGCTCCTCGCCCGAGACCGGCCTGCTGACGAAGCTCCCCGCGACGGGACCGAAGGTGCTGTGGAAGGTGCCGGGCGGCGAGGGCTATTCCGCCGTCGCGGTGGCCGGCGGGCGGGGCATCACCCTGGTGCAGCGCGACGGCGAGGAACTGGCGCTCGCGCTGGACGCGGCCACTGGCAAGGAACTGTGGAAGACGCGCCTCGGCCCGGCGTTCAAGAACCCGTTCGGCAACGGCCCGCGCAGCACGCCGTCCATCCAGGGCGGGTTCGTCTGGGCGCAGTCGGTCACCGGGCCGCTCGTCTGCCTCAAGGCCGACAGCGGCGCGGTGGTCTGGCGGCACGACCTGCTCAAGGAGTTCGGCGCGAAGAACATCCGGTGGGGCCTGTCGGCCTCGCCGCTGATCGACGGCGACACGGTCCTGGCCATCCCCGGCGCGAAGGGGGCGGGCGTCGCCGCGTTCCACAAGCTGACCGGCAAACGGATCTGGAAGACCGGCGACGACAAGGCCGCCTACGCCTCGCCGGTGGCGGTCACGGTCGGCGGCCGGCGCCAGGTCATCTTCTTCACCGCGCCTGGCCTGCTGGCCGTGGCCGCGGACACCGGCAAGGAGCTGTGGCGCGTGCCGTGGGTGACGGCGTACGACGTCAACATCTGCACGCCGCTGCTCGCCGGCAAGCGCCTGTTCGTCGCCTCGGGCGAGCAGGTCGGCAGCGCCCTCTTCGAGCTGACCGCGGACGGGCCGCCGAAGGTCGTCTGGGAGAGCCGGGGCAAGATGGGCGTCATGACGACCTACTGGGCCAACGCCGTGATTCACGACGGTTACCTGTACGGCCTGTCGGGCGAATTCGACAAGGTGATCGACCTGAACTGCGTGGAGCTGGCCACCGGGAAGCTGATGTGGTCGAGGAAGAAGTTCGGCAAGGCGGCGCTCACGCTGGCGCAAGGGCAGCTGTTCCTCGTGACGAAGACGGGCGACCTGGTGCTGGTCCACTGCAACCCGAAGGGCTACCTGGAGCGAGGCCGCGTCCGCCTGCTCGGCGACAACCGCACCGTGCCGACGCTGGCCGACCGCCGCCTGTACCTGCGCGACCTGCAGAACATCTACTGCCTCGACGTCGCCGCCGGCGAGTGACGCGCTGTCGCCGTGCGTCAGGGAACACCCATGCACATCCTCTTCGTCCACCAGAACTTCCCGGCGCAGTTCGGCCACGTCGCCGAGTACCTCGTCAAGCAGAAGGGCTTCCGCTGCACCTTCGCCTCGCAGAAGAGTCCCGGACAGGTCGGCGGCGTCGAGCGCGTGCAGTACCACGTCAAGGGCGGCGCCACCGACCGCACCCACTACTGCTCGCGCACCTTCGAGAACGCCGTCTGGCACAGCCACGCCCTCTACGAGGCCCTCCACGTCCGCCCCGACCTCCGGCCCGACCTCGTCGTCGCCCACTCCGGCTTTTTGTCTACCGTCTTCCTCCGCGAACTCTACGACTGCCCCATCGTCAACTATTTCGAGTACTTTTACCGCACGCGCGACTCCGACATGGACTACCGCCCCGACTTCCCGTCGCCGTCGCTCAACCGCCTGCGCGCCCGCGCCCGCAACGCCACGCTGCTGCTCGACCTGGAGAACTGCGACGTGGGCTACAGCCCCACCCGCTGGCAGCGCGAGCGCCTGCCGAAGATCTTCCACGACAAGGTCCGCGTCCTCTTCGACGGCGTCGATACGAATCTGTGGCGGCCGCGGCAGGGCCTGCCGCGCCGCGTCGGCGACCGGCTGGTGCCGAACGACGTGAAGATCGTCACCTACGTCGCGCGCGGCATGGAGTCGATGCGCGGCTTCGACATCTTCATGAAGGCCGCCCGCCTGCTGTGCCGGCGCCGCCCGGACGTCCTGTTCGTCGTCGTCGGCCAGGACCGCGTCTGCTACGGCGGCGACAAGGAGGTGACCGGCCCGCTGTCGTTCAAGGAGTGGGTGCTGGCGCGCGACGACTACGACCTGTCGCGCTTCGTCTTCACCGGCCTGCTGCCGACGACGGCGCTCGCCGAGCTGTTCGCCGTCAGCGACCTGCACATTTACCTCACCGTGCCGTTCGTGCTGTCCTGGTCGCTGATGGACGCGCTGGCGTGCGGCACGACGGTGCTGGCCTCGGACACGGCGCCGGTGCGCGAGATGGTCGAGCACGGCAAGAACGGCCTGCTCGCGGACTTCTTCGATGTCGAGGCGCTGGCGCGAGCCGCCTCGGAGGTGTTGGACGCACCCGGCGATTACAGGCACCTGGGCGCGGCGGGCGTCGAGATGATCCGCGCGCGCTACCGTCTCGACGTGTGCCTGCCGCAGATGCTGCATCTCTACGAGGACGCGCTGGCCGCGTCGAGGAGTCGCTGACGAGGCCCCCCACTCCGGGAACGCGATGAAGGTCTTGATGGTCAAATGCAGGGCGGCGCGGATCCGGGCGGCATGGGCGCTCCCTCACGTCGAACCTGCGGAAGCCGCCTGGCGCTGCCGGTACTCCTCCAGTGCCGTGCGGCACGCCGCCTTCTGGGTCTCCGGCGCCAGCTCCAGGGTCTTCGCCGCCCAGTGGGTGGCGTGAATGAGGTCGCCGAGCTGGACGTAGGCGGCGGCGAGGGTGGCCAGGCAGTTCCAGTCCTCCCAGTCGGACAGCTCGCACGCCTTGACGGCCAGCTCGACCGCGACCTTGCCGTCGCGCCGCTCCGGGTCGGGGCAACTCGCCCAGAAGCGGGCGAAGTTGTTGTAAGCCTCGGCAGCCTTCGGGTAGAGGCGGATCGCCTCGATGTGGTCGATGACCGCCTGGTCGTAGTCGTTCTTCGCCGCATAGGCCAGGCCGCGTCCGTGGTAGGCGTGGAGGTACTTCGGCTCCAGGCGGATCGCCTCGGAGAAATCGGCGATGGCCTCGTCGTACAGCCCCGCCGCCGCGTGCGCCAGGCCGCGGTTGTTGTGGGCCGCCGGCAGCGCCGGGTTGAGGCGTATCAGGGCGGTGAAGTCGGCGGCGGCCTTCGCGTACTCGCCCTGGACGTGGTGCGCCTCGCCGCGGTGGTAGTGGGCCAGGGCGAAGTCGGGCTGGTGGCGGATGGCCTCGGAGTAGTCGGCGACGGCCCGGTCGAGGAGGCCGCGGGCGCGGTGGATGTCACCGCGGTTGTAGTAGGCGTCGGCGAAGTCGGGCTTGAGACGCAACGCCTCGTTGAAGTCGCTGACGGCGCGGTCGAACTCGCCGAGGGCGGTGTAGACGAAGCCGCGATTGTAGTAGGCGAAGGGCCGGTCGGGCTTGAGGTTGACCTCCATGTTGTAATCGTTGAGGGCGAGTTCGTACTCGCCGAGGGCGGTGTAGCTGAAGCCGCGGTTGTGGTAGGCGTTGGCGATGGCGGGGTTGAGCTGCAGGGCGCGGCTGAAGTCGGCGAGGGCCTCGTCGTAGCGCCCTTTGGCGGCGAGGGCGAAGCCGCGGTTGTTCCAGGCCAGGGCGGTGCGCGGGTCCAATTCCACGGCCCGGGTGAAGTCCGTGATGGCCTCGTCGTAAGCGCGGCGGGCCATGTAGACGAGGCCGCGGTTGTTGAAGGCGGCGGCGAACTTCGGATCGAGGGCGAGGGCGCGGTCGAAGTCGGCGAGCGACTTGTCGTAATCGCGGCGGGCGGCCGGGGCGTAGCCGCGGTTGTTGTAGGCGCCGGCGTAGTTCGGATCGAGCTGGAGGGCGCGGGTGAACTCGGCGAGAGCGCGGTCGTAGGCGCCCTGGTTGGTGAAGGCGACGCCGCGGCCGTTGTGGACGAAGGCCTGCTCGGCGGCGCCGGGGCCGGTCGGTGCGGCGGGGGGGGCGGCCGGCACGCTGCGCTCGATGGGCAGGCGCTCACCGACGCCGGCGAAGGCGAGGTCGATGGCGGACTGGTCGAGGCGCGGCTGCAGCCAGACGGCCGAGCCGCAGGCAGGGCAGACGGCTCCCTGGAGGGAACGCTCGTTGAGCTGGACCGCCTTGCCACAGTGAGGACATTGGATGCGCATGAGGGAAGGAGCTCGTTGGCGGCGGACCGCCCGCGCGGTTTTCAGGGGAGTCCCGTGCGCCCGGCATCTGCGCTCGCCTGCTCCGTAGTCTGTCCCCGGTAGGCGAGGAAGTCAAGATCCGTCTGCGGCCCCGCGGCGCGGCGGTGGCGGTTCAGGCGGACATGGCGGTCTTCGACCTAAGTGCTCGTCCCCTTGACGCTCAAGCCCACACGCGGATGGGAGATTGTCCGAAAGCCCAGGCTTTGCGACCGCGACGCGACCCAGGGTCGTCCGTACGCACCTTCACTTCGCGGCGGTGGAGGCAGTCCGCTTCTTGGTCCGCGTCCGCCCAGAGGGGGAGAACGTCGCGCGGGCGGGCGTTCCGCCGATCCCAGTGGATAAAGGGAGAGCTTGGAAAGTGCCGGAAGCCGCACTCCTCCAGGGTGATGTCATTCAGCACGACAAAATGAAGACCGGGATTGTCCTTGTAGAGTTGGGCAATGCATCCCCGTAACCGCGACTGCTCCGGCCGCTCCAGTCGCTGCCAGTCGTCATGGGCCCTGACGAGTCGGCCAGGGCGGACGAAGAGAGCGAACCTGTCGCACCTGTCGCCGAGGAAGCGCCCCAGCAAGCGCTCGAATCGTGCTTCTTCTGAAAAGCCGTGTTCCTCCAACCAGTCGGCATAGGCGCCCCGGAGGTGTTGGTCATCCGGTTGGTCTGCAATTGCCGCCTGGAGACGTCGCCGTTCCGCGCTTCTCGTCATCGTCGAATTCCTTTCGGTTTGAGATCCGTACTATCGCCATTCTGCCCCGAATGACCCCGACGGCAAAGGCCAGTTTCGGCGCCGATCCGCAACTCTGTGACCACTTTAAGTAATCGGTTGATTCTGGGCTTGACTTTGCTATCCTTGGCAGTCTCCGCCTCCCCGCGCAGCACAAGGCAACCCCGAACGACTCAGGCCGAAGGAGTGCAGCCGTGGCCCGCAAGAAGAAGTCTGGCACGCCCCCCGTCGAGGACTATCGGCACGAAGCGGCCCGGCGGAAGAACAACCCGCCCGCACGGCTGGCGGCCGAAGGCACGGTGCCTGCCTTGCCAAAGGCGACGTATCACTACAGCCCGCGCTTGCCGCCCGTACTCCGCTTCGATGACACGGGGAACGCCGACAGGCTGCCCGATCTGCTGGACGAGGCGACGCGCCGACCGCTCTCGCCCGAGGAGGCGCAGCTGCTGGCAGACGCCTTGCGGCATCAGCAGCCCTGGCTGGAGTGGGCCGGCAAGCGCGAGCTGCCCGGCTTCGCCGTGGATCCCGTTGCCCTGCACACGCACGAGCGCGTCAGCACCCAGGCCATCATCGCGCTGGCCGCGCGCCAGGATGTCGAGCGCGACCTTTTCGCCGACCCCGAGCAGGAATACCGCGAGGCGGTGCAGTTCTACCGGCATGACGTGGACTGGTCCAACCGGCTCATCCTTGGCGACAGCCTGCTGGTTATGGCCTCCTTGGCCCGCCGTGAGGATCTTGCCGGCAAGGTCCAGATGATCTACATCGATCCGCCCTACGGCATCAAGTTCGCCAGCAACTTTCAGCCAGAGATCGGCAAGCGGGACGTCAAGGAACAGGCAAGCGATCTTACTCGTGAACCAGAGATGGTTAAAGCCTTCCGCGATACGTGGTACCTTGGCATCCATTCCTACATTACTTATCTTAGAAACCGCCTCATCGTAGCGAAAGATCTTCTGACGGAATCAGGGAGCATTTTCGTCCAAATTGGCGATGAACATGTGCATCTCGTCCGAAGCCTCCTGTCTGAGGTTTTCGGGGGCCACAATTGTTGCTCACTCATCGCGTACAGCAAGACAACGAGTACGACCGGGCGCCTCTTGCCGGGAACCACCGACTACATCCTCTGGTACGCAAAGAATGCTCACTTGGTGAAGTACCATAGTCTCTACGCTGAAAAAGCTGTCGGGGGAGCCGGCGCAAGTAAATACGAACAGGCCGAATTGCCTGACGGGACGCGCTGGCCCCTTGGCGCCCTCGAAAAAGCGAAGCCTGTGGCTTCGAGGGAGGCGCGGCCGTTCAGACTCGATAACCTGACATCCCCACGAATTCGGGAAGCACGAACGGGCTACTTCTCGATCACAGTCCACGGCCGTCCATTCTTACCTCAACACGGAGAGTGGAAAACCAACGCGGAAGGAATAAGCCGCCTCCTCGGGGCAAGTCGTGTCCAGCCCATGGCGCAGTCGCTGAGTTACGTCCGGTATATCGACGATTTTCCAGCATTTCTCCTTTCCAACGCCTGGATGGACATCGGAGGAATTCAGAGCCGATCCGATCCAAAAGTCTATGTGGTACAGACCTCTGCCACTGCGATTACACGCTGCCTGTTGATGAGTACTGATCCAGGTGACCTTATCCTGGACCCAACTTGCGGTAGCGGCACGACGGCCTATGTCGCCGAGCAGTGGGGCCGGCGCTGGATTGCCATCGACACCAGCCGCGTCGCCATCGCCATCGCTCGCCAGCGGCTGCTCACGGCGAAGTTCGACTACTACCGCCTCCGCAACGAGGAAGCAGGTGTCACAGCGAACTTCCGCTACAAGACCGTCCCCCACGTCACCCTCAAGAGCATCGCCCAGAATACCAACCTCGACCCGATCTTTGCCAGGCACGAGCCGCTCCTGGAGCAAAAGCTGGAGGCGTGCAACGCGGCCCTGGGCGGGGTGTCCGCCGACCTGCGTCGGCGCCTGGAACTGAAGCTGCTTGACAAACAGCGAGCCGAGGGCAAGCGCGCCGTCACCGACGCCGACCGCCGCCGCTGGGAACTGCCGGCGAAGGGGCAGACATGGCAGCACTGGACCGTCCCGTTCGACACCGACTCCGATTGGCCGCAGCCGCTCGCTGCCGCCGTGACGGCCTATCGCCAGGCCTGGCGCGCCAAGATGGACGAGGTCAACGCCTGCATCGCCGCCAACGCCGAGCAGGAGGAACTGGTCGATCAGCCGGAAGTCGTGAAGGGCGTGGTGCGCGTCAGCGGGCCGTTCACCGTCGAGGGAGTGCAGCCGCCGGAAATGTCGCTGGGCGAAGTCATCGACACCCTTGGCGGCTTCGGCGGCGAACCGGAGGAGATCGGTCCGACTTTCGAGATGCGCGAGGCGCGCCTGGGCGACGCGCCGGCGAACGTCGAGGCTTACCTCGACCGGATGGTACGCCTGCTGCGCTCCGATGGCGTGCGCTTCCCCGACAACAAGCAGATGCGCTTCACGCGCCTTGAAGCCATCTACGCAGCCGGCCAGGCCGGCGGCTTTCATGCCGAGGGCCGCTGGGTTCTCCAGGGCGAGACGGACCCGGAGCCGGACGGCGCCGCCGCCGTGGGTGTCGTCTTCGGGCCGCAGTTCGGGCCGGTCACCGAGAAGATGATCGAGGATCTGATCAAGCCGGCCAGCCGCCGCTACGACGCGCTGGTGGTCGCCGGCTTCAGCTTCACGGCCGAGGCCCAGGCCCTGATGGACGACAACCCGCACCCCAAGCTGCACCTCCACATCGCGCACATCCGGCCCGACGTCAACCCCGGCATGGATGGCCTGCTGAAGGAACAGCCGGGCAGTCAGCTCTTCACCGTCTTCGGGCAGCCGCGGACGCAGCTCCTCGGGCCGGACAAGGACGGGGAATACACGGTCCTCATGGAGGGCGTGGACATCTACAACCCGGTCGATAACTCGATCACGCCGACGCGGGCAGACAAGGTGGCGGCGTGGTTCCTGGACAGCGACTACGACGGTCGGGCGTTCTGCATCGCGCAGGCGTTCTTCCCCGACCCGTCCTCGTGGGAGAAGCTGAGCAAGGCGCTGACGGGCGTGGTCGATGCGGATCGGTTCAAGGCGTTCAGCCAGACGAAGTCGCTGCCGTTCAAGGCGGGCAAGCACGGCCGCGCCGCCGTCAAGGTCATTGACCCACGCGGCAACGAGGTGATGCGCGTCCACCCGCTCAATCCCTGACAGGAGCTTCGCCATGAGCCAACCGACCAACGAACCCGTGCCGATTCAGCCGGTCGAACGGCCGATCCTGTGCAACCCCTACGACGAGCCGGCCGAGCACTGGTTCCACGACCGCACGACGGGCGAGGCGTCCCGCAACCCCGGCCGCCGCGAAGCGGGCTACCACTTCAAGACGGAACGCACCGGCTCGGCGCAGCCCACGCTGTTCGCCGAGGAGGACTGGGAAGACTTCCCCCTGGTGGCGCGGCTGCGCCGCGACGTGCGCCGCTGGCGCGAGGCCAACTACCCCGGCGCCTCGCCGGTCAGTCGCGAGCTGCTGCGCCACTGGGCGCGTCCCGACCGGCCACGGCGATTGTTCTTCTGCCAGCGCGAGGCGGTCGAGAGCATCCTCTACCTCGCCGAGATCCGCCTGGCCGGCAAGGCCGCCCGCCTCCGCTTCAAGCCGGAGCTGGCCGAGGAAGACCTGCAGCGGATGTTGCGGGGTGAGAAGCCCTCCTTCATCGAGGCGGACCGCGCGACCTTCCCGACCCTCAGCGACGAAGGACTGCGGCGGCTGGGCTGCAAGATGGCGACCGGCTCGGGCAAGACGGTGGTGATGGCCATGCTCATCGCCTGGGCCTTCTGCAACCGCGGCCGCAACCCCGCCAGCCGGGAGTATCCCAACGGCGTGCTCGTCTGCTGCCCCAACCTCACCGTCAAGGAACGCCTCCAGGTACTCCGGCCGGAGAACCCTCAGAACTACTTTGCGGCCTTCGACCTGGTGCCGCTCAAGTACCGGCCGCTGCTCCAGGGCGGCAAGGTTCTCGTAACCAACTGGCACGCCTTCGCGCCCGAGTCGCCGCACGTCGAGAACGGCAAGAGCTATGCCGTGGTCAACAAGGGGCCGGAGACGCCGGAGACGTTTGCCCGGCGCGTGCTGGGCGACCTGGCCGACCGTCTGCCGATCCTGGTCCTCAACGACGAGGGGCACCACTGCTGGCGGCCGCGCCCCACCGACGAGAAGCTCAGCGGCGACGAGCGCGGCGAGCTGGAGGCCGAGCGCCTGGAGGCGACGGTCTGGATCGACGGTCTGGACTGCCTCAATCGCGCGGGCGGTTCGGCACCGGGACTGGCGCTGTGCATCGACCTGTCTGCGACGCCATTCTACCTCAAGGGCAGCGGTCACTCCGAGGGCCGGCCGTTCCCCTGGCTGGTGAGCGACTTCGGCCTGGTCGATGCCATCGAGAGCGGCATCGTCAAGATCCCGCGCCTGCCCGTTTCGGACACGACCGGCCGGCCCGACGCCAAATACTTCAAGCTCTGGGAGACGATCAACGCCGGCATCGTCCCGGGCGAGCGACTGCCGGGCCGGGCGAAGAAGCCCAAGCCGGAGGTCGTCTACCGTGAGGCGGAGGCGGCCCTCCAGCAGATCGCCGGGCAGTGGGTCGAGCGCTTCGGCCTCGTCCAGAAGGCGGCGCCGGGGCAGGAGCAGGTGCCGCCGGTGCTGATTATCGTGTGCGACAATACCGACATTGCGGAGGTGTTCTACCGCAAGATCAGCGGTGAAGTGGAAGAGACGACCGAAGCGCCGGACGAGGACGAGAGCGACGCGGACGAGCCGGCGGCGAGCCCCGCCCGGGGACGAAGGAAAGGGCCTCGGAAACGGATCGTCTACGGCCGCGGCGCCGTCTTCGCGGACTTCTTCTCGAACACGGCGGCGGAGAAGCGGACCATCCGCATCGACTCGAAACTGCTCGCCGAGGCGGAGAGTGCCGACTCCGGCAAGGCGCGCAGCCAGGCGGCCGAGGAGCTGCGCCGCGTGGTCGCCACGGTGGGCCGGAAGGGCCAGCCGGGCGAGCACGTTCGCTGTGTCGTCTCGGTGTCGATGCTTACCGAGGGCTGGGACGCCAACAATGTAACGAACATTTTGGGACTGCGGGCGTTCGGCAGCCAGTTGCTCTGCGAGCAGGTGGTCGGCCGGGGCCTGCGCCGGATGGATTACACGCCCGACCCGGCCACCGGCCTGCTGACGGAGGAATACGTCGATGTTTATGGGATCCCTTTCTCGGTGATTCCCTACAAGGGCCGGCCGCTGCTGAAGAAGGCGCCGGAGGACCGGCCGAAGAATCACGTGCGGGCATTGCCGGAGCGTGCCGGTTTCGAGCTGCGCTTTCCCGTGGTCGAGGGCTACGCCTTCGCGCTGCGGCAAAACCTGATTCGCTGCGACCTGGACACCGTCGAGCCGCTCCCCCTGGAACCGAACCGGGAACCCACCGCGACCTTCGTGCAGGCGTCGGTCGGCTATCGGGAAGGCGGGACGGCGCAGGCGACCCCGGTGACGTTCGCGTCGCAGGATCGCGCCCTCTACTACAGCGCCAACCACTTGCAGACGATTCAGTTCGTCATCGCACGGACGATCGTGGAACGGCTGCTCAGCGGCGACACGAGCGGGCCGGGGAACCGACAGGCGTTCCGCCTCCGGTCGCGGCACGAACTATTTCCGCAGGTATATCGGCTGGTCGAGTCGTACGTCCGCCGCAAGGTGGATTTCCGCGGCTGTGACCCATGCGAGTTGGGACTGGAGAAGTACGTCCGCCGGATCGTGGAGCGGCTGAGCGCCCGGATCGAGCCCGACCACGAGCAGGGCGAGTCGCCGCTCTTACCCATCCTCAACCGCTACCAGCCGAACGGCAGTACCGCAGGCGTGAATTTCAAGACGACGCGGTCGTGCCACCCGACGCAGAAAAGCCACCTCAACCAGGTGGTGCTCGACACACAGACCTGGGAGGCGACGGCCACCTTTCGGCTGGAGCATTCACCCCTGGTTCGCTGCTACGCCCGCAACGATGAACTCGGACTGACGATCCCGTACGAGTATCAAGGAATCGACCGCGGCTACGAGCCGGATTTCCTCGTGCAGCTGGTGGACGGCCTCAACGTCGTGCTGGAGATCAAGGGTTTCGAGGACGACCAGACCAAGGCCAAGCACAACGCCGCGCGGCGGTGGGTGGCGGCACTGAACAACTGGGGCGGCCTGGGGCGCTGGACGTTCCACGTCTGCCGCGATCCGCAGCTGCTGGAGCAGGAGCTGAGCAAACTCCACGACAGCTGACCCCCTTATTCCTTCGGTGCGAAAGAGGGTCACACCAGCCCGACGCGCGAGCGAGAAAGCTCCTCGCTCGCGCGTCGGGCTGGTGTGACGATCCTCCTTGCCGGGCTACTGGGTCCCGCATGGCTAAAGCGCGTTCGTTCAGCCCGCATTGCAGAAGGTGGCAGCCGGGGGCGTGCTTTGGAGTGCGGCGCTCGGCGCCGCTTTCCCTCTTTCTTTAGCGCCTCCCGCGTGGGGGCCAGG
>JBBRPS010000031.1:0-26731 GCA_038227745.1 Gemmatales bacterium | reverse complement strand
GGACCAAAGAGCATCTGGAGCAGCGCCTCGCGCTGGACATGAACCGCGAACAGCGGGCCCCCAAACGCAAGCAGACCATGAAGACGCTGCATGATGCTCGCTCCAAGCCCGATTCACTGCACTAACCTTGCTAAAGTGTCCGCAGAAGGGGGTTTTGCTCGCCCTCCATCGCCTTATCCGTGTCTACCACGGCTTGAATCAGGCGCTCATGCGCGCGCTTCTTGCTGTCCGCCAGGGGTGCGTTCTGCGGATCATCCCAGAATGTCCCGTCAGCGAGACGCCACGCGGAGTAACGATCTTCCATCGCCTGAGTGATCGCCCGGCTCTGAGCGATCACGCCTGCGATCCGGTCGGCCGGCCTGTAGGCGACCTTGTCCCCTTCCCAGAAATCCGGCCCCCGGGCGCAGGTCAGGATGTCCAGCCGCGCCGGCCACGCCACGTAAAGAAGGGGAACACCGCCGTGCAACCACACCCGCTTATGCAGTTCCGCAAGGGCGGTTTCGGAAAGGTGATTGTCGGCGTTGTCAACGATGTAGGCGACGACTTGTGACGACCTGCTGTCCGAGAAGCGCCTGAAGAATACGTAGTCTACCTCGGCGATTGCCAGTGCGTCACGCACGGCCAACCGTTCATCCGGGCGGTCAACGCTCGTTTCGCCGTCCTTGAGAGCCACCAGCCCCGGTATCAACTCCCCGCTTTCGGAGGCGAAGTCCAGGTGCTGAAGCATGGGTGCCAACATTCCCATGGACCCTTTCGCTCTCTCCGACAGGCGTCATGCCGTCAGGAGTTGCGGTGGATTCGGTGCAGCCTTCCCCGGATCTGAACGCGCGAACAGAGTGCTGCTCAAGCATGCCGGCGATTTTATCCCACCCGCCGTCCGGGAGCAAGGTTAGCTCCAACGAAATCTGAAAATCGAGTCGGCCTAACCTGCGAAGTGGCCGAATGCGAGGAAGGGGCGGGGGGGGGAGGTAGGCCGGCCCCGAAAAGCCGCCACCGGTGCAAGCCTGACTCTTGCCACTCACCCAAAAACCTGCCATCCTGCGCCGGCACGCTCCAACGAGGACCGCCTGGCCAAGGAACCCACCCTCCTCCACAAGATTTACTTCCACCCGGAATACACCGCCGTGGCCCGCGCCATCGGCTATCAGGGCGTCCAGTACCGCGACCTTTGGCCGATCATCGAGGAACTGTCGAAGGAATTCCCGAAGGTCAAGGTCGAGTCGGCCATCTACCATCTGACAACCTTCGAGGGGCAGATGCGCTGCAATCCGCCGCCGCTCGCCCAGGTGATGTTCCGCGAGGAGGTTCGCCCGCTCATGTGGCAACTGCTCGGCCCAGAACCCGGCCATCCACTCCGGGAAGAGATGGACAGGATAAATCGCCCGCCGGCCGAGGAAGAAAAGGCTGCCGAAGCCGAAGAGTCACAGGTCGAGAAAGCGAAGAAGCCCAGACGCGGCAGGGCTCGATGACCCCGAGCCAGCTGCTCAACCGCCTCTACTTCGACCGCGCCTTCATCGAGGTCGCCAGGATCATCGGCTACGAAGGCGTCGAACTGGTCGCCTTCTGGGAGCAGGCAAAGAAGCTGGGCATCCCGAACGGCAAGATGCTGAACGCCGTCTACGAGCTGACCAGGGGCGACAAGCGGGAAGAAACGCCACCGAGGTACGAGCTTTCTGGGCCCGCAAGAGATGCGTGCTGGCAACTGCTGGGGCCAGAACCAGGGCATCAGCTTTATGAGGAGATGAGGCGAGGGCTGGAGGAAGAACCCGCCCCCGTGGCCGAACCCTCAAAGAAGGCTCGGAAGCCGCGGGGGCGGTAGGACATCAGAACAGCTTCGGCAACCCGTCCAGGGCCTTGCGGGCGTCGGTCATCCGGGGATCGTTGTACGTCACCAGCGACAAGCTTGGCTTCTTGTGCCGCATGAACAGCATAACGACCGTCGGCGGGACGCCGTGGGCGTTCAGGAATGTGTCGGTGCAGTGCCGCAGGGCGTGGAAGTCGAAGTAACGTCCCTCGCGGTCCTTGTAAGTAATGCCGGCCGCCTTCAAGTCACGGCGGAAAATCTTGTTCGGTTTCTCCGGCACGTAGAACACCAGGTCGTCCTCGCCCTTGCCGGTGTCTTTCACCCAGGCGGCCAACTCAGCGGCGTGGGCCGGCAGGAGCGGCAACCATATCCCACTCTTGTTCTTGGCATCGTGCTTCGGCGCGACGAACACGGCGGGACTATCGCCAGCGAGCCGCAGGTGCCGCACCAGCAGACGATCCAGCTCGCCCTGCCGCATGCCTGTGAGGATCGCCGTCATATAGATAAGCCGGCGTTCGCGACCCTCAAGGATCAGCCGGTCGCGGACCTCGGGCCGCACTTCGGCGTACCGTTCCCCCGCCCGCGGCCCCTTGCGAACGGTGAGGGCCTCCAGCAGCGGCCGCTCGGCCGCCACTTGCAGGAGATTCTTCAGGTTCTCGACGCTCTCCGCCCGCCGGTCATGCACCGCCTCGCCCTTCGGCTTGGCGGTGGCGTTGATCGGGTTTTCCTTGAGCCGTTGCGGCCGGGTATCGACGCACCATTGGGCGAAGGCGTGGACCGCCCCCCGGTAGGTGTCCTTCGTGCGAGCCGAGGCCGGCCCAGGGTCGGCGTTGTTCTTCGTCGGCTTCTTGCGGAGGGTGGAGATGAAGGCCGTCACTTTGTCGGCCGACAACTCGGCCAGCGTGCCCACCCCGCACTTCTCCAGCACCGTTCGCAGCAGCCGCTCGCGCTCCGACAGATGCTTCGGGTTCGCCCCCTCCGTCCGCAGGTGCGTCAGGTAGTCATCGACATGCCCGTCGATCTCCCGCTCCATCGCCTCCTTGTGGGGGTTGACCATCCCGACCTCGCCGCGCTCGATGCCTTTGACCATCTCGGACAGGCGGACGTTACTGGCGGACTTGTCGGTGTAGAGCGGGGTCCGCTTCCACTTCCCGCCTTCCTTGTACTGGCCGTACCAGACGGTAGAGCGCTCCTTAACCTTCTTCGCCCCGGGCGTACCCTTCGAGACCCGGTGGCCCTCCTTATCGACGTAGCGCGTGATCCAGATTTTGATGAGACTGGCCATCAGTGAGACCCTTTCGGCGGTTGCACAGGATTCTTGGTTGCACACACGGTTGCACAAGAATTTTACGCAACGGGTCTTTGTAGGTCTACGGCTGTCCAGTCCCGTCTAACTCGCGCAGCAGCGGAAGAAGACGGGAGGTCGCCGCAAGTGTCGATTTTTCTAGGGACTTGGCGAGACGTGACGAAAAAAGACCAGGCCTGTCTAGCCTGGTCTTTGAGTGGGCGCTACAGGACTTGAACCTGTGACCCCCAGCGTGTCGAGCTGGTGCTCTAGCCAACTGAGCTAAGCGCCCGTACCGAGTTTATCATAAGGACCACTCGCCTGCCGTCAAGGGCAAGCGCCACGGTGCTTAGGGCCGTTTCCTTTCGAGCACCCGGCCGCAGTTCCGTTGCCGGGCCTCCCTCGGAGAGATCTGGCTTCAGGGCCGAGCGAGCCGGAGAGTACCCCACCAGAGGTGAACGCCCCTCCCGCCGCCGGCCGCGCTCACCCCTCCTCCCAGGGATGACCTTCCGGCCCCAAGTCCCAAGCGATTTTCCGGAGCGTTGTTGACACCCCGATTCGGCCAGTCTAGGATCCTGCGTGAGCTGAGGCGGCTGCTCCGGCGCCCGATCGAGTCGCTTCGCTCGGGGGAACAGGGCAGGCAGCGCCTGCGGAGGGATGCGAAGGAGTGACGCGGCCCGGTCACCGCTCCAGGGACTCCGAAGGGACAAGGGCAACAAGGGCACGACGCGCTACCGACAACCGGAAGGGGGATTCCATGCGACGTCCGCTGACATGCGCCGTGTTGGGGCTGATGCTCTTCGCCGCGGCGCTCGGCGCCCAGGAGGGCCTCCGCAAGGGGAGCATCAAGAAGGTCGATGCCGCGAAGGGCACGCTGACCATCACTGCGGACGGCAAGGACCACGAGCTGCGGGTCACGCCGCAGACGCGGCTGATGGGCCTCGGCGACAAGGAGCTGGCGCAGGGCCTCAAGTCCGCGCAGCTCAGGCCCGGCGCCGCCGTCTTCTTCAAGGCGGAGACACGGGACGGCAAGGACGTGCTGGCCGGGCTCAAGCTCGTCGGCGCCGGCGCGCGCCCGGGCGAGGGTGGGCCCGGGGCGATCCGGCAGGGCAAGGTCAAGAAGCTCGACCTCGACAACCGCACGCTGACGCTGACCGTGGCGGGCAAGGACCAGATCTACCTCCTGAGCGAGGAGACGCAGGTGCTGGGCGGCGCCGGCAAGGATCTGAAGGAACGCCTGAGCGGCCTGCGCGAGGGGGCGGAGGTCCTGTTCAAGGCGGGCCGCAAGGACGGCAAGGACGTGATCGTCGGGCTGAAGCTGGGCGGCCCGGCGCGGCCGATGCGGCCCAGCTTCGACTCGTCGAAGCTGAAGCCGCTGACCGAGATGGGGCCCGAACTGTACCAGGGCCACAAGGGCGGCCTGTATCCCGACGGCAAGAACGAGCGCCCCGCGGCCCACGAAAAAGCGGGGCTGGCACTGGCCGGGCAGGTCCGGCCGCTGGACGCCGCCGGCAAGCCCGGCCGCGATGGCAAGATCGTCCTGCTCTCCGTGGGTATGAGCAACACGGGGCAGGCGTCAACGGGCTTCCTCAAAGTGCTCCAGGCGGACAACCACCACAACCCCGCGGTGCTGTTCGTCAACGGGGCGCAGGGCGGCATGACGGCGGCCCGCATCAAGGACCCGCGAGACAACGGCAGCGGCCAGCGCTACTGGGCGGAAGTGGACCGGCGGCTGCAGGCGGCCGGCCGGACGCGCGCCCAGGTGCAGGCCGTGTGGATCAAGCAGGCGAACGCGGGACCCAGCCAGGGGTTCCCGGCCTACGCGAAGAAGTTGCAGGAGGAGCTGGCGCAGCTCGCCCAGTCCCTCCACGACCTCTTCCCGAACTTGAAACTGGTCTACCTGTCGAGCCGCACCTACGGCGGCTACGCCCGCACCGCGCTCAACCCGGAGCCGTACGCCTTCGAGTCCGGCCTCTCGGTGCGGTGGCTGATCGAGCAGCAGCTCAAGGGCGACCCGGCCCTCAACTACGACCCGAAGAAGGGCGCGGTGAAGGCGCCGTGGCTGAGCTGGGGCCCGTACCTGTGGGCCAACGGCACGATGAAGCGCGCCGACGGCTTCCGCTACGATGAAAGCGACTTCGTCGGGGACGGCACCCACCTTTCGCCCTCCGGGATGGAGAAGGTGGGGAGGCTGATGCTCCAGTTCTTCCGGACGGACACGACGGCGCAGCCCTGGTTTTCGCGCCAGGGAACGGCACGGTCAGCCCGCCTCTCGGGCGGCGTGCCGGCCCCCACGCAACGCCGCGAAGAGTGAGGGCCCAGAGGGGCAGAGGCAGGCTCCCGACAGTCCGCGGGGGAACCCGCGCCCGGCGACAACTCCGCATCCGAGTGCGCTCCGATCCTGGAACGGGTTCGCCGCCGGGGCTCAGGAGAGTCCGTGGCAAGGACCTACTGAGTCCAGCCCGGACAAGGTCTCCCTTCGTTTAGCCGCGGTTGTGAGAACCGCGTTCGGCGAGCGCGGGTCTCACAACCGCGGCTAAACGAAGGTGCCTTTCTCCGCGCTGGACTCAGTAACAGGGAGCGGGTGGGACGAGCGGCGGGGCTTGTCCCCGCGGGTGATTTGCAGAGGAGAGCAGCGTGGCACGGCGGCGTTGCGCGCCCCACAACGCCCCACGCTCACTTCTTCTTCCCCTTGGGGTTGTCGTCGATACCGAGATCCTCGATAAGCCGACGGATGACATCATCATGGCGGAACTGGAGCTGTTGGTGGTTCTCCACCCGCCCCTCCAGGATGGCCACCAGATCCTTGATGAGCTTGCTGTCGCCCTCGATGTCTTGCATCGCCTCCATGATCGTGCGCAGCTGCGCGACCAGGGTCCCGATCTGCCTGCCGGCCTGCTTGCCCGCGTCCTCGTGCAGCTGCCGCCGCCCCTCCAGCTCATCGAGCACCTGCTTGTCCACCTTCCTCAGCTTCACGATGTCCTCTTCCAGCCCGCTCAGGAAGCTCTTCGTGATCTGCTCCGTGACGTTGATGAGGCCGCCGCTCCTCTCGCACAGGTCCGTCAGCGGGTTGACGATGCGCGTCTCGATCTTCTTGACCTTGTCGCCTTCAATGCGGTTGACGCGCATCTCCGTGAGGATCAGGTTGTACTTCTCCAGCACGGCGCGGGCCATGTCGCCGGCGTCGCGCAGCGCCGTCCGCGCCTGGTCCGCGCGGGCGGCGATCACCTTCCACTGGGGCTGCGGCGAGCCGAGCTTGAGCACCTCGTCGCCGAGGCTGCCGCGGCGCCGGTCCAGCTCGTCCACCTTCTCGCGGAGCAGCTCGTACAGCTTCTGCTCCTGCTTGACGATCTCGGCGAGCAGCTCGTTCTCCGACACGATCAGGAACACGAACGGACCCCTGGGCGGCGCGGTGGTCGGCCCTGTCTCGACGTTGTTGTCCGTGGCGCTGACGTACAGGTGCAGCTCGTAGTGCCGCTGCAGCTCACCGGACGACGCCCGCAGCTTGGGCAGGTAATCCTTGACGTCGAAGCCTTCCGGGGCGAGGGAGTGCTCCTTGAGCAGCGCCTGCGCGGGCTTCTTCGAGAGCAGCGTCACGACGCGGTCCTTCTCCTCCTTGTCCTTGCCCGACAGCTCGGTCACGCGCCGCAGCACGCGCAGCGGCTCGGTCCCCACCTGCTTGAGCAAGGCGTCGCGCTCGGCCGCGGGAACCTCGAGGAAGTGCAGCATCTCGCTCACCAGCGGCTCGTACTGGTTGATCTCGCGCAGGCGCGCGACGAACGCCTTCTGCTCCTTCTCGCCCTTGAGGTCGAGCAGCTCGACGGCCAGCCCGCGGTTACGCGGCTGGATCTGCAGCAGGCGCAGCATCTCTTCAAAGGTCACGTCGTCCGGCCCGCGCTGCGCCAGGCGGCGCTGGGCGAACTCCATCTCGACCGTGCCCTCGACCGGCTCCAGGCGTCGCCGGGCCTCGTCGCTGGTGAGGTAACCGATGCCGCCCAGGTAGGCCGGCAGGAACCACTCGTGGCCGGTCATGCCGGGGGCGTATTGCAGAGTGTTGACGACCAGGGCGGCACGGCGCGTGACGGGGTTGCCCTGGAGCACGACCGCCGGTGCCGACTTGCCTTCCTCGGACGCCTCGCCCAGCTTCTGCTTGCTCACCTCGACGTACTTGAATTTCCAATCGACGCGCGCCAGGCCGTGGTCGTCCTGGACGAGGCCCTTGAACGGCAGGCGGGCGTTGGGCGTGATCAGCAGGCGCTCGCCGGACCTGCCGACCGGCGCCTTGCCGCTCTCGGGGTCGTAGTCGGGCCGCAGCACCACGGCCAGACCGACACCGACCAGGCCGGGCGCCTTGTCGTCCACCGGCTTGATGACGATGTGCCGGCGGCCCTTGACGTTGTCGGTGTCGCGGAACTCGAAGTTGAACTCGATCACGCGGAAGACGTTCTTGAAGCCGACCGAGAACGTCTTGCGGTCGGGGCGCAGCTCGGCGTTGGCGGCCGGCGTGAGCGAGCCGGCCTCGTCGCGCTTGACGGGGGCGGCGACGCGCACGCCCTCCCTCAGCTCGCGGTCGGCGACGGCGGTCACCGTCAGACTGCTGCCCAGCGGGATGAGGATGACGCTCTTGCCGCCGGTGGTCGAGACGGGCACGTCGCGGAAGACCTGCCTTTGGCCCTTGAGCTTGCCGGCGTCGTCGCCGAGGAGGCGGTAGTGGATGTAGGCCGGCTCCTCCTTGTCGATGGTCAGGCGGGCGACGCTGGGCGGCGGCACCAGGGTGATGCGCTTGTGCGGCGTGCTGTACTCGTCGCCGCTGACGGTGAAGTCCACCGACTCCTTGAGGTCGTTGAGGTTGAACGAGTACTTGTTGTTTTCCTGCTTCGCCAGCGGGCCGCTGCTCTTGGTCGTCTTGCCGCGGCGGTAGACGGTGACGTGCTCGGGGATCTTGAGCTGGCGGAGGGTGCCGCGCATCCGCGGCGAGTCGGCCAGCTCCGCGAGGGCCGTGAACAGCGTCTCGAACGCCTTGTCGGTGGCGCCGTGGCCGCTCGCCCGGAGGGCCTCGCGCACGTCCACGCGCCTGTGCTGCAGCTCCAGCTTATCGACCGTCCAGGTGTGCCAGTCGAGAAGCCGTTCGACCGCCGCGGCGGTGCCGACCTTCGCGGCGCGGTCGGCGGCGAGGGCCGCCTTGACGCGCGGCTTCTGCAGCTCCTGGCGGATGGCGCCGGCCTTCTTGTTCTGCCAGCCCCAGTCGGCGGGGATGACGCCCGCGGGGACGGCCGAGTCGAGGTCGTCCATGTCGATGACCCAGCCGGACCAGTCGGCCGGTAGGTTCACGCTCAGGAGCGACGCCTCGAGCAGGTTGGGCAGGTCGGACCAGCGCAGGCCGCGCCAGCCCTCGGGGGCGTCGGGGCCGCGGTCGGCGACGACCCACTTCACGGCGCGGACGTAGACGTCGGGCCGGTACTCGTCGCGCGCCACGCGCATCGAGCCGGGGTCGTCCGGCCCCTTCTTGACCTCGGGGAAGCGCACCAGTTCGAGGTACTCGTTGCCGAGCCAGTAGCGGTGCTCCTGCAAGAAGATGTTGCGCTGGACCCAGGTGCCGGCGACGTGGTTGAACTCCCAGAAGAAGCTGAGCGGCGAGGCGGAGCCGCCGGTCGCGCCGGCGACGGCGCAGCTCGCGATGCCGACGAGGAAGTACATGCCGACGCTGACGGCCACGGCGATGCCGAGCTGCCGATAGAGGCGGCCCCAGTTGAAGACCTCGTGGACGGGCAGTTTCTCGACGCGCTCGGCCGCCTCGCGGATGGTGCGGTCGAGCATGATCTGCGAGAAGCCGTACTTCTCGGACAGTTTGGGGTCGGCCATCTCGACGGCGGTGATGAGGCGGTCGCCCAGCTCGCGTGGGAAGCGGCGTTCGAGGATGAGGGCCAGGGCGCGGTCGTGGAATTCGCGGAACAGGCGGCGGAAGACCTTGAGGGCGACGACGGCGAGCAGGCCGGCGACGAGGCCGAAGAGGAGGAACGCCCGCAGCCAGAACGACGACGCCTCGCCGGCAGTGCGATCGAGTTCCTTGATCCAGTCGAAGCGGAAGAGGGCGAAGACGCCGTAGTCGAGGCCGACGCCGATCCAGAACCACAGGGCGAGGAAGAGGATGGCGGTCGCCAGGCCTTCGAGAGCGACGTAACGGCGGATATAGCCGCGCAGGGCCTGGAGAGGGTGGCGAACGCGGCGGTCGGCGTCGGCGCGGTTGAAGGGCCGGGGGGGGGTGGTCGCAGTGGCCATAATATCTCCACTATTCTCGTTTAGCCGCGGTTCTGCGAACCGCGCTGGCCAGCGCGGTTCTGCGAACCGCGGCTAAACGAACAATCACGCATTACTGCCGTGGTGTGGCAAGCAATCTACCAGATTCTCACCGGCGCGCGATGAAATAAGCCACGGCCGCCGCTCCGAGAACGCTGATCGCCGCACCAACCACATTCGGGCCGAAGGACCACAGCCTCCGGCTGCGCTCGTCGTCCGCCCTCTTGCGTTCCTCTTTCCACTTCTTGAGATCCTCCACCTCGCGCTTGAGGAGGGCGACCTCCTTCTCGGACTCGCGCCGCAAGTCGGCTACGACCCGGACGGTTTCCGCGTGGGCGTTGTCGACCGCCGCCAGCTCTCTGATGGAGGTGTCGAGCCGTTCGGTGAGCGTGGCACCGAGTTTCTCCAGGTCGAGGAGCCTCTCGGCGGTCGTCTTGCCGGCCATGTCATTCTCCGGACAGGCCCATTTCCTGGAGCTGCTTGTGGCTCCTGATTTTGAGCAGCTCACCCCAGAGGCGATACAGCCGGATCAGCAGGTGGTTGTTCGACTGTAGTTCATCCGGGGTGAAAGAGGCCGACACGGTCCCCGCCCATTCGGAAAGGCGCAGGGTGTAAACGGCCTGGCCCTTGCTGTCGGCCTCGCGGTCCCATTCGGCCTTGACCAGGTTAACCGATCGGCCAAGGACTTCTTCGAGGCGTGCTGTCGTTTTTTGCAGCAGGGGGTAGGCTTCGTCCGACTTGGCCGCATCGCTGTAGACTACGTTCATGTTCACCTCCGGAGCTTCGCTGGATCTCCCGGTGGCATTCTATCCGAAACTGCTGTCTCACTCCCGCCCCCTCCACTGTCATGCCAGCTTCAGCAGCTTCCGCGTCAGCCATTCCGCGGACAGCAACCCGACCACCAGGCCGAGCACGGTGGACATCTCGAGCGGCATCAGGATCCAGTCCGGGCGGAAGATCAGGTCCGTCACGAAGAAGCCCAGCACCACCAGCAGACAGGCGGCCAGGATGCTCGTCGCCAGGATCCAGCGGCCGAGGAAGAACAGGATGCCGGCGGCCAGCAGGCCGATCGCCCCCACGGCGATCATCATCACGTAGTGGAACTCCAGCTTCCAGCCGCTCTCGGTGCCCTTGTCCCACAGGTCCTCGAACTTGCCCTTGGTGCTGTTCACCTCGGGCGGCACCTTCGCCAGCAGCCGCGGAATGACGTGGGCCGACTTCAATTTGAAGAACAGCCGCGCCGACGCCGAGCGGTTGCCGTCCTTGATCTCCGCCCCCGCCGGCCGCTCCAGCGCCCGCAGCACCTCGTCGCGCGTCGCCGCGTCCAGGCGGTCCAGCACCGGCGCGGCGTCGGTCGCGAGCTGGTAGAGGTGCTCGAAGTTCGGTCGGAGGTTGCCCATCTCCAGGTTCGGCGACGTGACCTTGAACGTGTGCTCGAACGGCTCGGCGCCGGGGATCTCGATCTTGACCGTGTAACTGCCCTCCGTCTCGGCCGGGAAGCTGCCGGCGAAGACGCCGCGCAGCGGCCGGCCCTCCGCCTTCTTGGCGCCGAGCAGCACCGACGCGGGCGTCACGCGGTCCTTGCTCTTGTCGAAGTTGCCCGGCCGAAGGATCTTCACCTCCGGCTTGAGTTCCGCCCGCAGTGGCAGCTCGTCCTTGTCGAGCACCTCGGCCTCGATCTGGATGTTGCCGGTCGTGTACTCGGGACCCATGTAGAACTTGCCGATGCGCTTCGACTGGCCGCCGGCGCTGACGAAGCGCACCAGCTTGGTCAGGAAGCGCTCGTAATAGGTCTCCTTGTATGGCCGCAGCCGCCACAGTTCGCCGGAGCCGATGTAGAAGGTCTTGCCCTTGTTGTAGCGCGCCGTGACGAAGTACGGCATCTCGTACTTGCCTTCCATGATCTTCGGCGCGTCGGGGTCGCCGAAGGTCGCCAGCACCTCGGCCGCCGGCTTGACCTTCTCGACGGGGTGGTAGCTGAAGAAGCCGCGGCGCGGGCTGAACAGCTTGCCCGGCTCGGGCGTCTTGGTGTCGTAGAAGAATCGATTCCAACCCGCGAGCGGCTCGGGGCTCTCCTCGTCCAGTTTGAGGAAGTCGTAGCTGCGGGCGTTGCCGCTGAATTTCAGCGGCCAGGGCCGGCTGTGGTCGGCGCCCTTCTTGCTCTCCAGCCCCTGCAAGACGCTGTCGTTCAGGGTGACCGGCAGCAGGGCGAACAGCGGCTCCAGCTTCTTCTGGATGTCGGGGGCGCCGCCGCGGGCCAGCCTGTCCGTGTGGATCGGGCCGCCGACGAAGATCAGGGCGCCAGCGTGCTCGCCGACCCAGTCCTTGAGCAGGTCCAGCTGTTTGAAGTCCAGCTTCATCCAGTCGGCGTCGAAGGCGAGGATGACGTCGTATTCCTTGAGGTTGGTGTACTTGTCCTCGGGATCGACCTTGCCAAGCTTGTCGGGGAAGCGCGTCAGCAGCCGGTGGCCCTCGACGTCCTGGTCAACGTCCTCGTGGCCGGCCGCCTGGAGGTAGATGCTCAGCTCCATGCGCTTGGCGAGGACCTCGCGGTAGAACTGGTTGCGCGCGAACTGGTAGTCGCGGCTCGGGCCGCTGGCGAACAGCAGCACGCGCAGCTTCTTGTCCAGCACGAGCACGTTGGTCGGCGGGTCGCTGACGTGCTCCGCCTTCGACGTCGCCTCGCGCGGGTCGCGCGGCACGCGGGCGACGAACTCCCAGGTCCCTTGCAGCAGCGCCTTGGGGTCGTCCTTGGGGTCGATGCCGGTCAGCTTCGCCAAATCGACGGTGAACTCCACCTCGTCGGAGGGGTGCTCGCCGGCGCCCTTGAACTTGCCGGGCTGCTTATCGACGACGTACTTCTTCGCCTCCTTGAGGTCCTTGCCGTCGCGGTCCTTGGTGCGCCGGACCTCGAGGGTGACATTGAACTCCTGCCCTTGCAGGCCGTCGCCGAAGACCGGGACGCGGACCTTGAACGGGCCGTCGTCGGGGCGGACGCCGGAGGGCGCCTGCAGCGGGTTGAGGCGGATGCCGACCGGCTGGCGGTATTCGCCGACGCCGACCGTGATGATCTGCATCGGCCGCTTGGGGTTGGAGGCACGCTGGAGCAGCTCGCGCACCGCCTCGTCGCCGCCGCGGTTGCGCTGGCCGTCGGAGAAGAGGATGACCGCCTGGATGTTGTTGGCGCCCGCCTCGCGCTGGACGATCTCCAGCGCCGGGCCGGCGATGTCGGTGCTGGTGAGCAGTTTCTCGAACAGGGCCGCCTTCTCGCGGCGGGCCGCGTCCTTCTTGTCCTTCGCCGGGTCGTCGTCCTTGGCGACGGGCAGGTCCTTGACATCCGGCTTGAGCCACTTCTCGAAATCGCCCTTGAGCCAGGTGACGAACTCCTCCTTGTCGAGGAGCTTCTTGTCGGTCGGGCTGAAGAAAACCGGCTCCTTGTCCGCGACGCCGCCGAAGCGGTAGAGGACGACGGGGCTCTTCTGCAGGACGTGTTCGAGGAAGGTCCGCTGCTGGCGATCGAGGTTATAAGCGGTGTTGAACAGCTTGAGGATCTTGTCCTGGCGCGTGGGCAGCAGGCTGGCGTCCTCGCCGGGCCGGAGCTGGTCGTCGCGCGACGTCATGCTCTGCGAGACGTCGAAGAGGACGAGGACGTTGGAGTACGTCTCGGTTTTCTCGTAGTTCTGGCAGCCGGGCAGGAGGAAGACGAAGGCGAGGATGGCGTAGACGGCGCAGCGCAGCAGGCCGAGGAACGAGGCCCAGACCGGGTGGATGGACTGGGCATCGCGGTAGTACATCATGCCGACGTAGACCAGGCCGACCGCGAGGAACGGCACGAGCAGCACGATGGCGTTGGGGCGGAAGAGGATCGTGAAGACGAGGCAGTAGGGGATGGCGAAGACGGCGATGGCGAGCGAGCCCCACAGCATGGTGCGCAGGCGCTGGTCGCGGCGGAACAGGCTGATGAGCAGGACCACGGCCAGGGCGAAGAGGACCGGGCCGAGGACCGACCAGCCGGAGAAGCCGTCTTCCAGGCGGCGGAAGAGGAACTCCTGCTCCGGGACGGCGGCGAGTTTATTGATATCCGGGTTCATGGGGAAGCTCCTTTACTTAGCCCCCCGTGAATCACGGGGGGCGGGAGTGCTTGGGGCTGCACAGTTAGCCCCCCGTGAAGACACGGGGGATAACTACAAGTCCCAAGCACTCCGCCCCCCGTGTCATCACGGGGGGCTAGAGCGCTTTGCATTCGGGTGTAGCGGGGGCGCGCTTTGGAGTGCGGCGCTCGGCGCCGCTTTCTCTCTTTCTTTCCCTCTGGCCGGGCCGCGGGACTACGAAAGAAATACCCAAAGCGGCGCCGAGCGCCGCACTCCAAAGCGCCTCCTCGCTACGCCCGACCGCAAAGCGCTCTAAGTGCATCCCTCCGTGTCATCACGGAGGGCTCAATTACGCCGCCGCCTTCGCGTGCGGCTGGACGACCTGGCTGGGCAGCTCGGCCTCGCTCCCCTTGAGGTGGAAGCTCAGGTGAACCGCCAGTGCCTGCTCGGCGACGAGGATGCCGATGAACAGCAGGAAGAACCACGGCGACTCGGACAGGTCCGACTGCTTGTTGATCAGCTTCGTCCCCGCCTCCGCGTTGGGGCCTTCCGGCGCCTCGATCATGTCGCCCGCCTCGCGCAGGAAGCCGCTGTCCAGCTCCTCCTGCGACGCCCGCTGCAGCCGGCCCTCCTTCTTCGTGTCCACGTTGTAGACGTGGCCCCACCAGAACAGGGCCGGCCCCTTCGGGTTGTTGTCGTCGGCGTAGCGCAGCTCCGTGAGGTACAAGCCCGGCTCGAGGGTCTTGCGGAACGTGAACGTGTCCACGCCCGTGTCCGCCGGCTGCTGCTTCTCCCGGGCGCCGTCCTTGTCCACCGCGGCGGCCGCGTCCGCGAACTGGTCGGTCTCGACCGGGATGCGGACGGACGGCTTGCCCTGCTGCGCCTTGTAGAAATAGCGCGAGACCTTCAGCGCCTTGTTGTGGTAGCGCTTGCGGTCCGCCGTCAGCGTCACCGTGTCGCCGACCGACAGGCCGCCCTCGCCGGACTGGCTCGACAGGTAGTTCTGCATCTCCCAGATGATGGGGGCGTACAGGACCGAGCCGGTGATGCCGCCGGCCCAGTCGTTCCACTCCTTGCCGGCCGTCGTCATCACCGCCACGATGCGCCCCTGGCCCAGGCCGCCGACCACCACCATCGGGTGGCTGTACAGCAGCCGCCTGCGCAGGTCCTCGACTTCCTTGGCCAGCGTGGCGATCTTCGGGTCGGACAGCCGCCAGAACTCCTGCAGGTTGCCGAGTTCCTTGTCGTCGCCGCGGTCTGCCAGCATCTTCTTGAGGATGTCGGCGAGCTGGTAGGTCTGCATCTTCGAGGTCGGCCCGACGGCCACCTTGAGCAGGTCGAAGTACACCTTGAGGTTGGCGTGGTACGCCTTGTACTCCTCCTTGTCGAGCGGCAGCGAGGCCATGATGTTCGTCGCCTCGCCGACGTACTCGGGGACGGCCGACTTTTCGTTGGGCAGGTTGGCGACCTCGCGCACCTGGCCGGACAGCAGGCGCTCGCGGAGGAGTCGGATCTGCTTCTCCAGGGCCTGGACGTCGGGGTCGGGCAGCTTCCAGAATGGCTGCAAGCTGGCCAGCTCCAGGCCGTCGCCGCGGTCGGTGAGTAGGCCGTTGAGGATGTCGGCGAGCTTGACCGTCGAGGTGCCGGCGCCGGGCTGAACGGCCTGGGTGAGGGCCTCCTGGTAGCGATTCAGGTTCGCCCGGTACTCCTTGTACTCCTCGCGGTCGGCCGGCAGGGCGGCGGCGATCTTGCCCGCCTCGGCCTCGAAGCGGCGCTGCCACTCGCTGACGGGCAGGGCGGGCCAGTAGCGGCGGACGGGCAGGTGCTTCATGAAATCGCGCAGCTTCGGCTCCTTGAAGATCGCCCCGAAGACGGGGAGCTTCTCCGCCGTGCTGGGGAACTGGTCGTCGCGCAGCAGCAGCTGCGGCCGGCCGGTGTACTCGGCCGGCAGCTCCTTCTGCCCGCGCGCCGGGAAGTACTTCTCCTCCAGCGGCACGGGGAACAGGCCGTTCGCGTAGAGCTGCTCGTTGTAGTGGACGGGGTCCACGAGCGGGCCGAGGAAGAAGCCGACGCCGCCGCCCTGGCGGACGTACTTCTCCAGGCTCGCCAGCTGCTTCGGGGTGAGCGCCGGCACGTCGAGGAGCAGGACGGTCGGGTACTGCGACAGATCGGCAACCTCGAGGGCCTCGCGGGCATCGCCGCCGGTCAGCTTGTCGGCGTGGACGACCTGGTAGCTGGAGCCGACGATCGAGCTCAGGGCGTGCTCGATGAAGTAGGTGTCGCCGCCCTCCTTGCGGCCCTCGGCGCCGCGGCCGTCCACGACGAGGACGGGCACCTTGTTGCGGATCTCGACGGCCACGTGGCGGACGTTGTCCTCCAGCAGGCCGTCGTTCTGCAGCGGCGTGCGGTCGGCGCTCTCGAGGCGGGCCGACAGCGACGCGAAGAAGGACTCGTTTTCCTTGAGTTCGGGGAAGAACGACAGGTCGAAGCTGCATGTCGCCGTCTCACCGGGCGGCACCTTGAGCGGCATGCGCTCGTTGAAGGTGACGTCGAGGCGCTCGTCGCCGGTGGCGTCGTCGTGGACGACGACCTGCACGTCGGTCTCGCGCGTGGTGAAGTTGGCGACGGTGACGGTGAACTTGACCGGCATGCCCTTGCCGGTGACGCGCGTGTTGGGCCGCATGTCCACGATGCCGACGTTGTCGTGGTAGACCGGCACCTCGCGGTGGTCCTTGACGCGGAACGGGTGGGCGGTGTCTTCCAGGTGGACCTTGGTGCCGGCCTTCGCCAGCTTGAGCAGGGCGTCGTGCAGCGGCCGCGCTTCCATGCCGACCCAGTCGCGCTTGCGGAAGTCGCTGATGACGTGGACGGTGACGCGCTTGTCGCCGTGGTTCGCCGCGATCTCCTGGGCCTTCTCGACGCCCTTGACCAGCTCGACGTGCAGTTTGCCGGGCTGCAGCGAGGTGATGTCGCGGAGGATCTCGTCCTCGAAGTTGAGCAGGTTCTTCATCTGCTCCGGCGTCATCTTGGCCTGGATCTCGGGCGACTGGTCGAGGAACGTCTTGAGGCCGTCAACCAGGGCGGGAAGGTCTTTCTGACGCTCGTAGATTCGCGGCTTATAGTGGAGGTCGGTAGCGACGCGCGAGAGCTGGACGATCGCCACGCGGTCGTTGGTGGTGGACTGGCTGACGTTCTTGAGGATGTTGTCGAGGAGGACGTCCTTGCGGGCGACCTGGAAGCTGGTCTTGATGCCGTCGGCGTCCTTCCAGTGGTCGTTCATGCTGAGCGTGTCATCGAGGACGATGACGTGCAGGTTCTCCTGCTGGGCGGCGAACAGGTTGCCGAGGCCCAGGCCGAGGAAGCGCAGCACGAGCAGGGCGGCCAGCGCCACGAGGAGGCAGCGGAGCAGCAGCAGGATGAGCTGCTCGATGATGAGTCGGCGGCGCGAGCGTTTCTGGGCCTTGAGGAGGAACTCCATGGCGGCCCAGCGCAGGCGCTTGAAGCGCATGCGGTTGATCAGGTGGATGATGATCGGTGAGCTGATGAGGGCGCCGCCGGCCATCAGGTACGCGGGGTTCGCAAAGAGTTCGAGCATCGGTGTTCTCTCAGATCCAGGGGCGATCGCAGGTCTTGTAGGGTGGGCACCGCCCACCGTTTCTGCCCGGTGGGCGGTGCCCACCCTACAAGACCGCCAGGCCGACCAGCGTCGTTATGCGTGCGCCTTGGCGGCCGACTTGATGACCGCCTCGCGGTGGTGCAGGAACTTCGACAGCACCGCATCGACGTACTCGGCGGTGTGAACGAGCGCGTAGTCGATGCCCTGGCGGGCGCAGCCGCGGCGCACCTCGACGAGGTACTCCTCGAGCGCCTCGATGTAGCCGTCGCGCAGCGCCCGCGGGTCGCACAGGAGGTGCATCATGTCCTCCATGCCCTCGAAGCGCGTGGTGCCGGCGAAGGGGAAGCGCAGCTCGTCCTCGTCGAGCACGTGGAAAACCAGCACATCGTGGTGGTTGTGCCGCAGCATCTCCAGGCCGCGGAACAGCGGGTCGCGATCCACGAGCAGGTCGGAGATAATCACAATCATGCCGCGGGCGGGGGCGCTCTCGGCGACGCGGCGCAGCACGCGCTCGATGTCGGTCTTGTCGCGCGGCCGGCTGACGTCCATCGCCTTGATGAGCGCGTCGATGTGCGTCTGCTGACTGCGCGACGGGACGACCTGCCGCACCTCCTGGTCGAACGAGATCAGCCCGACGGCGTCCCGCTGCTTCAGGAGCATCAGGCCGAGGCAGGCGGCGATGGTGCAGCCGTAGTTGTACTTGTTCAGCGCGCCGCGGCCGTAGTGCATCGAATTGCTGACGTCCACGACCAGGGTGCAGCGGAGGTTCGTCTCCTCCTCGAACTGCTTGATGTAATACTTGTCGGTCTTGGACCAGACCTTCCAGTCGAGGTGGCGGATGTCGTCGCCGGCGGTGTAGTCGCGGTGCTGCACGAACTCGACGCTGTGGCCGAAGAACGGGCTGCGGTGCAGGCCGGAGATGAACCCTTCCACGACCTGGCGGGCGCGGAGGTCGAGGCGCGCGATGCGGGCGATCGTGTCGGGGTGGAGGAAGCGGCGGGGGTCGTCTTCTTTTGGGGGGGCCACGGTGCTTGCCTTTGGAAAAAACCTCGTTTCGCCGCGGTTCGTGGCCGACTCGCTCCGCGAGTCGGGAGTTTGTCCCCCGACTCGCGGAGCGAGTCGGCCACGAACCGTGCTGGACGGGGAGTTAGCCGGCGAAAATCTTCTGGAAGCGCGGATCGCGGGTCAGCTCGCCCTCGCGGTCGGGCGTCTCCTTGAGCAGCTTCTCGATCACGGTGTCGGTCGTGACGCCTTCCGACGCGGCCGTGAAGTTCGTCAGGATGCGATGCCGCAGGACAGGGTAGGCCAGCGCCTTGACGTCCTCGACGCTGACGTGCGTGTTGCCGTACAGCAGCGCCCGCGCCTTGCCGCCCAGGATCAGGTACTGCACCGCACGCGGCCCGGCGCCCCACGACAGCCAGTCGCGGATGAACTTTGGCACGCCCGGCTCGCTCACGCGCGTCTGCCGCACCAGCGCCAGCGTGTAGTGGATCACGTGGTCCGTCACCGGCACGCGCCGCACCAGCCGCTGCAGCTCCAGGATCTGGTCGCCCGACAGCACGGTCTGCAACTCCTCAACCACGTTCGTCGTCGTGCGGCGGGCGATCTCGAACTCCTCCTTGAAATTCGGGTACTTCACGAACACCTTGAACATGAAGCGGTCCTGCTGCGCCTCGGGCAGCGGGTAGGTGCCCTCCTGCTCGATCGGGTTCTGCGTGGCGAGGACGAAGAACGGGTCGCTCAGGCGGTGCCGGACGCGGCCGACAGTGACCTGCCGCTCCTGCATGGCCTCGAGGAGGGCGGCCTGCGTCTTGGGCGGCGTGCGGTTGATCTCGTCGGCGAGGATGACGTTCGCGAACACCGGGCCTTCGAGGAACTTGAACTCGCGGTGGCCGGTCGAGCGGTTCTCCTCGATCACCTCGGTGCCGGTGATGTCGGAGGGCATGAGGTCGGGCGTGAACTGAATGCGGCTGAAGGCCAGCGACAGCGTCTTGGCGAGCGTGCTGATCATCAACGTCTTGGCCAGGCCGGGCACGCCCTCGAGGATGCAATGGCCGCGGCTGAACAGGGCGATGAGCAGTTCCTCGATGACCTGGTCCTGGCCGACAATGACGCGCGCGAGCTGGCGTTTGATCTCGTCGAAGCCGGCTTTGAGCTTGCGACTGGCTTCCAGTTCGTCGCCGGTCAGTTTCGGCGCCGCCTCGGTCGCGGCGGGGTCCATCGCCAACTTCGGGGTGAAACCTTGGTCGCTCATGGGGTTCTCGTCTCGTGTCGGGGGGGAAGCCAGCCGGAAAAAATCGGCCAGGGCCGGCGCCCCAGCGCGCCGGACCGGTCAGGGGTTGGGGGTGTTCGGTTTAGGTATACAGGCGGGAGAGTCGGGCAACAACCGTCCGCGTGCTCGGTCCTGCCCGGACGGCGGGGGCCAGCCCCGCCGCTCGCCAGGCAGTGCATGATCCTCACCTCTGATAAATGGGCAGCGTGCCCTTGTCCAGTTGCATGATCGTCAGGTAGATGGCCGTGGAATAGACCGGGCCGACGCTGAAGCCGCCGCCGCTGGACCAGCTGCCGTCCGCGTTCTGCGCCCGCACGAGCTGGTCGAACACCGTGTCGCGGTACTTCGTCCAGGTCAGGCGGTCGGCCTCCGGAGTGCGGCCGAACAGCTTCTCCCAGCCGTCCTCGCCCAGGACGTAGAGGCACTGGGCGTAGTAGTAATGGGTGTACTCGTCGTGGCCGATGCGGATGCCGCCGGGCTGGGCGGCGCCAAGCTGCATCGGGATGGCCGTCTGGCACGCCTTGAGCCACTTCTTGCCCAGCTCGTCCTTGTACTCGCCGGCGTTGAACAGGCAGGCGACCGCCGCCGCGGTGATGGCCGGCCGCTCCATCTTCGACTGGAAGCTGTAGTAGACCTGGCCGCGCGGGCTGGTGCAGTCCTTGAGGTAGCGGTAGACGTTCTTGATGACGGCCTTGGGCACCGAGAGGCCGGCGTTGCGGCAAGCGCGCAGCGCCTGGACCTGGGTAATGGTCACGGAGCCTTCGTCGCGGTCGCCGCCCTCGGCCTTCGACGTGTAGTAGAAGCCGCCGCGGCTCGACTGGGCGTTGATCGTGTACTTGACCGCCCGGGTGAGGATGTCCTTGAGGCGCTCCTGCTGCTTGGCGTTGGGCACCTCGTCGTAGGCGCAGGCGAGGAACATCATGGCGAAGCCGTGGCCGTACATGTAGCGGGCGGCCTCGGTCGGGTTGTTCGGGTTGCCGATCAGGCCGTCGCGCTGGTTGTTCTTCTGGCTTCGGTCCATGAGCCACTCGACGGCCTTGCGGATGTGCTCCGCGTACTTGCCCACGCGGATCGTGCTGCCCTCCATGAGGAAGGCCATGCCGGCCAGGGCCGTCATCGAGACGGTATACTGGTTGCCGTTGGCGCCGAAGTGGCCGTCGCGCTGCTGCTGTTTGGCGAGCCACTCCAGGCCCTTGCCGATCGACTCCCGATACTTGTCGGGAACCTCGTCGGCGCGGGCGCGAGGGGCGACCACGAAGAGCAGGGCGCACACGGCGGCGAGAAGGGTCGTGGCTCGCATCGGGCCGAACTCCTTCGACAGAGGTTCAGTGCGTCGGGCCGTGGGTCAGGACTCCGATCCTGACATGCCTTGTCAGGATCGGAATCCTGACCCACAAACCGGTCAACGCTGGTAGATCGGGAGTACACCTTTGTCGAGCTGTAATATGCTCAGGTACACCGACGTGGAGTAGACCGGGCCGACGCTGAAGCCGCCGCCGCTGGGCCAGCTGCCGTCGGCGTTCTGCATCTGCTGGATGCGGTCGAACATGGCCGCCTTGTACTTGTTCCAGGTGAGGCGGTCGTTCTCCGGCGTGGCGCCGAACAGCTTTTCCCAGCCGTTGTCACCCAGGACGTAGACCGCCTGGGCGTAGTAATACTGCGTGTACTCGTCGTGGCCGAGGCGGACGCCCCCCAGGCCGAGCGGCACCGCCGTCTGGCAATACTTGAACCACTTCTTGACCAGCTCGCCCTTGTACTCGCCGGCGTTGAAGCCGCAGGCGATAGCCGCCGCGGTCAGGGCCGGCCGCTCCCCGCCGGCCGGGGCACGGAAGCCGCCGCGGCCGAGGCTGTACACAACGCCGCCACGGTCCGTCGTCGAGTGCTTGAGGTAGTCCTGGGCCTTTTTGATGATGTCCTTGGGCACCGGGATGCCGGCGTTGCGGCAGGCACGCAGGCCCTGCACCTGGGTGATCGTCACCGAGCCCTCGTCCTGGTCGTGGCCGTCCGCCTTGGAGGTGTAGAACCAGCCGCCCTGCGTGGACTGGGCGTTGCCGATGTACTTCACCGCGCGGGTGAGGATGTCCTTGAGGCGCTCGCGCCGCTTCTCGTTGTCCTCGTCGCCGTAGACCGACGCCAGGAACAGTGTGGCGAAGCCGTGGCCGTACATGTAGCGGCCGGCCTCGGTCGGGTTGTCGGTGTTGCCGATCAGCCCGTCGCGCTGGTTGCCCTTCATGCTGCGGTCCATCAGCCACTCGGCCGTCTTGCGGATGTGCTGCGCGTACTTACCCTCGCGGATCGTGCTGCCTTCCATGAGGAAGGCCATGCCGGCCAGGGCCGTCATGGAGACGGGGTATTGATTGCCGTTGGCGGCGAAGTGGCCGTCGCGCTGCTGCTGCTTGGCGAGCCATTCGAGGCCCTTGCGGACCGTCTCCCGATATTTCTCGGGGATCTCGTCGGCACGCACCCGGCCGGCGCCGACGGCCAGCAGGAGGGCGCCGCAGGCCGCCCCAAGGATTGCGATTCGCTTCATGAGAGTCGTACTCCTCAAACGATTTCTCTTGCCGATTAGACGATCCAGGGTACGGTTCCTCACAGAGCGGCAAACGGCCGGCGTAAGCCGGCCGTTCGCCGCTCATTTCCCCGGCGGGAGGAGACGGTCTCGCGGCGGCGGGAGCTGGATGCCGCGGGGCGCCTCCAGGCGCAGGTTGCCCTGGGGCGGCAGCCCGTTGAGCCGGCGCAGATTGGGGCGGAGCTTCGGCGGCGGCAGGCCGGGCACGGCGATGGGCATCTTGAGCGCCGGGGGGCCGATGCCCGCTGGCCCGGGGCCTGCGCCCGGCACCAGCGCGCCGTTGCGGTTGTCCTCGGGGCGCTTGCGGCCGTCATCGACGTAGTGCTGCACCGTCCCGATGTAGCCGATCATGTTGATCGTGCCGCCGGCCACGTCGATGTTGAAGGCGTAGAACTGGGCGTTACCGTTGCCCGTCCGCGCCTCGACCGGCCACCAGATCACCTTGCCGGTCGCCTTGTTGACACTGCCGCTGTACGACACCAGCCGCGTCCCACCGACGCCGCCCTGCATTGCCTGGGTGTAGCGGACACTGAACAGCAGCACCGGCAGGCTCTGGAACTGCTCCAGCACGATCATCTGGTTGTTCGTCCGGCTCTCGATGTGCCAGAGGAATTCGCCCGTCTTGCGGTCGAAGGCGCAGAACCAGCCGTTCACCGGGGCGCAGCGCAGGCCGTTGGCGAAGTTGTTCGACAGCACGCCGCCGGCCACCTTGCTCTGATCCACCGGCGTGTTCAGCGCCAGGTAGAAGCGCTCGGCGTCCGCCAGCAGCAGCGGGTGCCGCAAGTTCGCGACATCCTCCTGGGTCACGCGGAACTGGATCACGTTCGCCTTCAGCACCTCCTTGAAGTTGCGCAGATCGACCACCGTGAGGGCGCCGTTCGGCTCGATCGCGCCGGCGAGGTTCGGGTCCTCCGTGTCCAGCACGGTGGACTTGGCCTCGAACGACTGCTTCCACAGGTCCTTGCCGGCCAGCACGTCGTGGAGCCGCAGCGTCATCTTGCCGTTCGCCGGGTCGGCGACGAGGAGGTTGCGGCCCAGAGTCCGGAGGTGGTGAGTGTAGAGGTAGGTGAATTGGGGCGCCTCGACCGGGCTGCCGTCGCTGGCCCGCAGCACCTGGGTCGGGCCGGTGATGCCGGCCGACGACGTGTTGACGAGGTAAATGTGCTGGTCGTCGCCGAAGACCTCGGTCTGCGGCGGCACGGCGGGCTTGCTCCAGAGCGTCGTGCCGCGGAGCGGGTCGAGGACCACCAGGCCCTTCTGCGTCGTCAGCGCCACGTAGGACGCCTGCACGGCGCCGACGTGGCCGACGCGCGTCTTGGTGGTCTGCCGTCCGAACTGGTCGGTGATCGTCAACCACAGGTTGCCCTCCGGGTCGGGCATCACCTGCAGGCCGACCTGGGGCTGGGCCTGGTTGACGTCGAGCAGGGTGTGCTGCCACAGCAGCTTGACGCTCGCCAGGTCGAGACCATAGACCATCGTGCCGACCTGGAAGACGGCGAGGTGGCCCTTGCCCTGGTAGAAGCGGAAGCGGGCGTTGGCGTGGTAGGCGAGGTTGCGCTCGGCCTGATCGTACAGGTGGCGGAAGAACATGTAGTTGGTGGCGATGTTGCCGAGGTTGATCGGGTCGCCGCGGACCTTGTTCGTCGCCATGTCGAGCACGCGCAGCAGCGGGCTGCTCGAGTTGACCGGGTCGAGGACCAGACGGTGCTGGCGCATGAACGGCGACACGTCGCCCTGCGGCTGGAAGAGGAAGCCCTGCAGGCCGGGGGCGATGTTGCCCGGCGGCACCTCGCGGGCCTTGATCTCCGCCTTGCCCCACAGCGCCGCCGCCTCCGTCATGTGTTCGAGGAAGCGCTTGTCGTTGAACAGCGCATGGAACAGCTCGGCGCCGGTCTTCCGGTCGCGCAGGACCGTCTTGGGGAACTCGCGACTCAGCTCTTTGTAATAAGCGACGGCCTGCTTCATCGACTCGGGCTTGCCGCGGCTGATCTCCAGCCGGGCGAGGGCGTCGAGCGCCAGACCGCCAACCTGCGGGTCATCGCGCAGGCCCGGCACGCGCAATTGCTGCAGGTTCAGCTCCGCCTCGAGGTAAGAGTTGACGTCGCGGTTCTTGATGATCGTGTCGGCGAGCCGGAGCCGGGCCTCGCGGCCGACCTGGAAGGGCACGTCGAACATGCCGACGAAGCTGCGGATGGCCTCAAGGTCGCCGCGGCCCTCGACCGCCTTCCATTCCTCGCCGATCTTCGCCTCAAGCGGCCGCTTCTGCTCCGCGGTGGCTTTCGACAGCATGGTCATGACGCGCCCGCGCAGCCAGACGGGGGTGGGCACGGTCTGCGACGGGTCCTCGACCAGCGGCACGCCGTTGCCGTGGAAGAGCGGCAGGCTGCCGAACTCGCGGTAGGCCTGGAAGGCGGCCACGAGGTCGCCCTCCGACTCGCGGCCCTGGCCGAGGATGCGCAGGAACTTCGCCTGCCGCCCCTCCTGCTCCTTGCGGCTGGCCTCGTCGTCGCCGGGCACCTTGCACAACGCGCGGTACTCGTCGAGGTACTTGCCGCTGGCGTTCTTGAAGTCGGCCTGCATCAGGTCGGTGAAGGCGTCGTAGAGCTGCTGGCGGACGCGGTCGCGCAGCGCCCCCTGGGGGTCCTTCTGGTAGACGGCCCGCAGGTCCTCGACGGCGGACTGGACCTGGCCGTCGCGCAGCAGCAGCTCGCCGCGGGAGGTGAGCTTGTCGAGGTTGTTCGGGTCGGCCTTGACCGCGACGTCGGCGAGGTGCAGCTTGGCGCTGAGCTGCGGATAGGCGACGACCTCGTCCACGGTCTGCGACAGCACGGCGCCCTCGTAGAAGACGAGGTTGCCGGGGGCGGCGCCGGGCTTGGCAGAGCGGTTGTGCGCGATGGTGCCGCGGTTCATGTCGATGGCCGCGATCTCGCCCTTGCGCAGGGGGAGATAGTAGCTGTTCTTGCTGGCGACGCCCTGGCCCGAGGGCACGTCGCCGGTGGCCAGCGTCCACAGCGACTCGCCGTCGGCGAGGCGGTAGGCGCGGCAGCTGTTCTTGCCGACGATCAGGATCTTGCCGTCGATGACGCCGGCGAGGAACAGGTCGTTGTCCTGCTGGCGGATCGGCGCCCACACCGGACTGCCGTCGCGCAGGTTGATGCAGTGGACGGAGAGCGAGTCGGGTGCGGTGAAGACGACCTTGCCGTCGGCGATGACGGGCGGCGACACCTTCCAGTTGGCGTAGCTGAGCGCCATGACGCGGTTCGGCGGCTGGAACTGGAACTGCGGGTTGCTGCTGACCATCGACTGCGGGTTGGGCGGCGACTGGCGATAGGGGTAGGCCCAGGCCAGCGTGCGCGACATCAGATCGACGCCGAGCACCTCGCCGGCGTTGGTCGGGCACACGAGGATGCCCTCGCCGTAGGCCAGGTGGACGGCGGTGGCGCGGCGGGCGATGTCGTGGGTGACGCGGTGGTGCTCCGCGACGGTGCCGAGCACCTGGACCGGCGGGACGACGACGGGGTTCCACTTGAGTTTGCCGTCCGGCCCCGGCTCCAGCCGCGGGTCGATGCAGAACAGGCGGAGCTGGCCGTCGTTCTTCTCGTTGAGCACGTAGATCTTGCCGCCGATCGACACCGGCACGCCGAGGAAGTGGCTGTTGCTGAACTCGTCGTTCTTGGCCGGGTCGCCGAGGCGGAAGGCGATCTTGCCGGTGTCCAGCTCGAACGCCTGCAGGCTGTTGGCCATGACGAGCGTCTTGGCCGCGTCGCTGACCTGCTGCGAGTTCCACACGTGCGGCGCCAGGTAAGTCGGCGGCGCCGGGATGGCCAGGTCATCGACGGCGTAGACCAGGCGGTGATCGGTCGAGAGCACGCCGATGGTCGAGTTCTCGTAGAAGAGGTTGAGGAAGCCGGAGCGGTTGTAGACCTCGCGCAGCCAGGTGTCGAGGGTGCCGCGCGTCTTCGGATCGGCCAGGGTGGCGACGGGACTGCCGTCGAGGTCGGTGGACTTCCACTCGATGTCGCCCGGCTTGACGACGACCTTGCCGTTCTCGAGGACCACCTGAAGGTTGACCGCGGTGATGTCCTTGTAAGTGCGGTAGATGAGCTTGCCGCCGGCCGCGATGGGGAAGAAGCCGGGCATGATCGGCAGGGCCAACTCGCGCGAGCGCGTCAGCGCCTGGTCGAGCCAGGCCCGGGCCTCCTGGCCGCGGTCCACCTCGCCGCTCTCGTCGTTCTTGTCCTGGAGGGTCTTGCGCGACCACAGCACCTCGTCGAGGAGGGGCGGGCTGCCCTTGGCCTGGGCGGAGCGCGTGAGGTTGCCGTTGACCATGATCCAGTCGTGCGGGTTGGAGTCGGGCGGCCGCGGGATCTGGTCGAGGACCTGCTTGAGGCGTGCGGTGGCGATGGTGTCGTCGCCGACGCGCAGGCCGCCGGCGCTGGCCAGGCGCGGGGCCAGGCGCTTCCAGATACGGTCGGCGTTGGCGACGTCGCCGGCCCGGCGGTAGGCGAGGGCGGCCTTGAACAGGGTCAGGTCGCCGAGCTTGTAACGGCTCTCCTTGAGGGCCAGGAGGCGCTCGAAGCGCAGGGCGGCGGTGAAGAACTGGCCGCGGTCGAGGAACGTGGTGGCGAGGAGGTCATTGGCCTCGGCGCCGGCGCGGGTGTGCATGTAGCGCTGGGCGACCTCGGCGAGCAATTCGCGGTCGCCCTTCCTTTTGGCCTCGGCGAGCATGTCGCGGGCGCTGGCGCCGACGGCCAGCTCGTAGGCGTCGAGGCCGTCGGCGGGCATGGAGCCGAGGAG
>JBBRPS010000030.1:0-26768 GCA_038227745.1 Gemmatales bacterium | reverse complement strand
GGGCCAAGAGCAACCCAGGGGTGCCGGCGTGGCGCACGCAGGGGCTGCGGCCGGTCCGCGCAGGAAGCGGCAGACTGCCAGGCCCGGAGCGCGTTGGCTTGGCGCGTGGCATGTTGCAAACCCTATGCATATAATGGGTTACACATGACAGTGCCATTCGTTCCTGACACCTTTTCTTCCCCTGCCGCACCTCGGGCCGGGACATGACCACGGGCAGGCGCTCCGGCCGTTTGGCCCGCACCGCGTCGGCCGGCCCACATCGATCTGCAGCACCTCTTGATAAAGGAAGTTGGTCACGTAGGACGGCTCTCCTGAGCCGTCCGGACGGGTCAGGAGACCCGTCCTACGTGACCATCTTTCTTGCCGGGGTAATAGTGCCGGACCTGCAGCAGGTCGCGGACCTGGTTGAGGAGGCGCGGGGGCTGGGGTGGAGCGGCCGAAGGGCTACTGGCTGCGGCAGCCGAACCGCCTGCGGTGGGGTCGCCGGCGGGCGGCTCGGCCGATCCCTGGGGGCGACCAGCCGCCGGGGAGGGCAACAGGTACTCCTTCAGCGGGCGCTCAAGGACTTCCGCGTACAGCAAGAGGAGCGCCTGGCGCGCCGAGGCAGACCAGTCCGGCGCCGCCTCCGGACGGGCGGCGAGTTGCTGGAGGAATTCGCGGACGTGGTCTTCATTGAGTTCCTGGGGATGGCGCCTGCCGTGGAAAAGGATGTACTGCGTCGCCCAGTGGACGTGTCTTCCGATGGAGGCGTCGCTGACCTGGCGTGTGCGCAGGGCATCGCGGAGGCGCTCGAGGAGTTTGGGCGGCCGCGGGGAAGGCGGTGTGTCGGAACGGGGGGTGGCATCGGGCGCCGGATCGCTGGGAAACATGGCGGTGTCCTCTCGCCGGGGTAGGGATCCTTCCATAAGAAGAAATCGGTCAAGCCGATGCAAGCGAAAAACAGGAAAAACGGGTGCAGACCATCCCGGAATTGCGCCGGGTTCGGCACAGCAAGCGTGGGACGCTGGCGCGTGAGGGTGGAGGGCCGGGCGCTGAATGCCAGGCGACGGACTGTTCTGCACGGGCGTACACAGGAACGGGTCGCGCTCTACTTCCGCCTGCTATTATCGGCAATGAGGCGGAAGTAGAGCGCCAGTCGTGCATTATTCGGCAAGCGTACTGCCGGCGCTCTACTTCCGCCTGCTGTTATGGTGTTATCCATGACTCGGTGGGGCAACAGTCGGTGGGCGACTGCCGCATAAGCAATGGTTAGGCCGCTAGGACCTCGACAAACCCGGTGCGAAGCCGGAGGCGAGATGACCATCAACGAACTCGACAAACTGGCAGCGCTCATCAAGCAGGAGCGCGACGCCTTGCTCGCGCGCTGGCGGCAACAGGTGCGGCAACTTCCCTCGGCGCGGCATCTCGATACACCGACGCTCAACGATCACATTCCTAAACTCCTGGACGAACTGGCTGCTGCGCTTCAATCAGGGTCCGACGAGACGATCTCAAAAGCGCTCAGCGAAGGTAGCCCGCCAGCCCATGGTTTGCAGCGTGTCGAGGACGGCTTTGATATTGCAGAAGTCGTTGGGGAGTACAATATCCTGCGCGGCTGTCTCCACGATCTCGCCGATACCAACGGTTTGCGTCTGCAAGGAAAGCCCTTTCGCATTCTCAACCAGGTTCTCGATGAGGCAATTGGGTTGGCCGTGCAGACCTTTGCCACGCAGCGAGCCCTGGAAGTGCAGCGGCGCCGGGAAGAATATCTCGCCTTTGTAGCACACGACCTTCGGACTCCTTTGAATGCCATTTCAATGGCCGCGAGCGTCTTGGAACTGACACTCCCGAAGCGAGACGCCAGCGCTGAAACCGGCCAGATGTTGAAAACCTTGCGTCGCAACGTGCAGCATCTCGATGGGCTGGTCCGCAAGGTGCTTGAAGAGAATACGAACCTCCAAACGGAGATCGGGGTCAAGTTGCAGCGGCGCGAATTCGATTTGTGGCCCCTCGTCGAGGCCCTCATTCACGACCTCCATCCGGTCGCCGGGACCTCCAGCACCCAGCTGGTCAACAAGGTGCCCGACGACTTGGTCGTCTATGCAGACGCCAGTCTGTTGAGGCGGGTCTTTCAGAACTTGATTGCCAACGCGATCAAGTACACCCCACGCGGCGAGGTTATCATCGGGGCGCGGGAACTTGGCGCAGAATGTGTCGTGGAGTGCTGGGTCAGCGACAATGGTGCGGGCATCCCCGAAGAGCTTCTCGAAAAAGTCTTCGACAAGGGAGAAACCGATCCGGAAAACGCGGGTGGAACTGGCTTGGGTCTCGCCATCGTGAAGACGTTTATTGAGGCTCATGGCGGGACGGTGGCCGTGGAAAGAAAGGAAGGTTTCGGCTCGACGTTCCGGTTTTCGCTGCCCACCAAGGCGAATGAAAGCGGCCTAATAAAACGCTGAAGCTGACCGGGGCCGCCATTTCGGTTTTGCGCGGGATCAGAGTTTTGCAGGCGGCCCCGGCAGCTTAGCTGTGTCGTTATGCGGAGGAAACCATGCGTGCTTTGAAACCTCTTGGCATCTTCATCTTGCTCACGTCGCTCGGCTGCAACGAATCCGGATCAGGCAAGCCCGCCGCTGGGAATCCGTCATCCTCAAACGCGGCGCCTTCCGGTGTCCCGAAAGCGCCATCGTCCGCCGAGATGGGCAAGAAGTCCGAGGCGTACTGGAACAAGTGCATCGACGTAAACTAAGGAATTTGTCACCGACAAGGGCGATGTCTGGTTCAAGGAATTCCGCCCGGCCGCTGTCGACACTACCTGTCGTGATGCTGCCAAGCGGCTGCTGGTCCTGAGAGACCTGGGAAAGAGGGGCCATCGTTCTCCTCTGTGAACTGTGATGTTCCGGGGGAATCGTACGCGGCCACCCTTGACGAAATCAATCCAGCCCCGAAGAATATGGGCGGTCTGTGGAGCGCGGGCCCTGGACCTGACCCCAGGAGGGCCGCGACAGCGTCCCCACCGTCTACGGCCTGGCGCACCCGGGGTTCGCTCCGCACTGGTTCGTGGCGCAGGTCACGGCCGCACTGTTCTGCGCCACCCCGCCCGCGTCGGTGCAAGTGGAGACACCCGCGACCACCGCACTGCAAGTGCAGTCCCTCAGGGTGTAGCACTTCCCGGTCCCGTTGTTGATGCAGGGCCTGAACCCGCTGGCGTCCGGCGCGCAGTACTTCAAAACCCGCTTGGTCACGTAAGTAGTGCCGCACACCGCACCGACGTTCATCCCGGTACAGTTCACCGCCGGGTTCCTGGCATAACACCCGCCGACATTGAAGGCGGTACACTGATCATTGCAGACGTACTTCTGCGGGCCGGTGCGGCCGCGGAGTAGTTCCGCGTCCTCAAGGGCGCGTACCGGCTCGATGGCCCCGAGCAGGGTCAGCAGAACCGCGACAAGGCCCCCTGCCACGGCCAACACCCCACGCACCCGGATCGTGAACATCTCCACACCCTCCCCTTGATATGGGACCGGGGACCCATGCCCCCACCGCCTCCTCCCGGGCAGCGCCGCCCGGGGCCGTGTGTTGTCGCCTTTCGCCGCTTCGCCCCCGGCCCTGCCCCGCAGGCCGTTACTGGCAGATCCGGTTCGCCCCGCACTGGGTCTTCGCGCAAGCGACGGCGCCACTCGGATTGCCCGCCCCGCCCATCGGCGTGCAGGTCGAGACGCCTCCGACGGGCGCCGCACACGTGCAATTCCTCTGGGTGTAGCACGAGCCGCTGCCATTATTCACACACGGGGTGATCCCGCTGGGGTCCGGTGAGCAGAACTTGATCGAGTTCTTCACCGTGATGTCCGTGCCGCACACGACCCCGACGTTCATCCCGGTACAGTTTACGGCAGGGGCCAGCGCGTTACAGCCCCCCACATTGAGGGTACACTGGTCTTTGCAGATGTACCTCTGTGGGCCGGTGCGGCCGCGGAGCAGCTCCGCGGCCTCGAGGGCGCGCACCGGCTCGATGCCCGCCAACAGCGCCAGCACGACAGCGGCGAGCCCCCCGACCCCCGCCAGCACCCCCCGCGTTCTCACCCTGAACATCTCCGAGCCCTCCCTTCGGATGCGATACCCATCTCCATAGCGTGGTCTTGTTCAGAACAGTCCTCACGCACTGGCCGGGCGGTCAGTCGCGCGGGTAAGTGCTGGTCGCTCCAGCGCGGCCCAGCTACGGTCGGAACCCCCGAAATTCAGCGCCGGGCCACGAAGCCTGGTGCGTTGGACAGCTACGCATCTCCCCCGGTTGCGAACGATCAAAGAGAACCGTCAGCCTCCTCCCTCTGACTTGTTATTTGATCTCAAAGCTTGCGCCACAATCTGAGGAGAAAGGTTATTGATTGTTATTAGGAGATGATAGTCCCTCATGTGGTGTTTCGCAAGCACACCTCTACAGTACCTCTGCCGTAGCGCTGTTTCTCTGGCGAGCGTCGCCCCAGCGCAACCAAGCGTTCCACCGCTCCGGGCGTCCGCTCCTCCAGCCCAGAGGAGATCCTGGCGCGATCCCAGGCGAGCCGAGAGGTGGTGTGGAGTTCCCCACGAAAAGTGGACACGAGGTTAAGGGTTATTCCGATTGTTCATACTCCGCCGGGGAGACATACCCCCCCGCCTCGGCCTGTCACCGGGGATCTCCGCAACCCCCGCCCGAACCCAACACGAGGGGGGCCTGAATTGGTCCCGCGTCGAGGCGTGCGCGCACACCTGCCCGGTCGTACGCCCCTTCCCCGCCTGCCGGCCTCCCCCGGACGCGCAGCCGTGCCCCGAGGCGCTCCACGATCCGCGAGTCGCGCAGGAAGCGGAACCACCCGCGCACCCCCAGGCTCAAGAAGCTCCGCGCCAGCGGCAGCCATTTCGGCCGTCGCCCGTGCGCGCACCCCGCCAGGGCGTGGTTCACCTCCAGCGACAGGCGGGCCGCCAGCGCCACCTCGCCGCGGCGGGGGTGGAGCGCTTCCCACGCCGGCAGGTGCCGCGTCAGCACCGCCTCGATCTGCCGGCGCATCTCGTCGGCCCGGGCGACGCCCCGGGCCGTCTGCGATTGGGCGTGCAGGCGGAAGGCCGTCAACGGCTCGGGGTGGTACACCGTCGGCCCCGCGCCGGCCAGTTTGAGCCAGAAGTCCCAGTCCGCCGTGTACCACAGGTCCTCGTCCAGCCCGCCCGCGCGGAGGGCTGCCTCCCGCGCGAACAGCGGCGCCGGCACCGCGATAAAGTTCTGCACGAGCAGCTGCTCGACCACCGCACCCGTCTTCTGCCGCCCTGCGCGCAACGGGCACCGCCACAGACCGAGCCCGCGACCGCGGGCGTCGATGTACCGCGACGGGTGCAGGATCAAGGCGGCGTCTGGGTCACGGGCCAGGAGCGAGCGGAGGGCGCTCAGTCGGTTCGGCAGCCACACGTCGTCCTGGTGCAGGAAGCAGGCGTACTCCCCGCGGGCCGCCCTCAGCCCGTAGTTCGTGTTGGCGACCCAGTTGCAGGCCCGGCTGCGCGCGAAGACGCGCAGGGGAAGCTGGCGCGAATACCCGCGCAGGATGGCGAGGGTGGCGTCGGACGAGCCATCGTCCACGGCGAGGACCTCAAGGCCGTCTTCCCTCTGGCGGGCGATGCTATCCAGGGTGCGGGCCAGGTACGCTGCACCGTTGTAGGTCGGCACGATCACGGACAACCACGGCGCGCTCATGACCACGTCCCTCGCCGGAGCCGCACGCAGGCGGAGGAGGCCGTGAGGGGCCACGGCCGCACGCCCTTGCCGGCGAAGTACTCCTCAATGGCGAGCCGCGCCCCGAGGTCGCAGACGCCGTTGTAATCGTCGAACACGATCGCCCCTCCGGGGCCGACGCGCGGGACCGTGAAACGGCAGGCCTCCAGGGTCGCCCGGTAGAGGTTGGCGTCGATGTGGACCAGGGCGAACCGGAGAGGGCGGTCTTCCAGGGCGCGGAAGGTGTCGGCGAACAGGCCCTGGTGGATCTCGAGGCGGTCGCGCACGCCGAGCGCCTCCGCCTGCCCCCGGATCACCTCGACCTGGCCGGGCGGCGGCCGGAACTCGCCGTACCGGCGCGACAGGTCGTACGCCGACGCCGCCGGCAGCCCCGTGAAGGTGTCGAGCGCCAGGACGGCCTGCGACCTGCCGTGGAGCCGGCCGAGCAGCGCGAGCAGCAATGACGTGGCGCCGCGGTAGGCACCGCACTCGATCACGTCGCCCGGGGCCGACCGCGTGGCCCACCAGACCGCCAGGAGCGCTTCGAGCCGCGCCCGCGGAATCGTCAGGCGCACCCCGGCCTCGGCGAAGCGCGCCAGCGCTTCGCTGTAGCCCGGCGGCAGTTCGGACGGGGGCGGACGCCGCGGGCAGAACTCCCGAAACGGGTTCGTGAGGACGCCGGCGTCCCACACGGGCAGCCCCCGGGCGCGCCGGTGGGCGAAATAGCGCGGGAGGTCGTGCAGGTAATACCGGGGGCCCAGACGCAGCGCGCGCCGGACCTTGCGGAAGAACGTCGCCGCGTGGTGGCTGTCGTCGAACACCGCGGGCTGCACGTCGGGCGGCACGGTTGTGGGAACCTCCGTCGTTTGGGGGCACCGATGCGGTCGCCCCCACGCCGAGCCGGCAGGAAAAGCCAGGCCCTGTCTCGCCATGAGTCTCCTTGGTAACTCATGAGTCTGAGTGCCACAAGCACGGCTCCGCTGCAGCTCTGCTGCTGCTCCATGGCTCGGCGGACGTCGGACTGCCGATCGGGCTTTCCAGGCTGACCTTTCCCCATGAAGAGTTAAGAGGTAGAGGAACGAAGTAGCGAGCCGGGTTTATCCCGCCGGGGCAAGCCCGGCGGCTCGCCGACCTTCATTTCTTCCCGTGCCTCTAACGCAGGAAAGCCTGATCCACGCATTCCGGTGCAGTAGCCGTGCAGTAGCCGTGCAGTAGCCGTGCAGTAGCCGTGCATTGATCCAACGATGAGTCTGTCAAAGGTATCCGATTCCCAACAAGAGGTTGGCCGAAAAACAGAGGATCTGTCAGGGCGGACAAGCCGTCTGGGACATTCTCGGAAAGTTCTTGAGATTTTCAATAGCCAGACGGTCGCTGCCCCGGTAGAATTATGTGTCACCTTCGTTCTTTCGGAATCTGGGGGACGAAACCCAAGGGCACTCTTTCGTACCAGGCACTCCGACTCACTCGCGTTGGACGGTCGTGGGGTGAGGAGCCCGGACATTGTCCCGAACGGTTTTGACCTCTGTTTCAACCTCCGCGGTGGAGCTGAAGAAGCCAATGTGTACCAACGCCGGGGCCCATCGAGTCGAGGAAAATGATCGCCCGGCCGGGAGTGCCTCCTGGCTGCCGTGTCTCGTCGCGCTGGGGCTGTCGCTCCTCCTGTTCGGGTGCGGCCGGGGTCCGGAGCTGAGTGCGACCGACCAGGCCGCCATTGAGGCCCTCAAGCCCTACAGCGCCGTCTACAAGCTCGACAACAACGGCCGCGTCATCGACCTCAAGCTCGAGGGCAGGCACGTCCGGCCGCAGGCCCTCAACGAAGTCCGCACGCTCACGGAACTGCGGCAGCTGAGCTTGTACGGGGCGTCCCTGACCGACGACTGCCTGGCCAGGATCAAGGGGCTCTCGCGCCTGGAAGGGCTGGGGTTGGGGGACACGCCGATCAGCGACCAGGCCCTCGCGCATCTGGAGCGGATGCCGAGCCTGCGCTGCCTCTGGCTCTCGAAGAAGGGCAAGGTCACCGCCGAGCGCGTCGAACAGCTCAAGAAGGCCTTGCCGGGCCTGACCGTCTACCTCCAGTAGCCTGCCCCGTTCGCCCCCGGCGTCGCCGTACGTGAACCGCCTTCGCGCTGGTACACAGGATGTCCTTCCTCGCGTTTGTCCTTCCCCCCGCGTTGCGGACGGAGGACGCCCTCGTGGCGGCCTGCTGGCTGGGGGCGAACGCGCTCCTTGCCGCCGCGGCCTGGAAGTGGGTCCGCGCCCTCTTTCCGCGCGACCCCTTCGTGGAGACGCTGGCGCACGTCCTCGTCCTCTGCTGGGGGAGCCTTCTCGTTGTCGCCTTCGCCCTTAGCCTGGTCGGCGCCCTGACCGGGCCGCTCCTCCTGGGCGCTGTCCAGGCCCTGGCGCTGCTCGCCCTCCTGTGGCGGCGGCCCGTGCCGCTCCCCGGTTCGGAACCGGCGCCCCCGGGGCCAGCGGAAAAAGCATGGCTGTGCGGCTGGGGCGCCCTCCTGGCGCTGGGGCTGGGACACGTCGTCACCGGCGGGCTGCTGACCTTCCCGCACGACTGGGACTCCCTGGCATACCACATCCCGCTCATCGACCAGTGGCTGCAGGCGCGCAGTCTGTACGCCCCGGACGGCGCGCGCTGGAGCAGCCCCGGCAACAACGAGGTGCTGGGCCTGTGGATGGTCGGCGCGTTCTCGGGCGACTTCCTCATCTACCTCAACAACCTCCCGGCCACCCTCCTCCTCGCCGCCGCCGCGGTGGGCCTCGGGACGCGGCTCGGCCTGTCGCGCGGCCTGGCGCACCTGGGCGCCCTGGCCGTGGTCTGCAACTTCGTCGTGCTGAACCAACTCGTCAATGCGGAAAACGACGTGGCGGTGGCTGCCTGCTTCTTCGCGGCCGCCTTCTACGCCCTTCGCGCCACGGAGGGCGAGGGCGGGGCCAACACCGTCCTGGCCGCCGTCAGCGTCGGCCTGCTCGCGGGCATCAAGTACTATGCGTTCGGCTATGCCGCCCTGGCCGGTCTGTGCTGGGTCCTGCTGACACTCGCGGCCCGCGGGCGGCGTGCGGCCCTGGCCGTCGTCGTGGCGGGCGCCGCGGGCGCGCTGGTGTTCGGCGGCTACTGGTACGCCCGCAACTTCGTGGCGACCGGCAGCCCGCTGTACCCGCGGGAATTCTTTAAGCACCCCGACACGCTGACGCTGATCTACCCCGATGTCGCGCACACCTCCTTCCTGGGCAACAACCGGCCTGAACTGCTGGGGCTGTATGTCGAATCGGTGTGGAAGATGACCGGTCCTTGCCAGCTCGCGGGCGTCGTGCTGGCACCCCTGGCACTGGTCTGGTTGGCGGCCTCGGGGCTGTGGTTGGCCTTCCGGGCGGGGCGCCCGCGCGAGGGACGGGCGCGGCTGGCGCTCGGGTTGTGGCTCGCCGGGAGCGGCCTCCTGCTGGCGATCACGCCCTTCGCCGTCGAGGACGACCCCGGCACGCTCAACCAGATGCTGTGGCACTACTGCCCCGTGCGGTATGGAATGTGCTCTCTTAGTACGGCCACGCTGGCCGCCCTCCTGCTCCTGCAAGACGGGTTCAGCGGTACGCGGCGCTGGTGCCGGCCGCACCCCGGCGCCGAGGTCCGCGCGTGGCACCGTCTCATCCGCGCGCTGCTCTTGCTGCCGCCGCTGCTCTTCGCCGGCGCCGCCCTCTTCCAGGTCGCCTGGGCCGCCCGCCGCGTCGAGATCCACGCGGCAGACAGCCTGCTGATCGCCGGGAATGTCGTCTTTGCCGCCGCGGCCGTGCTGCTGGTCGGCGCGCTGTGGCCGCGGGTACGGCCCTGGCTGGGCGCGGGCCTGGGCGCGGCCGCCCTCGTGGCCGGCGCCTGGGCGTGCGGCGCCCTGGCCGAGCGCTGGCACCGCGGCTTCGCCGCCCATTACGACCGCATGCTTGGCGGGGGGGTGTTCCGCACGCTCGCCGAGGAACGCCCGGGGGCGGGGAAGATGTGCGCGCTGTACCACCGCTGCTACCCGTTCTTCGGCTCGCGGCGGCAGTACCGGGTCTGCCAGCCGGTCTACGTCTACTCCGCGGAATGGCTGGCGGAATACTTCCGGCAGCAGGAGGTGGTGCTCATCGGCGGCCAGTTGCGCGCCCCGGGCGCCGTCCGCTTCGGGTGGTTCGACGAGTGCCTCGCGCTGCACCCGCAGGCGTTCGCGCGGATCAGCGACACGCCGGGGCTCGTCCTCTTCCACGTCGAGCCCGGTCGGCTGGCCGGAAGGGCCCGTTGAGACGCGCGCCGGCGCCCGCTGCATCGTCGGCAAGGGAGCCCGGCGGCTCCCAGGGGGGCTCGCGCGCCCACGGGCGGGAACGTTACAACTATTTTCATTTTTTCCCAAAATGCCTGTCCAGTTTTTTCGCTGAAATTCGATTATTTATATAAGGGACTTTGCGGCGCTTGCCGAACCCGCGGGTCCGACGCCCCGTGCTCGCCCGGGGAGAATCGTCCGGGGCTGCTCGCCCTTTTGGGATTCGCTGGCGGTTTACGAGTTCCCCTTTCCCGCGCCCCCGCTCGCGTCCGCTCCCCGCGCCCCCCGCAGCGAGGCGGGTTCGAGGCCGCCTGGGCCTCCGGTTTGCCCCTCTCGGTCCGCGCCGCCGGCGCGGCCGTCGCGGATGACCATGATGATCCCCGCACCACAGACCGACAACCGTGGAGACCTGCCGATGTCCTCAGCGCACAGGAACCTGGCCCCGATCTTACCGTTGCCGAACCGCTCCCACCTGGAGGCGGGACTGGCGATGCTCCTCCAGGCCCGCACGTACGCCGCGGTCCTCGACCGCGGCAAGTGGGACTTCGCCGTGGAGATCCGCCTGCTGCGCGAGGCCGGCCTGAGCAACAGCGATCTGCGCTGGCTGGCGTGCCAGGGCCACGTCGAGCACGGCATCGAGATGACCCTCCCGGGCGCCGAGGGCCGGACGTTCGTCGAGGTCTCCAGCCTCGCCTTCGCCGAAGACACCTGCGTCCTGCTGACGGCCGACGGCGCCGCCTTCGTCCGCCGCCTGGGTTTAGGCGACGGCCCCGCCGAGTCGCTGGCGGAACGCGACCGGGGCCAGCCGAGGGTGCTCGCGGCCCCGGACGTCGGGCCGCGCTGGGACAGTGAGCGGCGCGAGCTGACGCTGGGGCACCTGCTCGTCAAGCAGTTCCGGCAGCCCGCCGAGGCCCAGGAACTGATTCTGAGTGTATTTGAGGAAGAGGGCTGGCCGGCACGCATCGACGACCCGCTGCCGCCGATGCTGGACCAGGACCCCAAGCGGCACCTGCACATCACCATCACCAACCTCAACCGCCACCAGAAGAACCACCTGATCCGCTTCCGCGGCGACGGCACCGGGCGGGGCATCTTCTGGGAGCGACTGCACCGCTGCAGCAGCGCTGCGGCAGAGCGAGGGTAGCACGCCCTCCGCTGCAGGGTAGGATACACTGGTCTCGCACTAGTCCGAGCGCGTCGCGTCGGGAAGGCCGGCCTCTGACACCGTGGACATCAACCTCGGGGATACCCACTTTCGGCGGGTAGCAGAGGAAGGCGGCCCGTGCTGGCTTCTCTTCCAGCAAGGAAGAGAGACTGAAGACTCCCGCGGTGGGAGGAGGCGCCGGGGGACGGGCGAAATTCATCTAAGGAGAGTCGTAATGGATGCAAGATGGCGAACCCAGCGGCGCCCCCTCTGGCGCGGGCTGGTGTTGGGGATGTGTGCCCTGGCGGTGGTGTTCGGGCAGGCGTCGGGTGTGGCGGCACAAACTCCGCCCCCGGTGACGGTGCAGTTCAGCGCCAACGATTACACCGTGACGGAGAAGGCCGGCAGCGCGACCATCACGGTGACCCTGTCCGCGGCCTCGACGCAGCAAGTGACGGTCGATTATGCGACGTCGGACGGCACCGCGACCGCGCCGGCCGATTACACGGCCACCTCGGGGACGCTCACGTTCGCGGCCGGGGTCACGAGCCAGACCTTCACGGTCACGGTGATCGACGACGGGGTGATGGAACCGGTCGAGACGGTGAACCTGACGTTGAGCAACCCCGTGAACGCGACCCTCGGGGTGCCCGCGGCGGCGACCTTGTGGATCGCCGACAGCACGAACCCCATCCTGGTCAATTTCTCCCAGGCGGAGTATGAGTGCTGGGAATACGACGCCTCGGTGACCATCACCGTGGGGTTGTCCGCGGCCTCGACGCAGCAGGTGAAGGTCGATTACGCGACGGCGGACGACACGGCCGTGGCGCCGGGGGATTATACGACCACCTCGGGGACTCTGACGTTCGCGGCCAGCGTGACGACCCAGACGTTCACCGTCACGATCAACTACGAAGAGGCCACAGAGCCCACGGAGTACTTCAAGCTCGCGCTCAGCAACGCCGTGAACGCCCTGCTCGGCACGCTGAAGAACGCGAAGGTCAAGATCAAGGAGCCGGTGGTCACGCTGGCGTTCACGGGGGCCGTGATGACCCTCCTCGACAAGAAGACGTTCACTGTGACAGTGGCTCCGGTTGCCCCGGCCCCGGCGTCGTCTGAGATCCAGATCCGCAGGGCATCGATCGCGGGGACGTGGTACAAGCTGGGAGACGGCCCCACGAAAACGGACTGGCAGGCGAAGATCGCCGGCCAGATGAAGCTGCGCGGCAAGGCCGTGTTCAACGCGAAAAACTACTACTCGGGCGAGTCGAACCTCGAGGTGCAGTTCCCGTCCTACACCAACATCGTGGCGGACGCGGACGTGACGACGGCGGCGAACGCCGCCTGGGCCGCGACGAAGAAAGAAGCGACCGACGATTACAACGCGCAGGGCATGGATAACACGAAAGCCAGGCGCAGGGAGCAAGGGTACTGGATCTTATTGAACACAGGGACCGCCAAGTACGTGTCCAGTGCGACGGTTTATGGCGCCTGGGTCTTGCAAGGGGCAGGGGCCAGTGTCAATCTCACCAAGCCCAATGACAATCCGAACCCGGCGCCGAACGACCCGACGAGCACTTGCACGTATGTCGTGGCGTCTTTCCACACCCACACGCCGACGGCGTACCGGGACGGGCCCGGCACGCGCGGTGTCGGCCCGTCGGGAGGCGATAACGCCGCCGATACGGCGGATAACGTGCCGGGCGTCGTGTACGATTAGACCGCGTCTCCCGCGGCGGGTACGACGATCCCGATGGGGCACCCGGTCGGCTCGGCCGCCCAGCTCTACTACTCCGCGGGCGTGGCGAGACGGAGTACACCAGCATGAAAAAACCCGTTGTAGTCGCCTTGGTCTGTCTGGGCGCCGTTGCGGTGGTGGCGGCCGGGGTCTGGCTGCTCAGCCCCCGGGACAGGCCTCCGAACGGCACGGACAAGCCTCCGGGAAAGGAGAGCAAGGAATTGGCCGAGCGGGAAAAAGAGATCCTGACCAAGGAGCAGGCCATCGCGGCAGCCCGGATGGCATGGGGCAAGGAAGTACCCGAAGGTACGCCCATTGACGTCACCTTGAATCCCGACCGGACCGAGTACACCGTTGTCTTCAAGACCAACTTCCCGCCCGGCACCCGCGGGGCGGACTACCACGCGAAAGTTGTCCTTGAGGCGACGACTGGCAAGGTCAAGCAACTGCTGGTCGGGTCCTGATCCCAGGAGCGGGGGAGGGACACTCCCTCCCCCGCCTCCGGCCCTCTGCCCGTTGTCCGCCCGCCTGCGTCACGGGACCGAGGGCCGGCCACGGGTTGACCGTACCGATTCCGCTTACAGTCCACAGACCCCGAAGCACAATAGGACGGCAGAAGTGAACCGGCAAGCCTTTTTACTTTTCCTCGCAACCCCCCTTCTGACCCTCGCGACAGGGGGCCGGTTCTGCCACGGCGGTTCCCCGCCCGCGGCCGCGAAATGGGAGCAGGGTGATCTGTGGAAGATCGCCGTGCGAGTCCCTGCCGAGAGCACCCTGGCACCCCAGCAGGGCGGCAAGCCCAAGGCGGAGATCTGGCGCGCCCTGGTCATCGGGGCCGAGCAGGTCCAGGGCGCGGACTGCTGGAGGGTCGCCTTCGTCCCTGAAGTGGGACCGACGACGCAGCCGCACAGCATTTGGTACCTGTCCGTCGATAAGCAAACCGGCTGGCCCCGCAAACTCCTCCGCGAGGCCGGCGGGAGCGCCGGCCCAATGCCCCTGCTGTCTGTGCAGGGGGCGTCTCTCCCCGCCCTGGTGACGGGGGTCCCTCCCCTGGCGCAGTTCCCCCTCGGCGGGCCGTTGAACTTCCGGAGCGAGACGGATGCCTCGGTCGTGGCCGTGGAAACGCGGGAGCGGGGCGGGAAAGTCGTCGTGGAACTTTCCCTGAAACGGCCCGGCCTTCACGACCTCCTGATCCGCCAGACGTGGGTGCGCGGTGAGAAGTGGTGGCGTTCCTACGAGCACCTGGTCAACGGGAAGACGGAACTGTCCGCCACGCTCCTCAACCCCCCCCAGCGGTCGACCGCCGAACCCGCGGACGACCCTTTCTACCTCCGCCGTGATCTGCAACTGCACGGCATGGTTTCCGTGGTCGGCAAGGATATCTCGCTGACCGCCGTGTTCGAGAAGTTGCATCAAGCGACCGGCCTCGCTTTCACCGTCGCCCCCGGCCTCGGCGACCACCAGCCGGTGTTCGTCGACATGCAGATGCCGAAGGTCCCGGCCTGGTCGGTCATGGACGTGGTGGCCGTGCGGGGCCTGAAGGCGGGGAAGTGGGAAAAAGTCGAGGACGGCTACTGCCTGACCGGCACCTCGGCGCTCCCGCCCCCTCCGGCAATCACGGCGATCACCGCCTGGCTGGTTTGGAGTATGGTGGCCCTCGGGGTTCCCGTTGTCCTTCTGCTAGCCACCTGGGGTTGGCGACGTCATCGAGGCAAGGACAGACAGGTCAGGGACGAGGGCTCTCTCGCCCGCTCGCCCGCCTCACGCGGCCCCGGCCCGCCCGCACGCGGGGGCGCGAGAGAATGCTAGCGGGCAACTGGCCGGGGAGGCGCCGGCGTCGGCATGCGGGCTCCGGCCGGCAGGGCCTCAAGGCAAGGGCGGCCCAGAGGTTGCCAAGCAGGTCACCGCCACCGGCCTGGAGCGCTTCCAGAAGGCGCTCCCGGGGTTGAACGTCTACCGGTGAATCAGGGGTCCCGGATGCGCACAGCGGGGCACGCTACGGAGTCAGCCTCACGCCGGTTGTTATTTGCAAGGGTGGCCTGGCGACGGAGGCGTTGTGTCCCGGGCCGTTTGAAGGAATCGGAGATCAGGTCATGAAACCCCAGTCCTCCCAGCGAGACGGCTTCACCCTTGTCGAGTTGCTCGTGGTGATCGGGATCATTGGCGTGCTGGTTGGCCTGCTCCTCCCTGCCGTGCAGAAGGTGCGCGAGGCGGCGGCGCGCACCCAGTGCGCCAGCAACCTCCGCCAGGTCGCCCTCGCCGTCCACCACTACCACGACGCCCAGCGCTACCTCCCCCACGACTACTTCGACGGCACCTACGGCTCCGACACGAAGGCATGGAGCTGGCTGGCGCGGCTGCTGCCGTACCTCGAACAGGGGAACCTCTACCGCGAGGCGAACATCTCCAAGAACACTCTCTACGAGAGCCGCCTCGCGGTCGCGACCCAGATCCCCGTATTCCTCTGCCCCAGCGACAGCTTCAGCAGTATCGGGCCGCGCGACGACGCCGCCGACCTGGGCATGTGGAACCCGCCGTTCATCGTCGCCGGCCAGACGAACTACAAGGGTATCAGCGGCGCCAACTGGGGCTGGGGCGAGTCGCGCTGGCGCAACCGGGGGACGAACGGCAGCGTCGATGGCACGGCCAGCGGCGACGGACTGTTCTACCGCTGGGACTGGCGGCAGAAGAAGCGGCTGACGGCGATCACCGACGGCCAGAGCAACACCTTCATGATCGGCGAGGCGCTGCCGGAGAAGACCAAGTGGTGCGCCTGGGCCTACAGCAACGACGCGGTCGGCACCTGCGCCATCGCCCCGAACGCCCGCAGCGAGGGCGGCGCCCCGTTTGACCCGTGGGACTGGAGCAACACCTATGCGTTCGCGAGTCGCCACCCCGGCGGACTGCACTTCGCCCTGGCGGACGGCTCCGTGCGCTTCGTCAGCGACGGCATTGACCTGGCCACGTACCGCGGACTGGCCACGATCCGGGGCGGCGAGACGGTCTCGCTCCCCGAATGACGCGAATCCTCTGCAAGGCGGCGGCTCGCCAGGGGCGTTAAGCCCTCGCAGAGAGTCCGGTTCTTTGAATGCGGACGCCCGCGGCGGACCGTCCGTCCGGTTCCCTCTTCCTGGACGCTTCACCCGGAGGCCGAGAAGCTCATGTCGATCACACCGAGGCGCCCCGCTCCTGTCGAACCGCCCGCACGCCGCCTCTGTCGCCCGTGGTGGGCGGCCCTGCTGACCCTGGCCCCTGTCGTGCTCGGGTGCGGCCGCGGGCCGCAGTTGAGCACCGAGGACCAGGCCGCCATCGAGGCCCTCAAGCCCTACAGCGCCGTCTACAAGCTCGACAGCAACGGCCGCGTCATCGACCTCAAGCTCGAGGGCAAACGGGTCCCGCTCCAGACCCTTGACGACGTCCGCCAACTCACGGAGCTGCGGCAGCTGAGCCTGTACGGGGCGCCGCTGACCGACGACTGCCTGGCCAAGATCAAGGGGCTGCCGCGGCTGCAGGGCCTGGGGCTAGGGGACACGCCGATCACCGATCAGGCCCTCACGCACCTGGAGCGGATGCCGAGCCTGCGCTGGCTCTGGCTCTCGAAGAAGGGCAAGGTCACCGCCGAGCGCGTCGAGCAGCTCAAGAAAGCCGTCCCCGGCCTAACCGTCTACCTCCAGTAGCGCGGCGGCCGACCCCGTGGCGTCGATTACACCCTCTGACCCCAGCGACTCACCCTCATGATGTCAACAGCCTTGCTCCCGCACACCCTCCCCAGCCGCGCGACCCCGGACGCGGCCCCCCCGCAGGCCGAGACCGAGATCGAGGTCTCGGTCGTCATGCCCTGCCTCAACGAGGCGCGCACCGTCGCGGTCTGCGTCGCCAAGGCCCGCGCCGCCCTGACCCGCCTCGGCGTGCGCGGCGAGGTCATCGTCGCCGACAACGGCAGCACCGACGGCTCGACGGAACTCGCCCGCGCCCACGGCGCCCGCGTCGTCGCCGTCGCCGCGCGCGGCTACGGCAGCGCCGTGCGCGGCGGCATCGCCGCTGCCCGCGGCACCTACGTCATCATGGGCGATGCCGACGACTCCTACGACTTCGGCAACCTCGAGCCGTTCATCGCGCGCCTGCGCGCGGGCGACGAGTTGGTCATGGGCAACCGCTTCAAGGGCGGCATCCGGCCGGGCGCCATGCCGTGGCTGCACCGCTACGTCGGCAACCCGGTCCTCACGGGCATCCTCAACCTCTTCTTCCGCACGCCCGTCGGCGACGCCCACTGCGGCCTGCGCGGCTTCCGCAAGGAGGCGTACGAGCGGCTCGGCCTGGTCAGCACGGGGATGGAGTTCGCCAGCGAAATGGTCGTCAAGGCGTCGCTGAACCGTCAGAAGATTACCGAGGTCCCGATTATCCTCTACCCAGACGGTCGCGACCGCCCGCCGCACCTGCGCAGCTTCCGCGATGGCTGGCGGCACCTGCGCTTCCTGCTGCTGATGTGTCCGTACTGGCTGTACCTACTGCCGGCGCTGGTGCTGGCGTTGGCGGGCGTGGCGCTGCTGGCGTGGGGGACGCTGGCCGCCTCCGCTGCCACCGCCCTGCCCGAGTTACACGCGCTGCTGCTCGGTGGCGTGTGCCTGGCGCTGGGCCACCAACTCGCCTGGCTCTGGGCGTTCGCGCACACGTTCGGGCGGTCGAGTGGCGTGCTGGCTGGGGGCGGACTGCCGCGACTGGGCGGCCTCACCCTGGAGCGGGCCCTCGGCGCCGGGGCGGGGCTGCTGGGGGCGGGCGTGTGTCTCAACGCCCTGGTGTGCCTGCGCTGGGGGAGGTCACTGAGGCCGCGGGCGGCTCGGCGCTGACGGCGCGCTGGCTGGCCTGGGGCGCGACGCTCGTGGTGCTCGGCGTGCAGGCGATGGGCGGCGCCTTCTTCCTGGGGATGCTGCGGATGGCGGGCGGCGCGGCCGGAGCGGCCCCCCCGGGGCCGGCCACGCGGCGGTGAGGGTCATCAGCACAGGAGGGGCGATCATGCGTTGGCTCGACAGTGCGCTACAGACTTGGCGGTTCCGGCTGGCGCGGCCGTGGATCCCATCCGGCAGCCGCGTGCTGGACATCGGCGCCCACCAGGGGCAATTCCTGCGCACCCTCGGCGGCCGGATCCGCGCCAGCGTGGGGCTGGATCCGCTGGCGGCGCCGCACACGGCGGACCGCTTCCGCGTGGTCCCCGAGCGGTTCGGCGTGCCGGCCCCGTTCACGGACGGGTCGTTCGACGCGGTGGTGATGCTGGCGACGCTGGAGCACATCCGCGAGAAGGAGGGGCTGGCGACGGAGTGCCACCGGCTGCTGCGCCGCGGCGGGCGGGTGATCGTGACGGTCCCCTCGCCGCAGGTGGACCACATCCTGTCCGTGCTGACGGCCCTGCGGCTGGTGGACGGCATGTCGCTGGAGGAGCACCACGGCTTCACCCCGGACGAGACGCCGCGGCTGTTCCGGGAGGCCGGGTTCGAGCTGGAGCACTACCGGACCTTCCAGCTCGGCCTCAACCACCTGTTCGTCTTCCGCCGAGGCGGCTCGGCAGCGGCGCCGCGGGCGAGTAGCCGGGGCAAGGTCTCGGCGTTCGCGGGCGGCACGGAGTTCGTGAAGCGGGGGTACCACCGTGCAGGGTAACGCACCGCGGGGGCGGCCGCTGGTCTCCGTTGTCATGGCGGTGCGGGATCCGCACCCCGTGTTCTTCCCTCAGGCCGTCCGCAGCGCTCTGGGGCAAACCCTCGACGACCTCGAGTTGATCGTCGTGGAGAGGCCCTCGGGCCGCAGCGCGGCGGCGCTGCTGCGCGAGGTGCGCGACGAGCGCGTCACGCACCTCGTCAGTGGTGAGCCGACGTCCTTCGTGGCGCAGCTCAACCGCGGCCTGCACGCGGCCCGCGGCCGGTACGTCGCGCGGCTGGACGCGGACGACGCGGCCGAACCGCGCCGCCTGGAAAAACAGGTGGACTACCTGGAGGCGCACCCGGACGTCGATGTCCTCGGGAGCCAGGTGCGGGTCATGGACGGGGAGGGGAACGACGTCGGATACCGCTCCTACCCGCTGGACCACGCGGGCATCGTGGCGGCGCTGCGGCGCTACAACCCGCTGTGCCACCCGGCGACGACGTTCGCGCGGGAGGCGGTGCTGGCGGCGGGCGGCTACCGCTACGCCCGCTACCCCGCGGAGGATTACGAGCTGTGGTGCCGGCTGGCGCGGCACGGCGCGCGGTTCGCGAACCACCCGGAGGCCCTGCTGCGCTACCGGGTCCACGGCGAGCAGATCAAGACGGTCGCCCTGCGCAGCGTGCTGCGCGGCACCCTGGAGGTGAAGCGGCTGTACTGGGGCGGGGAGATGGGCTGGGGGGACGCGGCGCGGATGTGGGGGGAACGACTGCTGCTCCTGGCGCCCCCGCCGTTCGTGCTGGCGCTGTTCAAGGCGCTGTACTACCGCAGGCGGCCGGGCGCCCGGCCAGCCCCAGTTCCAGGCGCTGCCGCCGAGCCGGGCCGCGCCCCGGTGCGGCTGTGACCCCGGAGGCCCCCGTGCAACCCTTCTTTGTCGTCGGCTGTCCCCGCTCGGGGACCACCATGCTGCAAGAGGCCTTGAACCGTCATTCCCGGGTGGCGATCCCGCCCGAGACCTCGTTCTTCGTCTTGCTGCGAAGCGGGCGCAGGGGGCAGGGAGAGCACCGCCGCCGCCTCAACGCCGACCTCGGCATCGACCTGCCCCCGCCCCCGCGCGGGGCCGTGTCGCCGGAGGGGGCGCGGGCCTACCACGCCGAACTGGCCGGCCGCTATCTCCGCCGCCTCGGCCGCACCGACGTCACCCACTTCGGCGAGAAGTCGCCCGAGCACCAGCGCTACCTGGGGGACGTGGGACGCCTGCTGCCGGGGGCGAAGGTCGTGCTGGTCTACCGCGACGGCCGGGACGTGGCGCTCAGCAGGAGCAAAGTCCCGTGGGCGCCGCCGGGGCTGTACGCCAACTTCGCGGTCTGGCTCCATTACCTCCGCCTCCAGCGCGCGGCGGTCCGCGCCGGGACGCCGCCGCTGCTGTGCGTGAGGTACGAGGACCTGGTCGCGGATCCCGAGAAGGGACTGCGCGCGGTACTCGCCTTCCTCGGACTGCCCTACGAGCCGGCGGTGGCGCTCGGCGACGGGAGTGGCCACGGGATCGCGGACTGGGAGCGCGCGTGGAAGTGGCGCGCGGCGGAGAAGATCGGCGCCGGGCGGGTGGGCGTCTGGCGGGAGGAACTGTCCCGCGCGGAGGTGGGCATTCTGGAGCACTGGGGCGGCGCCGCCTTGCGGTCGCTTGGCTACGACCTGCTGACGGACGGGAGGCATCCCTTGCCGTGGTTCTTCCTCCCGCGGGTGTACGCGAGAGTGTGCCTCTGGGCGCTCCGCCGTCCGTCGTACGGCACTGCCCGGGGGCGGTCCGGCGGCGCCGGAGGCGCGGCCCCGCAGGTCGCCGCCGAGGGTCGGTCATGAAGGGGGGCAACCGGGCCCCCCCGCCGCGGCTGGTCCGCCGCGCCTGCTCCGTGGGCGCCACCCAGGCCGTGGCGGTGCTGTCGAACTTCCTCATCCACGTGCTGGCGGCGCGCTCCCTGCCGGCGACGGTGTACGGCAGCTTTGCCCTGTGCGCGCTGCTGGGCGGCGGTTGCCAGGTGCTGCTGCTGGGCGGCATCCCCTACGCGCTGCGCCGGGCGGTCAGTGTCGATCCGGCAGCTGGCGCGTTCGCCCTGCGCTACGTCCTCCTCGGACAGATCCCGATCAGCCTGACGGCAGCCCTGGCCGTGGCGGCGGCCGCGCCCGCGCTGGCGCGACTGCTGGCGGACCCGGAACTGACGGCCGCCCTGGTGCTGGTGGGCGCCGAGGTGCTGTTCCGAACCGGCCTGATCGACCCCTGTCTGCAGGTGCTCAACGGCGCCCGCGCCGACCGGCTGCAGGCCCTGCTGGCGATCGGGTATCACGTTGCCCGCCTCGTCCTGGCGGCGGTCTGTCTGGACGCCTTCGGGGGCCTGACGGGGGGCGTGCTCGGGCTGGCCATCGCGGCGGCCCTGGGGGCGGCCCTGAGCCTGCCGATCCTCTGGCTCCTCCCCTCCCGCGGGCCGGTGTCGGCCGCGGGCCCCGCGCTCGACCTGGCCGCGTGGATGAAGACCGGCTACGCCCACGAGCTGTGCATGTTCCTCGCCGGTGCGGTGAACCTGTGGCTGGTGCAGTTCCTCGTCCGCGAGCGGGAATTCGTTGGGGTGTACGCGGCCTGTACGATGCTGTCGCGGTCCGCGCTGACGCTGGCGACGGTGCTGATCGGGGCGGCGTTCGCGCCGCTGGCGCGCGCGTTCCACGACGGCGACCGGGAAGGGGCACGCGCGATCGTCGGGCATGGCTGCAGGACGGCGGTCGTCGTGCTGCTGCCCGCGGCCGCGGTCATCCTCTGTTACGGCGGCCCCCTCCTGGCGATCCTGTGCGGCCCGGCTTACCGCGGCGCGGGCGGCGCGTTCGTGGTGCTGTTCAGCGGGTTCGGCCTGCTGGGCGTCTGCTCCTGTTTGACGGAGGTGCTGGGGGCGGCGGGCCGGCGGCACTTCCGGCTGGCGGTCGCAGCGGGACTGGCCGGGGGCGTGGGGGGAGGCAGCGCTGTCCTCCTCGGGCTGTTCGGGCCAGGGACGGTCGCCTGGGCCGTGCCACTCGCCGGCGGCATCGGGGTCGTGGCGCTGGGGAGTGGCGTGTGTCGGCTGGTCGGCACGTTCGTACCCTGGGCCACGTGTAGCCGCGCGGCCGTTGCGACCCTCCCCCTCCTGGCCGCCCTGTCTTGGCTGGGGGAACCCGGCGGATTACTGCCGTTCGTTGGCTCCGCGCTCGCGGGGGCGGTTCTCTACTTCAGCGCGCTGGGGCTGTTGGGCGAGTTCCGCGGTACGAGCGAACCGGTCCCGGGGGCGGGCCCTTTCGCTCCCCTCGCTCCTGCGGGGGGAGAGGAGTCGGGGGTAAGGGAGCTTTCGGTACTCCGTACGGAAGCCCCTCTCGCCGGGGGGCCGTCGCGTCCGTAACATACCCCGGGGATTGGAACAGACCTCGGCGTGCCGGCCGGTTGTCACCCATGCTTTTTCCGCGACGCATCATCCTCTGGCGCCCGCTGCGACGCCGGCTCTCCGCTGGGGTGACGCTCTGCGCTTACCTCGTCGCCATCTTCGGCTGCCCCCTGCCCGCCGCGGCCCACAAGGACTCCGACCAGCCTTTCCCCTGCCAGGACCACCCCTGCGGCTGCCAGACCGCGGAGGAGTGCTGGACGAAATGTTGCTGCCTCACGCCCGAGCAGCGCTGGGCGTGGGCGGAAGCGCACCGCGTCCGGCCACCCGCCTACGCCGAGAAGCCGGCCAGCCGCGGCTGGCGCAGCGACCGCCTGCGCGACCGCGACCACGGAGCGAAGGACGCGCACACCTCCTGCCGTCACGGTGCGGCCCCGGAGTCGTGCTGCACCGCGCACCAGGCCGAGCCCGCGTGCTGCCAGGCGCCGAAGCAGGGCGGGACGGCAGCACACGAGCCCGAAGCGCAAACAAGGGACATAGTTCCCCTCGCTTGCGCTTCGGGCTCGTGTGCGCACCCTCCCTCGGATAGTGCGAAATCCGGTGACGCGAAGCCGAACCCGTCCCCCGCCTCCGGGACCACCCACGGCGGCAAGGGCGGTAAGCCGTCCGCCGCCGCGTGTGCCCACGGCGTCAAGGCGAGCGGTAAGGGGGGAGTCCGCTGGGGCCTCGGCGTGTCGGCGATGAACTGCCGGGGGCTGAACACGCTCTGGGCCACGACCGGCGCGGCGCTGCCCGCCCGGCCCCCGCTCGCCTGGAGCCCGTGCCTCGCGCCCGCCGGCTGGACGCCCGCCCGCAGCGAGTCCGCCCTCCTCCTTCCCTGCCATCCTCTCGACCCCCCGCCGCGCGGCCCTCTCGCCTGAACCCACACCGTCGCGCGAGGCGCCCCGGTCGCCGGGGCGATTCCGTCCGTTTCACGGTCTGTTGTCGGTCGTGCCGCGCCATCCGTCCGCGCAGCGCGTGCGCCGGGCCTTGCCCGCCGCCGCGCGCCGGCCGCCGCGCCGACCCCACCGCCGCGCGCCCCGCTGCCGCCGGGCGCGGCTGAACCCGAATGCGCTTCCGAGAGGATTGACTCATGAATATGTGCTCCGCGAGGCGACGCCCCGCCTTCACGCTGATCGAATTGCTCGTCGTCATCGCGATCATCGCGATCCTGATCGGGCTGCTGCTGCCCGCCGTCCAGAAGGTCCGCGAGGCCGCCGCGCGCGCCTCGTGTCAGAACAACCTCAAGCAACTCGGCCTCGCCCTGCATAACCACCACGATACGTTCAAATACTTCCCGGCCGGCCGCGACCCCTGGCCCAGGCCGTTCTCCGCGCAGGCCCGTCTGTTGCCGTTCGTGGAGCAAAAGAACCTGCAGAACCTGATTGACTTCACGCAGGCCACCTCGACCGGAGTGAATCTGACGGCGGCGAACATGGCCCTGCCGCTGCTGCAGTGCCCGAGCGACCCGGCCGGCGGCCGCGTCCCCGGTTCGACCTACGGCGGCAACAACTACGCCGGCAACGTCGGCACCGGGGTGAACGCGGGCGACTACGTCACCGGCGACGGCGTGTTCCTGCTCAACGTCCGCCTCGGCTTCCGGGACATCCGCGACGGCACCTCGAACACGGCAGCGTTCAGCGAGCTGACCGTCGGCAACGGCTCGTCGGTCCCCGGCACGCCCGTGGACCCGCGGCAGCAGTTCATCCAGCTGTCCGGCAGCACGCCGACGACGCCGGGCGCCTGCACGCCGGGGGCGGGGGCGTGGTCGGGGAACCGCGGCGACCGCTGGATCAACGGCGGCTACCAGGCGACGCTCTACAACCACTACGCTCCGCCGAACGCGGCCGGCTATGACTGCATCAACGCGGCGAACAACTACGGCCTGGCCGCGGCACGCAGTTACCACACCGGCGGCGTCAACCTGACGCTGTGCGACGGCTCGGTGCGCTTCGTGGCCAACGGCGTTGATGCCGTGACCTGGCGGGCCCTTGCGACGCGGGCCGGCGGCGAGGTCATGCCCAACGACCTGTATTAGAGCAATTTGCCGCCGGGTGCAGCGGTTCGTGGCCGACTCGCGGAGCGAGTCGGGGTGGGCGTCCACCCCGACTCGCTCCGCGAGTCGGCCACGAATCGCCGCAAGCACAAGCAACCCGCTATGGCCCCGACGCGCTGGCCCTCAACCCCGCAACCCGATCCTACACCCGGGAGGCTCCGATGCCCCGTCTGCTCTTGCCCGTGCTGGCCGCCGCCGCCGTCGGCGGCTTCGCCGTCGGCTGGGTCGTGCTCTCCTCGCCCCGCGACGGCCCCTCGTGTCACCCGGCGCCGCCGTCCGCCACCGCGGCCACCCACCGCTTCCCGCTGACGGCCGCCGACGTGCGCCTCGACCGCGAGGTGCCGGCCGTCGCCGCCGACGCGCGCGGGCGCGTGCTGCTGGCCTGGGCCTCGCAGACCGGCGCCGGCGAGCGCACCCTCTGGCTGGCCCGTTCGGCCGACGGCGGCGCGACCTTCGAGAAGCCGGCGCCGTTCCGCAAGGTATCGGTGTATCGCTACACCACGAAGATGCGCGGCAAGGAGACGACGCGGACCACTTCCGTGGCGCCGCGCCTCAGTGCCGCGGGCGAGACGGTTTACCTCGGCTGGACGGAGGCGGTCGGTGGCGGCCCGCGCGTGGACTTCCTCGTCGCGCGGACCGCCGATGGCGGCGCGACCTTCTCCGAGCCCGTGCGCGTCCACGGCGGCGACGCGGGGCGGCCGGGCTTCACCGCGCTGCGGGCGGCGCCGGACGGCGGCGTGGCATCCGCCTGGCTGGACAGCCGCAAGCGCGGCCAGCAGCCCTACTGCGGCGTCGCGCTCTCCGACGACGGCAAGTTTCTGCCCGAGCAGCTCGTCTACCCCGGGCCAGCGGGCCGCGGGATCTGTCCCTGCTGCGACGTGGACGTGCTGCGGACGCCGGCGGGGGAGACGCTGGTGGCGTTCCGCAACAACGACAACGATTACCGCGACATCTGCGTGGCGCGGGCACGCGCCGCGTCCGGCCCCTTCGAGGCGCCGGTGCCCGTGAGCGCGGAGCACTGGCGTTTCGAGGGCTGTCCGCACGACGGACCGTCGCTGGCACTGGGCGGCGGTCGGCTGCACGTGCTGTGGATGGACGCCCACGCGGGCAAGCGCCGCGTCTACCACGCCAGCGCCGACCCCACTGACCTGCGCTTCATGGCCGCGGCCGAGGTGGCACCCGACGCGCCCGGCGAGCAGGGGCACCCGCGCCTCGCCGCCGCCGCCGGCGTGCTGCACGCGGCGTGGGACGGCAGCCAGGGCGACGCCCCCGAGGGCGGCAAGGGGCACGAGCACCACGCCCGGCCTGCGGGGGCACGCCGTGCCATCCTGTACGCGCGGGCGGCCGACGGCGCGGGCTTCGGCCCGGCGCGGGCGCTCGACCCGCGCCCGGGGGCCTTCCAGGTCAACCCGGCGCTCGCCGTCGGCCCGGCCGGCGACGTCTGCGTCGCCTGGAGCGAGATCACGGAAGAGGGCAAGTGCGTGGCCTTCGCTCGCATGGCGGCCCCACCGAAATAGCCATCGTGGAGAGTGCAAATATGCGGCATCAATGGCTGCTGACCGCCTGCCTGGGCGTGCTGATGATGGGCCTGTCGGCCGGGGCGGCCTGGTTCCTGCGCGGCCGCCTCGCCCATCCGACCGGCGCGCTCGCGGCGCCCGGGGGGACAGGCCCGGAGGGCGACGCCGGCCCGGCAAAGAACGGCCGGCTCGTCTACGGAGTTTACTGCGCCTCCTGTCACGGCGCGGACGGCCACGGCGACGGCCCGTCCGCGGCCGAGCTCCGGCCGCCGCCGCGCGACTTCGCCGCGGGCGCCTGGAAGTACAGCACAACGCCCGCCGCCGTCCGCCGGGTGATCGCCGACGGCATTCCCGGGACCGCGATGGCCTCCTCCCGCCACGCGCTGTCGGCCGCGGAACTGGACGCCGTCACCGCCCACGTCCTGAGCCTGGCGCCACGACCGGGGAACGCGGCGGTCCCGGCCGCCGTCCGGCCGTTCCTGCGGCGCGCCGGGCTGACGCCCGCCGCGTCGGCCGACGCGGCCCCCGACCTGGAACTCCGCGACGGCGCCGGCAAACCGTCCTCCGTCGCGGCCCTGCGCGGCAAGGTGGTCTTGCTCGTGTTCTGGGAGACGGGCTGCCTGCCGTGCCTGCGCAAGCTGCCGCAGCTCGAACGGCTGGCGGGGGAGTTCGCGGGCGCGGGACTCGCCGTCGTGCCCGTCTGTCTCGACGAGGGCGAGCCGGAGGCGGTGCGCGAAGTCGGTGCGCGGCACGTCAAGTCCCTGCCGCTCTACGTGGACGCGCGCGGCCTGGCGCGGCTGCGCTATGGCGTCGGGGCGGTGCCCTCGGCGTGCCTGATCGGCCGCGACGGCCGCGTGCTGGGCAGTGGCCCCGGCCCCGATGACTGGAGCGGTGTGGCGGCCTGTGAGCTGCTGCGCGCCTGCGTGGCGCCGCCGCGCGGCCGGTGAGTCGTTTCGGCCCATTTTCTGGTGGTGTCCCTGCAGTGTTGCCAAGATGACGTAAGTCCATTGTGAGCAGGCGGTTATCAGCTCGGCGCGTAACATCTCAAAAACCCTGGGGAAGAGGCGCAGCTGATCGGGGGTCGCTTTCCTATTCTGGAGAGTATGAGGATCGAGATTCCCGTGATTTCCGCTGCCGAACGCACGCCGCTCGTCGAGGCGCTGCTGGCGATCCTCGACGCCCAGCCGCAGCGCCTTACGCAACTTGAGGAGACCGTCCAGCAACTGCGCGACGAGAT
>JBBRPS010000029.1:0-27074 GCA_038227745.1 Gemmatales bacterium | reverse complement strand
TGCAGCGAGGACGACAATGGCCTGGGGTCGGCCGAGGGGTTCGCCGTGCGCGCCGCGGACCGCCAGAGAAGGACCGGCAGCCATAATTCCATCGGCCGCCTCTCTTAACTGGTTGATAATTGTTAAACAGTGCCATTCGGCCGCGTCCCCTTTTCTCCCTCCTTTTCTCCCTTTTCTCCCCCAGGAATCCTTTCCCCGTATCTGCCGCGAGGCCCCCGCCGAGCGCGTGCAGCGCGCTTGGCGGAGGCTCGCGGCGGAACGGCGTCGTTCCCACGGCGATCACCGTACACAACCTCTGGCGGACGGACAGCGAGCAGATGCGGTCAGACGAGGCGCAGCAGGATGGTGGACCCTCCCTTGACCTTGTCGCCGACCTTGACCGCGGCGCGAAGGTTCTCCCCCGCCGGCAGGAGGACGTCGGTGCGCGAGCCGAACTTGATCATGCCGAAGCGCTCGCCCGCCTTGACCTCCTCGCCGGGCTTCAGCCAGCAGACGATGCGGCGGGCGATCGCCCCGGAGATCTGCTTGACCCGTACCAGTCGGCCCGACGGTTCTTCCAGGTCGATCCACAGCTGCTCGTTGCGCACGGCGCTCTGGGGATTGCGGGCGTCAAGGAAGGCGCCGGGCAGGTAACGCAGGGCCACGACGCGGCCGCTCCGGGGGGCGCGGTTGACGTGGACGTTGAAGATCGACAGGAAGATGCTCACGCGGAAGGCACGGCCGCCCGGGAAGGACGGGTCCTCGACCTCGCCGACGTCGGTCACGGTGCCGTCGGCCGGGCTGACGAGGGCGTCCGGATCGGCGGGGGTGGCCCGCTCGGGGTCGCGGAAGAAGTAGATGACCTCGGCCCAGAGGGCGCCGATCACGAGTAGCGGGCTGAGGAACGCCGGGTGGACGAGGACGGCCGCCTCCGTGAAGGCCCCGGCGAGGGCGAGAAAGAGGAGGGTGAAGATGACGACCTCCGCGAGGCCGGCGCGGGCCAGACCGAGCCGCCCGCGCCAGCGGAACGGGTCGTCCTCGGGGCGGAACCAGTAGCCGCAGACGTTGCGGCAGAACTTGAGGTCGCGCGGGTCGAGGATGTCGTGTGGGCAGTCCCCGCAGTGCCCCTGGCGCTTCGCGGCCATGCGGCGGACATAGCCGCGGCGGAAGGTGCGCAGCCAGGCACGGCGGAGCCGCCCCCAGGCCAGCTCGAGGTTCATGCAGAGGCCGCCGCCGGGCTGGACGCTCGCCGGCTGCAGGGACGGGGAGGAGGCGGTTGGCGTTTCGGGACTCGACATACCTCTGAGGATAGCAAGCCCCTTCCCAGCCGGCTATGCGTCCGCGGGCTTGCCCGGATCGGCCCCCGCCAGGCGTGCCCGCAAACGGGCCAGGAGGACGGACTTGGACGGGTGAGCGGCTTTCGGCGGCCCCTTGCCATCGGGCGACGGGGCGCCCGGTGCGGGGGTCTCGGCGGCGGCGGCCACGGCCGGTGGTTCCATCGACCTCTGCGGGATGAAGCCTCCGGTGTCTTCCTCCTCCGCGTCGGCCGGCCCAGGAGCGGACTGGGCCGCCGGCGCACCGCCGCCGATGCCCGGCTTGCCGAGCATCGCCTGCATCTCCGGCTCGGTCATTTTGCGGGTGAAGCCGACGTAGTTGATCTGATCGAAGGGAACGAACAGGTAGCGGTTGGGGTCGGTCGAGCCGGACATGCGGGCGCGCACGACGAGGAAGTCGCGCTCGGCGCGCAGGAGCGACTGCACGATGATCTCGACGCCCGTTGTGGTGAAGAGGACGAGGCTGTCGTGGAATTCGGGGGGGATCCGCCGTAATAACGCCAACCATGCGGGGCCGTGCATCACATCCTCCTGGGCGCGAGCAACCGGGCCGGGGGAAGTTCGCGCAGCGGGGCCTCGGGGAAAGGGGCGTGTCCCGGGTGGCGAACACTCCAGTGTAGTTCAAGAACGGGCACGAGGGCGCCCCGCGGCGTACCGGGCGCGACATGTCGATCGCCTGGTGCTCGAGGATCTCCCGCAGCCAGGCGTTCAAGTCGGCCTCCGTCGTCCCGTGGAAACCGGGGAGGCCCTTTACGACCTCCGGAAACGCCTTGTCCGGCCGCCCGTGCCGCGAGTATGCTTCCTCTACCCACGCGGCCGGCCGGCGATCCCCAGGGGAAAGGATGCCGCCGGCTCGATCCGCCCGCCCGGGAGAGCCGTCATGACCGTTCAACTCGCCGCCCCGCAGCCTGGCCCCATCCCGTGGGCGCAGCGTCACCTTCTCGGCCTCGAAGACCTCAGCCGCGCCGAGATCGAAACTATCCTCGACACCGCCGAGCGCTTCACCGATGCCAGCCAGCGGCGGCGCAAGAAGCACGCCGACCTCAAAGGCAAGGTCGTCGTCAACCTCTTCTTCGAGCCGTCCACGCGCACCCGCACCAGCTTCGGCCTCGCCGCCAAGCGCCTCAGCGCCGACACCATCGACTTCACCCCGAGCAGCTCCAGCCTCAGCAAGGGCGAGACGTTCATCGACACCGCCAAGAACATCGAGGCGATGGGCATCGATGTCATGGTGGTGCGCCACTCCTCGCCGGGCGCCCCGCACCTCCTCGCCCGCCACCTGCAGTGCAGCGTCATCAACGCCGGCGACGGCGCCCACGAGCACCCCACGCAGGGCCTGCTCGACATGTTCACGATCCGCCGGCACAAGCGCCGCCTGGACGGCCTGACGGTCGGCCTGGTCGGCGACATCGCCCACAGCCGCGTCGCCCGCAGCAACATTCACGGCCTGCTCAAGTTTGGGGCGAAGGTGATCGTGTGCGGTCCGCCGACGCTGGTGCCGCGCAGCCTGGAGCGTCTCGGCGTCGAGATCTCGCACCGGCTCGACGACATCCTGCCGCGCTGCGACGTGATCAACATGCTGCGCATCCAGTTCGAGCGCCAGCGCAGCGGCCTGTTCCCGTCGATCGGCGAGTACGCCCGCCTGTTCGGCCTGGACAGCGCCCGGCTGCGCCGGGCCAAGGAAGACATTTTGCTGCTGGCGCCGGGGCCGATCAACCGCGGCGTGGAGCTGACGCCGGAGGTCGCCGACGGGCCGCACTCGGCGATCCTGCAGCAGGTGACGAACGGCCTGGCGGTGCGCATGGCGGTCCTGTACCTGCTGTGTGGTCAGCCGGCGGCCGAAGGGTAAGCGTGAAGATCGCCCGGCACTGCGAGGAGGCTTTGACCGATGCCCTTACTGGATGACGAAGTCCTTGCCATGATCGCGGAGATCGAGGAGCAGCTCCGTGCAGTCGAGCTGGTTGAGGAGGACGGTGAGAACATGGAATCCGAGTGGCACCGCCTCGCCATGAACCTGCTGATCGAGTCGATCCGCTACCACCTGCGCCGGCGGGACGATTTCTACGTCGGCGGCAACATGTTCATCTACTTCAACGAGGTGCAGGCGCGCAACCGCGACTTCCGCGGCCCCGACTTCTTCTTCGTCAAGGACGTGCCGAAGGAGCCGCTGCGCCGCTTCTGGCTCATCTGGCAGGAGGGCGGTCGCTACCCCGATGTCATCGTCGAGCTGATCTCGCCCCGGACCGCCCGGGGGGACCGTACGACCAAAAAGGATGTCTACGAGCGCATTTTCCACACGCACGAGTATTACTGCTACGACCCGCAGACCCGGCTCCTCGAAGGCTGGCGGCTGCTCAACCACCGCTACGAGCCGATGGCGGCGGACGAGCGCGGCTGGCTGTGGTCCGAGGAATTGCAATTGTGGCTGGGGACCTGGGACGGCCCCTTCCAGGAGATCCCGGGGACCTGGCCGCGCTTCTACGAACCCAGCGGGGACCTCGTCCAGACCTTCGCGGAGGGTGCCCGCCAGGAGGCTGCGGCTGCACGGCAGCAGGCCGATACCGAGCGCAAGCGCGCCGAGGCGCTGGCGGCGGAACTGGCGGCGCTGAAAGCGCGGCTGACGCAGCCAGACAACGCCTCGGGAAATGGTGGCGCCGTGTAGAACTCCCACGGTCACGGAACGCGGTCGGCCAGCACCAGGTCCTGTCCCTCCAGCGCCCCCGGGCGCCCGCACCAGCCGCCGCGGTGGATCGGCTCGCGCAGCCGCAGCCCCGCCCGCGCGAACAGCGCCCGCACGTCCGCCTCCTCGTAAGCGACGGCGTCCTCCGGCTGGTCCGGGCGCGTCGTCCGGTAGCCATCGCCGCGGTGGCGGAAGTCGAGGGTACTGTCCGGGCCGCCCATCCGCGCCCGCGCCTCGGCGTCGAGGAGGAAGAACGTCGCCAGGCAGCGCCCGCCCGGCCGCAGCACGCGCCGGACCTCGCGCAGGTAGTTCGCCACCTCGGCCGGCAGCATGTGCGTGAAGACCGAGGTCAGAAAGGCGAAATCGAACGAGGCGTCGGCGTAGGGGAAGGCGAACGCTGCGGCGCCGCGCCGCCCGCGCGGGTTGTAGCCGCCGTTGCGGACGTCGGCGTGGTCGAAGCGAAACTGCGGGAAATTCGGTGTAATGGCACGCCGGCACCAGGCTACCGCGTCGGCGACGACGTCAAGGCCGCGGTAGCTGCCACGATCCAGGTGGGCGGTCAGCGCCCGCGCGATCCGGCCGGCGCCGCAGCCGACTTCCAGCACGTCCTCGTCGGGCCGCAGCCCCACCAGCGCGCGGAAGTGGCCGACGAAGCGCTGCCCCACCGTGGCGAAGTCGCCGCCGCCCACGAAGCGCAGCCAGCGCGGCGGCAGCGACGGGTCGTACCGCCCCAGCAGCCGGTCGCGCAGCTCCAGCGGCAGGTAGCACAGCCGCCGCGCCCGCAGCAGCCAGGGCAGCGGCAGCCATCTCCGCAATAGCGCTTTCATCGCGCGGGCCTCCATCCCCCCGGTATCCCCTCGGTGGGCGCGGTCGTCACACAAGCCCGACGCGCCAGCGAGGGATCCCTCGCTGGCGCGTCGGGCTTGTGGGGAACTTCCTTGCCGGAGGAATGCCCCGCTGCTTGTCCTGATGGTCAGTCCCCCTTCGGCGGCACGAAATCGGCGATGTACAGCTGGGCCGGGCGTCGGCCGTCGCGCGTGGAAGTCCACATGAGCCGGCGGCCGTCCGGACTGAAGACGGGAAGCACGTCCGCCCCCGGGGCGAAGGTCAGCCGCACCCGCTGGCCCGTCTCCAAATTCATCCAGTACAGGTCGTAATTGGGGCGTTTCAGCGGATCGCCGTGGTCGGCGGCGGTGTAGACGATGTGCTTGCCGTCGTTGTACCAGTACGGCGCCCAGCACACCCAGTTGAGGTCGTCCGTCAGGGCACGCTCGCCAGTGCCGTCGCTGTTGATGACGTGAATTTGCAGGTGGTCCTTCTTCTTGCGGTCGCTGCGGAAGATCACGCGCTTGCCGTCCGGCGAGAAGAACGGCCCACCGTTGTAGCAGCCCGGCGCCTTCGTTAGCTGGCGCACGTTCTTGCCGTCGGCGTCCATGATGTACAGTTCGAGGTTCTCCTTGCCGCTGCGGTTCGAGCAGAAGACGATGGACTTGCCGTCCGGCGAGTAGGAGCCCTCGGCATCGTAGCCGGGCGCGTCGGTCAGGCGCCGGAGTCCCGTGCCGTCGGGGTTGGCCTCGAAGATCTCGAAGAACGGGTCGAAGTCCCAGGCGTAACGGCGGCGCTTCTTGGCGGCCTTGTCCTCGTCGCGCTGGCGGTACTCGGGGGCGTAGTGCTTGCGGGCGTCGGGGTCGAGGTGGGTGCTGGCGAAGAGGATCTTCTTGCCGTCGGGCGCGAAGTAGGAGCAGGTGGTCTTGCCGACGCCGGGGCTGATGCGGCGGTACTTTCCGCTCGCGAGGTCCAGGACGAAGATCTGGTAGAACGGGTTGCCGCTGTCCTTCTCCTCGGCCTGAAAGATGATCTGCTTGCCGTCGGGCGCGAAGTAGCCTTCGCCGGCGCGGACGAAGTCGTGGGTGACCTGCCGGATGTTCTTCAGATAGGGCGACTCTTGTTTCTCCCAGTCGGCGGCGGGCTGACCGCCGGCGAACGTCAGGGTCAGCAGGAAAGTCCACATCGTCGGCTCCTCGTGGCAACGCCCATCTTCGTGGGTCAGGACTCCGCTCCTGACAAACCATGTCAGGAGCGGAGTCCTGACCCACGAAGATGGGCAAATACAGGCTTGATTACCGCGCCCAACCTCCCCAACATTATAGGGAAAGTGTTGGCGTACACGGCCGGACGTCCCTCTCACCGCGGAGTTCCCATGCTGGCCCTGAGCAAGCCGCCCGACTGGCTGACGAACAACGTCCCCGAAGGGGCGCGCGACTTCCTGCAGGGCGGGGGCTGGTGGGCCGTCCTCGGCGCCGGCGGCCTCCTCGCCCTCCTGCTGCTGTGGCTGACGGTCGGCAGATTGGTGCGGGGTCTGTTCCGCCGTGAGGCGCCGCCGCCGCCGAAGGACGACCTCCGGGAGGACCTGGCCGCCATCCCCGCGCCGCCGGCCGGGACCGCCGACCGCAAGCTGACCATTGAGGGCGTGCCGGTGCGGCTGCGCCTGGTGGTCGTGGCGCCGGCCGGCACGGCCTACGATTTGAAACCCGACGCGATCCCGAAGCTCCTCGACCGTGTCCTCCCGGGGCTGGAAGCCATCGTGAAGCGCGACCAGCCGCGGACGCGGATCTGGCCGAAACAGCTCAGTACCGAGGGCTTCGCCAACACGTTCCACCGCCACACGCCCGTGCCGGAGGGCGAGAACGCGCCGACGCGCTGGATCCTGGTCTCGGGGCGGGCGGACGTGGGCGGGCGGCAAGTCTTCGTCGGGCTGGGGCTGCAGGCGATCAGCCCCACCACGGTCGGCCGGCTGCGCCTCGACACGCACGAGTGGGCGACGACCCTGCGCATCCGCGTGCTGGAGTGAGAGGCAGAGGGGTGAAGAGCGCGCCAATGAACTGTGGCCTGTGCGAGCGACCGTTCGACCGCCGGCAGTTGACCAGGCACCACTGCCTGCCGCGCGAGAAGGGCGGCGACCGGGAAGACGTGGAACTGCTGTGCCCGCAGTGTCACGGCATGGTCCACGCCACCTACATCAACGAGACGCTGGCGAAACTCTACCCGACGCTCGAACAGTTGCGGGGGGCGCCGGAGCTGGGGCCGTTCCTGCGCTGGGTGCGCAAGCAGCCGCCGAGCCGGCGGAAGAAGAACCTGCCGCGCAAGCGGAGGTTGTAACGCTGTTTGGCCGCGGGTCTGCGAACCGTGGCCAGACAGGGGGGCGTAGTCGGAATTTGCTGACCGGGAGGTGACAAGATGGTCGTTTCGTATCGCTGGTGTGCATTGTTGCTCGCACTCGGGGCCCTGCTCGCGGCCGGCGCGGGGCCGGTGGCCGAGGCCGCGCCGCCGAAGAAGGGCAAGGCCGACAAGTTCTGGGTCTTCGTCGGCACTTACACCGACAAGCCGAGCAAGGGTATCTACCGCCTCGAGTTCGACGCGGCGACCGGCAAGCTCTCGCGCACCCCGGTGCTGGTCGCCGAGACCGAACAGCCGTCCTTCCTCGCCGTCCACCCGACACGGCGCTTCCTCTACGCCGTGAACGAGACCGCCAACTTCGGCGGCAAGAAGGCCGGCGCCGTCAGCGCCTTCGCCCTCGACGCGAAGACCGGCAAGCTGTCCTTCCTCAACCGGGAGTCGTCCGGCGGCGCCCACCCGTGCCACCTGATCGTCGATCGCCAGGGCAAGCACGTCCTGGCGGCGAACTACACCGGCGGCAGCGTCTGCGTCCTGCCGCTCGCGCCCGACGGCAAGCTGGGCACGGCGACCGCCTTCGTCCAGCACGAGGGCAAGAGCGTCAACAAGCAGCGCCAGGAGGCGCCGCACGCCCACTCGATCAACCTCGACGCCGCCAACCGCTTCGCCTTCGTGGCCGACCTGGGCCTGGACCGGGTCATGGTCTACAAGTACGACGCGAAGGCGGGGACGCTGACGGCGAACGACCCGCCGGCCGCCGAGGTCGCCCCCGGGTCCGGGCCGCGCCACTTCGCCTTCCACCCCGACGGCCGTCACGCCTACGTCATCAACGAACTGGCCTCCACCGTCACCGCCTTCGACTACGACCCGGCGAAGGGCGCCCTGAAGGCGATCCAGACGATCTCCACACTCCCCAAGGGGTACAAGGGCGACACCTCGACGGCGGAGGTGCGCGTCCACCCGTCGGGCAAGTTCGTGTACGGCTCGAACCGCGGCCAGGACAGCATCGCCGTCTTCACGGTCAACGCGAAGTCGGGCAAGCTGAAGCACGTCGGCAACCAGGGCGAAACCGTCAAGGTGCCGCGCAACTTCAACATCGACCCGACGGGCAAATTCCTGATCGTGGCGAACCAGGGGGCGAGCAGCCTGTCGGTGTTCGCCGTCGCGCCGAAGACGGGAGAGCTGACGCTGGTGGAGTCGGTGACCGGAGTGCCGAACCCGGTGTGCGTGGTGTTCGTGCCGCGCCCCGCGGTGGCGAAGGAGTGACGTCTCATTCTCGCCCGAACCGACAAAGGGACCGAAAAACCCGAAAAAGCAGGGGGAAAGGTGCCTGTCCCGTTTCGGTGTGTCCCTTTTTCGGTGTCCTTTTTCGGTGCTGGTGCGCCGTCAGATGATCTCTACCGGGAAGGATACCATGTAGATTTCGATCTGCTCAAACCGTTCGAGGAGCGTCTTCTTGAAGGCAGCCAGAAAGTGCAGATTCTCAGGGATATCCTCGACGTCAACCGTGAACCGGCGCAGCTCGTCTTCGTAGCGGGTGCCTTCGCGGACCCAGGCGCCGATCACCGCGAAGGCCGACATCGAGACGGCCCCGAATTGCACGATGAGTTCATCCCTGGTCTGTTGAAACTTGTCCGGGCTGACCGGCCGACCGTCGTTGTGCGTGAGCGGCAAGAGTATCTCGCAGCGTCTTTTCCGCATAGTCCGGCCCACCGCGGTCGAGTTCCCGGTAGCTCACGCCCATCCCCTTCAGGACGCCGAGCATGGCCTCCGGCACCATGTAGACATCGTCAGCATAGCAGTCGATCCGGCCGCGGCGCGACATTTCGATCATCGCCTTCGCGCTGTCAGCCCGGTCGGGGATTTGGATTTTGACCATCTGCATTACAAAGCTCCTGGTGTTCGTGCCGCGCCCCGCGGTGGCGAAGGAGTGACATCTCGTTCCCGCCGCAGCCTTCCGCTGGATCCGCAAGGAGACGTGCCATGCCCGGGCGGTGTACTCATCTAATGGCCATCGTACTGCTCTCGGCGCTCGTCGCCGCGATATCGGCGGCACTGGCCGGACAGGGAGCCGACCGCGTGAAGAGCATGTCGCAGCAGGCGGACACCTAGAGCGGTTCACGAAGGCATTGCACCCAGTTGTAGGGTGGGCACCGCCCACCGTGGCTGCCCCGCGGGGGGCGGTGCCCACCCTACGGCCGTGGCCGTGCGCTCTCCCCTCGGCAACCGCTCTACCTGGGCAAAAAGGGGCGAAAAGGGACGGGCGCCTTTTCCCCTCCTTGGCAGGTTAAAAGTCGCCCGTCTCTTTTTCGGTTCAATCCCGTTTTCAGCTCCGGCACCCTCCCGCTCGCCTTTATTTGGCGAAGCCCTTCTTCAGCACGTCGCGTTGCTGATCGTTCAGAGAGAGGTCATAAAACTCCAACACTACCGTCTTCCCGCTCCCGCCCCGTCCCAGCAGCGGCATGGCGCCAATCAGCTTGGTGCCCTGCCCCCCGAAGACCAAGGTGTACGGCGGGAAGGTCGTCCCGCGAGGCAGCTTGAGCGACTCTTTCATTACCAACGACTTGGCGTTGAAAATTCTGATGCCGGCCTGGGGACCGCTGTCCGCGAGGGCCGCCACGAGATCCAGTTGCGGGTGGTAACAGACCGCCCTTGGGAACGAATCCATCTGCAGCTGTCCCAGGATCGTTGTCAGGTCGGACGTGTCCCACACGGCGATGTTGAAGGTGAGGCCCTTCTGGTTGGGTCCCCGGTAAGGCCCGGACATGCTCACCCGCTTCCCATCCCGGCTGACGCTGAACCAGGCGCCTCCCGAACCGGCGTTCGGATTGCCCCCGACGAACTTCAGGTCCGCGCCCTGCGCCCTGAACTTCATCAGGACGCTCTGCACGTTCCCCGGGAGGATCTGCACCTTGAAGACTTTCCCGGGCATCTCCTGGATGATCATCTGGCTCTTGCTCGGCGAAAAGATGCTCGTGTAGACGATTTGACCGTCAGAAGGATCGACCAGGACCTGCTCACCCTTGGCCTGGGTCTTGACGACCTTCCCCGATTGGGGGTCGATGGAAAACACGTCGAGGTTCGCGTTGGTGGCGTACACTCGCCCTTTCACCGGATGGCAAGAGAGGTTCTCCACCGGTTCGCCCGGGAACTTGATCTCCTGGAGTTCCTTGCCGCTCTCCAGGTCCAGAACGTGGATCGCGGGGGCGCCCTTGGTGGCCACAAACAGCTTTTTCCCCTGCAAGGCGATCGCAGCGGGCTGGAACTCGACTTCGACTTTTTTCAATTCCTTGGCGGTCAGGGTGTCGAAGTAGACCAGTTGGCCGGCCGAAGGAACGGTAACCACCAAGGTCTTGTTATCGGCGGTCATCACCATCCCGCCGACCGAGGGGAGCGGGAATTGTTGGGCCAGGGCCGTGCCCGCCGAGGACAGCAGGCAAGCAAGGCCGAGGACGCAGGGAAAACAACTCGCGGCTCTCATGGGTTCCTCCAGGGATGTGAGTCCTGAGATCGTTGACCGGACACGACCAGTCCACCTCTCGATCCGTAAGAGTACTGATATAGAGAATCTTCAACGGGTCCAGAAATGAATCCGGAATGTTGCCCGGCAGGTCTCACGGCCCCGGCGTCCGCGTCACCTCGACGCTGCGGGCGATGCGCTCCACGTCGCGCACCAGCGCAGCCCGGTCGTCCCGCAGCAGCCGCGCCACCAGCGTCGCGCCGCCGTTCGCCTGGCGGATGACGAAGTACGCCAGCAGTACGCGCTCGTTGTTCACCTTCACGTCCAGTGCGAACCTCTCCACCGTCCGCGGGGCGCCCTGGATGGTCTGCGGCGGATCCTGCCCCAGGATCGTCCCCTTCTGCTGGGTCATGTACGTCCGCGCCTCCTGCAGGAACGCCGCCGCGGCCGGCACCTGCTTCGGCGGCTCCATCGTCAGCAGCAGGCCGCTGCCGCGGTTCTCATCGAGGCCAACCTGCCGCCCGCGCACCCCGGCGATCCGCCAGCGGCGCGGGTGCAGCAGCTTCACTCCCAGGTCCGGGTTGTCGTACAGCAGCAGCGTGTTGTCCTCGTTCGGCTCCAGCGCCAGGCCGCGCAGCCCCTCGTCGCTCAGCTCGCGCGCCTGGCGGTGCGGTTGCCGCGTCAGCACGAAATTCCCCTCCACCTTGCCCGCCGCCTTGCCGTCCTTGTCCAGCAATTGCTGCACGCCGTTGACCGACACGTAACTGATGTGGTTCGACTCCAGGTCGAAAAAGAAGGAGCCCTCGAGCTGGTGGCGGCTGGGGCCGTCCTCCCCGGGACCGCGGACGCTGCCGCTGAAGCCGATCCGCGCGTGCCGCCGGCCTCCCAGCACCGTCACCTGGTCGAACTTGCACGCCACCCCCCCCTCTTCAATCTTTTCCAGGTCCGTCAACTCCTGGACGGCGTCGGTCGAGGCCTGCCAGCGGTCGCCGGGGCGCACCGGTCCGGGCGGCAGCAGGCCGGTCAGGGCCGGCGTGAACACGTCGGTGCGGACCAGGTCGATCTCGGCCCACGTCAGCGGGCCGTCCGGCGAGAACGGCACCTCCTTCTGCTGCAAGCGCAACAGGACCAGGCGGCGCACCTCCGGGCGGATGGTGCTCTGCTGCGGCTGGTCGCCGACGTGGCGCTGGAAATCGACCCGCCGATAGATGCGAACCGTCTTGCCCACGCGGCCGTCCTTGTCCTGGGTCAGCACGCGCTCGTCGTACTCGATGGCGCTCTTGCCCGTCACCGTCAGCGTTTTCGCTGCGGCCGCCCCCTTCTCCGGCGGCAGGGTCAAGTTGCCCGTAAGATCGACGCGGGTGCTGACGTGATACTCGTAGCCCGGGCGGAAAGATTCCTGGAGGCGGACGGGTGCCTGAGCGTGGGCGGTTGTGACGGCGGCCAGGGTTGCGGTCAGTAATAGGAGCGCCCGCGTGGGGCGGTGAAGCGTCGGCATCGGGTCAGTCCTCCGGGAGTCCCGCAGGCCCGGAAAGCCAGCCGGCCGAGCTGTGTCCGCGCGACTCCGCACGATTCTACCCGCCCGGTCCGCCGGCGCGGCGGCGCAAGGTGCTGTGCTGGGGACGTTTTCCTGTTGGAGGCGGGGAGGATTTCCGTCGTAGGAAAGACTGCGATTTTGCAGGACTTAGGGCGCTGGATGAATTGTGGACAGCACGCCTTGCAAATTTGAACGATGAATTGTGGACAGCACGCCTTGCAAATTTGAACACAGATAGTGTAAGTTAGTTCATGAAGGAGAAGACATCCCAATCGCGGGTCCCCCCAAACCGCGCCAACCACCCGGTCGGCGTTCGGTCTCGAAGGTCTTTCATGAAGGGATGTTACGATCACTGAACCGCAGTCGGATGGGTTGCGTACCGCCGTGTCAAGCCCTGTTGGCACAGGGTTTGCCTTCAAGGGGAGTGCCCTGAGACGGTCCGAACGCCTCCGAAGGACACCCTGGAGATCGAAGAAACGGGGCCTGCCGACGAAGAACTGGATGACAGCTAGATGTCATCGAGCCGCACCAGATTCCCTGAACCCCTGAGGTTGGTGAGCGTCTCTAAGAAGTAGACCTTCCAGGATCGGCCAACGGAGTGACGGGAGTTGAATCTTTTTCGGTAGCCCGGGGAGGGCGACTCAGACGTAATGACAGGACCGGGCCGCCGACCTGAACCGGGCGGTCCGTGAGCAGAGACGGGATGGAATCGACAGGCAGGCGCCGCACGGCCGACCCAGGCCCCGGTGCCCATCGCGGTGGCAGGCCCCTCCCGGCAGACCTGCAATCGCAAAGGAGTGAAAGCCGTGACCTTCAAACACCCCGCACTGAAGCAGTTGACGGATCAACAAGTGCGTTTCGTTCCTCCCGCGCGCCGCATGGAGCAGCTGGCCCGCGCCGAGCAGTTGCTTGCCGAGATCGCCGCCGACAAGGCGTACCCGTACCAGTTCGTTTGTTTCCGCGTCACCGACTACAGGCCCGACGCCTACCCCGATCTGCTGATCGAGGGCAAGGACCTGCAGCACGACCTGGGCCTGCTGATCGACGAGCTGGCCAGCTCGCTGCCGGCCGTCCCCGTCGAGCAGATGGCCGAGCCGGTCCTGACCCTGGAGGAGATCAGCAAGAAGCTGAACGTGACGCCCAAGACGATCAACCGCTGGCGGAAGCGCGGCCTGATTGGCCTGCCGGTGCTGTGCAACGGCCGGCGCCAGGTGGGCTTCCTGCCGTCGCTGGTTGGCCCGTTCCTGCACGCCAACCAGGAGCGCGTCGAGCGCGGCGGCCGCTTCTCGCACCTGACGGAGACGGAGAAGGAAGAGATCCTGCGCCGCGCCCGCCGCCTGGCCCGCGTGCCGACCGGCACGCTGACCGAGGTCAGCCGCCGCATCGCCCGCCGCCTGGGCCGTTCGACGGAGACGGTGCGCTACACGATCAAGAACTTCGACCGCGAGCACCCCGAGCAGGCCCTGTTCCCGGCGGTGACCGGCCCGCTGAACGAAGACACCAAGCAGGTCATTTACAGTTCTTACCGGAGGGGCATCGCCGTGGATACGCTTGCCAAGCGCTTTCAGAGAACCCGGACGTCGATGTACCGCGTCATCAACGAGGTGCGGGCGCAGCGCCTGCTCAGCCAGCCTCTGGACTACATCCATCACACGTCGTTCGACACCCCGGCGGTCGAGGCGGAGATCCTGGCGCCGATGCCGGACCTGGAGGACTTCGAGTCGGGCCGCAAGCAGCTGCGCGTCCCCAAGGACGCCCCGCCCGAGCTGGCGCCTCTGTACGAGATGCCGATCCTGACCAAGCCGCAGGAGCAGCACCTGTTCCGCAAGATGAACTATCTCAAGCACAAGGTGGCGCAGCTGCGCAAGCGCCTCGACCCCGCCCGCGCCCGGACGCAGGACCTCGACCGCATCGAGGAACTGCAGGAGCAGGCCAGCGAGGTCAAGGAGCGGCTCATCAACTGCAACATGCGGTTGGTGGTGTCGATCGCCAAGCGGCACGTCGCCCAGGCGGACAACTTCTTCGAGCTGCTCTCGGACGGCAACGTGTCGCTGATCCGGGCGGTGGAGAAGTTCGACTACAGCCGCGGCAACAAGTTCAGCACCTACGCCAGCTGGGCGATCATGAAGAACTTCGCCCGCAGCATCCCGGAGGAGAAGCACCGCCGCGAGCGCTACGTGACCGGCCACGAGGAGCTGTTCGAGGTGGCGCCGGACACGCGCACCGACGAGCAGGAGTGCCTGGCGTCGGCGGAGCAGGCGACGCACAAGGTGAACCGCCTCCTCGACCTGCTCGACCCGCGCGAGCGCGAGATCATCCGCATGCGGGCGGGGCTGGACAACAACTCCGAAGGCATGACGCTGGAGAAGATCGGCGAGAAGCTCGGCATCACCAAGGAGCGCGTGCGCCAGCTCAACGTCCGGGCGATGAAGAAGATGCGCAGCGTGGCCGAGACGCAGAAGGACGACCTCAGCTGAGAAGCCGCCCCGTTTAGCCGCGAGCCACGCGCTCGCCCCCCGCGCAGCGGGATCTGGCTCACCGCTCGCGGCTAAACGGGGGGGCGTCAATACGGAAAGCTCTCGTTCACCTCCGCCGCCGACAACTCCACCAGAAACCCCGCCAGCCTTTCGACCAACACGTCGAGCAATTTCCGCCCCTTCTCCGCCGACGCCGTGGACGGGTCGCCCAGGCCGGTGTTCTTGCTCACCAGGTGCCACGGCCGCGTGATGCTCACCCAGCCGCGGTTGATCGCGTCGAAGCGCGTCGGCCGGGCAGCGCCGTCGTCGGCCAGCTCCGGCCGCATCAAATCGGGAAAGAACGCCAGGCCCAGGCTCGTCTCGACCTCGTCGGCGTGCTCGCCGGGGCGGTCGAAGATGCCGCCGTAGGCGTCGCGGGCCATGCGGAACCAGTCGCACAGGCACAAAAAGACGTCCGTCCGGTGGTGCAGCTCGCGCATCAGCGGTTTCAGTTCGTTGCCGCCGTGGCCGTTCAGCAGCACCAGCTTCCGCACCCTCTGCCGCTGGAGCGAATCGACCAGATCGGTCAGCAGGTGCAGCAGCGTCGTCGGCATGACACTGCACGCCAGGCCGCCCGGGACCAGCAGGTGATTCGTGTTCACGCCGTAGGGGATCGTCGGCAGCAGCACGACCGCGGCGCCGGCCTGGGAGGCCTCCTCGCAGGCGCGGTTGGCGATCACCTCGAGCTGGAAGGTGTCGGTGCCGTACGGCATGTGGAGGTTGTGCGGCTCGGTGGCCCCGAAGGGCAGCACCGCCACCTCCCACTTGCGGGAGCGGATAAAAGCGTGATTCTGTTCGGCCAGGTTCCAGTCGCGCATGGGGTCAGTCTACGCGGCGGCCGGCCCGGACGGCAAGCAAGCCGATCCCTGGGAGGACTTCCCCATTTTTGCGCCCGCTTTCGGCGGCCCGCTCCGTTCCTTGTTGCGGAGGCTCTGCCGTGTTCGGGCGAATCATGCGCCCTCCCCCGCCGCGGGGGGAGGGTTGACACTCCTTCCCCCCGCGGCGGGGGAGGGAGCTTTTTCATTACTTACGCTTCCCACGACCGCCTTCCCATCTTGAGGGGACAGAAAGCTCCAGCCTGACGCGCCCCTGACTCTTTTCCCGGCGGTGCGAAGCTGGCTTGCCGTTTCGCGCTCGCAGCCGAGCGCGAAACGGCAAGCCCACTCCCTTCCGCAAGGAAGTCATCGCGCCGCCAACTATCTACTGGCGGCGCTCCCTGCGCCCGCGCATAATCAAACCGACCGCGGAGGGCCTCCGCGAACAGCCAGTGTACCAGGGAGACAACCATGAGTCGGCGTCTGACGGTCGCGGCGGTGGGACTACTCTTACTCGGACTGTGCGTGCGCCCGACCGGGGCCGACACCCCGGCGGGCGCCGAGATCCGCCTGCTGGAGGACCTGAAGTTCCTCACCAGCGACGCCTGCGAGGGCCGCGGCATCGGCAGCAAGGGCATCGATCTGGCCGCCGAGTACATCGAGCGGCAATTCGTCAACGCCGGCCTCAAGCCGGGCGGCCCCGGCGGCAGCTACTTCCAGCCGTTCATGGTCACCACCGGCCTGAAGGTCGGCGCCGGCAACCACCTGGTCCTCAAAGGCCCGCTGGGGCAGACGATTGCCCTGGAGCACAACAAGCACTTCACCGCCTGGTCCTTCGGCGGCAACGGCAAGGTCGAGGCCCCCGTGGTCTTTGCCGGCCACGGCATCACCTCCACCGACCCGAAGTACGATGACTACGCGGGCCTGGACGTCGCCGGCAAGATCGTGATCGTCCTGACCGCCACGCCGCGTTTCGGGCACGCCGAGGCCAGCCTCTTCCCCACGGCCGACACCAAGGCGGATGGGCCGTTCGGCGTGCGGGCCAGGGTCGAGAACGCCCTGCAGCACAAGGCGGCGGCCGTCCTCATCGTCAACAGCCGGGCGCAGGCGCGCTTCGGCGACCTGCTGCCGCGGCCGTTCATCTTCGCGCGGACCGGCGACCCCGTGCCGCTGCCGACGGCGTTTCTGCAGCGCGACCTGGCCGACACCCTGCTCGTCTCCGTCAAGGGGATGCGGCTGCCGGACGTGGAGCAGGCGACCGACGCCGACCTGAAGCCGCGCGGCACGGCGCTGTCCGGCTGGACCTGCCGGCTGGAAACCGACATCACGCTCACGCGCGTCAAGGCTCGGAACGTCGTCGGCGTGCTGGAGGGCAGCGGTCCCCTGGCGAAGGAGACGGTGGTGATCGGCGCCCATTACGATCACGTCGGCATGTTCGGCGCGCTGCGGCCCTTCCCCAGTGCGATCAAGGCGTTCAGCCCGCCCGGCGGCATCGGCGGCGTCGGCTTCCCGCTGGCCCGCCTCGCCGACTCGGCCATCCACCACGGCGCCGACGACAACGCCTCCGGCACGGTCGCCGTCGTCGAGCTGGCCCGCCGCTTCGGCGCCCAGAAGGCGCGCAAGGGCCGGCGCCTGGTGTTCATGGCCTTCTCCGGCGAGGAGAGCGGCCTGCTCGGCTCGGCCTACTACTGCCGCCACCCCACGTTCCCCCTACAGGACACGACCACCATGCTCAACCTCGACATGGTCGGCCGGCTGCAGGACGACAAGCTGCTGGTGGGCGGCGTGCAGAGCGCCAAACCGTTCCCGCAACTGCTCGACCGGGTGAACGAGAAGCACCGCTTCGGAATCGTGAAGGACCCGTCCGGGGGCGGCCCCAGCGACCACGCCTCGTTCTACGCCCGCAAGGTGCCCGTCTTCTTCTTCTTCACTGGCTTCCACGAACAGTATCCTTGCCCGACGGACCGCGTCGAGACGATCAACGTGCCGGGACTGCGGCGCGTCGTGGACCTGGTCGGCGACCTGGCCGCGGAGGTCGCGAGCCTGCCCGCCCGCCCGGAGTACGCGAAGACGCCGGGCTTCGACCGCTCGAAGACGCTGTGGTCCTCTTCCCCCTCGGTCGGCGTCATCCCCGACTACCGCGCCACGGGGCCGGGCGTCGTGGTGGAAGGGCTGGTCAAGGACTCGGCGGCGGCGATGGCGGGCCTCAAGAAGGGCGACCGCGTCCTCGCCATCGCGGGCAAGAAGGTGGACAGCCCGTCCGCGTTCCTGAACGCCACGCGCGCCCTGACGCCCGGGGAGCCTGTGGAAATAGCGGTGGAGCGCGACAGCCGGCGGCAAAGCCTCACGGTCGAGCTAATCCATCCGCGTGCGGGCCTGACCGACCCCTGGTTCGGGTTCTTGCCGAACCGCGCGGACACCAGGCCGGGCATTCTCCTGGCCGAGGTCCCGAAGAATAGCCCGGCGGCGAAGGCGGGCCTGCAGAAGGGCGACCGCGTCGTCGCCGTCGCCGGCGCGCCGGTCCCGGACCGGCGCACCTACCTCAACGCGGTCCGCAACCTGCAACCGGGCGTGGACGTCCGCTTGACCGTGGACCGTGGCGGCCGGCCGCAGGATTTCCAGGTACGGACGCCGGGGAAGCCGAAAGCGCCCTCGAAGTGACCTCATCGTGGCCGACTCGCTCCGCGAGTCGGATCTCTTCCCGACTCGCTCCGTGAGTCGGATCTCTTCCCGACTCGCGGAGCGAGTCGGCCACGATGCTCCGGCAGGAAAGCCGCAAATGGCGGCCCGGCCGAAACGAATAACCCCGGTAACACCTGCCGCCAGGGCCGCGCGAAGGAGAATCCCCACGACCGGGCACGACTGCCCATCGGGAGCGGCGGCCCCGTCGGCCACTCACGCGGAGGGACGCCATGAGGTGCAGTTTCGGACTGGTCGCGGCGCTCGCGCTGCTGCTGAGGCAGGCCCCCTTGCAGGCGCAGGAGGCCCACGAGATCAAGATCAAGGAGCCGGGCAAGGGGGCTTACGTCGGCCAGGTCCACAAAACCGAGAACCATCAATTCAAGGTCGCCGACAACGACGGCAAGATCCTCGAACAGAAGAACGACCACAAGGCGGAGAGTTACGTCTACCGCGAGACCATCCTCGAGCGCCCCGAGGGGCAGCGGCCCACGCAGCTCAAGCGCCAGTACGACAAGGCCGCCGCCGGCGCCGATGACGACATGAAAAGTCTGCCTTACGAGGGCAAGACGGTCGCCATCGCCGAGAAGGACGGCACGTACAGCTTCCGCGTCGAGGGCGGCGGCGAACTGGGCGGCGACGAGGCCGTCCACCTCGACAAGGAGTTCAACAAGAACAAGGACGACAAGGCAGGGTTGGACAAGCTGCTGATGCCGGGCAAGGCGGTCAAGGTCGGCGAGACGTGGAAGGTCCCGGTCGAGCTGTTCGTGAAGTTCCTGGGGCAGAAGGGCGACGTGGAGTTCGACGGCGACAAGGCGACCGGCAGCGGCAAGCTGCTGCGCGTCTACAAGCAGGGCGGCAAGCAGTTCGGCGTCTTCGACTTCCACCTCGACATGCCGATCAAGAAGATGAAGCTCGGCGAGCAGCAGCCGAAGCTGGAGGCCGGGTCGAAGGTGACCTTGTCCATCGGCATGGATGCGTGCATTGATGGCGGCACGGCGAACTACGCCTCCACGTTCGTGTTCCACCTCCACGCCGTCGCGCTGCTGCCGGACCCGGACCAGGCGACGCACCGGGTGACGCTCGATCTGCGCGGCACCAATCAATCGTCTCTCAAGGAACTGACCGAGTGACTTCCGCGCCGGCGGGGCAGAGGATGCCGTCTGCCCCGCCGGCGGGTTGACAGTGGCCTTGCAGCGCGGAGCGCACCGAGGTATACGCGAACCCCGCGTACCGGAGCGGCGCAGGGGACCCAGCACCGGGGCCGCGCAGACCGCCCTTGAGGACACCCACTTCCGGTCCGACTCTGACCGCCTGCACCACAAACCGGACCCTCTGACACCTCGACCAGGCGGAGCCCTTCCTTTGTGGCCGCGCACGGCCTGGCGCCCGCCGCCGACCGCGCGCGGCAAAGACGAAAGCGGGACGGCCGATGAGCCTCTGGACGTACAGCGTCCGTGAAACCCTGCGCCGCCCCGGCCGCACACTGCTCACGCTGCTGGGCATCGCCGTCGGCCTGGCGGTCGTCGTGGCCACGCGGCTGACCATCGACTCGGCGCACCGTGCCTACCGCGACCTGTCCGGCGGCGTCGGCGGGCGGGCTGCCCTGGAAGTGACGGCGCCGGGACTGGCGGCCTTCGACGGCGAATTCGCCCCCGCCCTGGCCGCGCTGCCCGGCGTGCGAACCGTCATCCCGCGCGTCCAGGGGATGGCGGCGGTGTCGGCGGGCCGCGGCAGCGCCCCGGTGCGCGTCCTGGGAATCGACCCGGCGTGTGCCGGCCCCGATCTGCCCGTCCGTGCGGGCCGCCCCCTCGACGGCGCCAACGACGCCCTGCTCGAGGCCGATCAGGCCCGCGCCCTGGATCTGGAGCCGGGGATGACGGTACACGTGTGGGCACCGGCCGGCTCCGCCGAACTGCATCTCGCCGGCATCCTCGAACCCCGTGGGGCGGCCACGACCCTCGGCGGCGTGCTCGTCGTCCCCCTCAATTGTGCCCGGCGCCTCTTTGCCCTCCCCGGCCGGGTGACTAGCGTCGAGGTCGTGCTGGCGGACGGGGCGGACACGGCGACGGTTCTCGCCGCGGTCACACGGCGCCTGCCGCCCGGCCTGTCCGTCCAGCCGCCCGGCCGGCACGGCGAACTGGCCGGCACCACCCTGGAGGCCACGGAGCAGGGATTGGCCTACCTCAGCGCCGTGGCCCTGACTGCCGCGGCCTTCGTCATCCTCAACACGTTCCTCCTCAGTCTCGGCGAGCGCCGCCGGCAGCTGGCGATCCTGCGCGCCACCGGCGCCACGCGCGGCCAGGTCACGCGCCTGCTGCTGCGCGAGGCGCTCCTGTTCGGCATGGCGGGCACCGTCATCGGCTGTGTCGCGGGCGTCGCGCTGGCCGGCACCCTGCTGCGCCTGGTGGGACAGTTCCTGGCCACCGACCTGCCCGGCCTGCGCCTGACCGTCGGGCCGTTCCTGCTCGCCGGGCTGCTGGGGCCGGGGACTGCCGTGGCGGCCGCCCTGTGGCCCGCGTGGCGCGCCGCCCACAGGCCGCTGCTGCAGGAACTGCTCCCGCGGCGCGGCCGGCCCGAGGACCCGCTGCCGTTCCGGGTCTGTGTCGCCGGGCTGCTCCTGCTCGTCGTGGGGGGGGCGCTGAGCGTCGCGCTCTGCCGCGATTGGCTCCCCAGCTCCGCGGGCCAGGTCCTGCTCACGCCCACCCTCGTTCTGCTGCTTGCTGGGGGCGTGCTCTCCCTGCCTCTTCTCGCCGCGCCCCTGCTGCGCCTGGCCGCGTCCGTGCCGCTGGGCGTGGCGGGCACGCTGGCCGGCCAGCAACTCGGGCGGCAGCGCACGCGCACCGGCCTGACCGCGGGCGTCCTCTTCCTCGCCCTCGCGGTGGCCATCGGCTTCGGCCACACCCTGCGCGGCATCGTCCGCGACCTGCGCCACTGGTATCACCGCTGCGTCGTCGCCGATTTCATCGTGCGCGGCTCGATGCCGGACACCAGCTTCGCCCTGGCGACCGCCCTGCCCGAGGCGCTCGCGGGCGAGGTCGCCGCCGCCTGCGCGGCGGCCGGCGTGGACCGAATGAGCTTCTTGCCCGGGCGCGCCGGCGACCTCCCCATCCTGGTGCTGGCGCGGACCTTCGCCCCGACCGGGCCGCTGCCCCTCGACCTGCGCGAGGGGGACACCGAGGCCGTTCGGCGGGGGCTGGCGCGCGGCGAGGTAGTGGTGGGCACGGCGCTGGCGGAGCGGCTGCGGTTGCACCGCGGCGACACGCTGACGCTGGCGACGCCGCACGGTCCGCGCGAATTCCGCGTCGCCGGCACCGCCACCGAGTACGTCGCCGGCGGCCTGGCCCTGTACCTCGACTGGGACACGGCGAGGCAGAGGCTCGATGTCCCAGGCGTCCACGTCTTCCTCGTCCACGCCTCGCCGGGAGGGCGCGGGGAACTCGCCGCTGCCTTGAAGAGGTTCTGCGCGGACCGCCACCTGGTCCTCCAGTCCAACGCGGAGCTGGGGGGCCTGATCGACGGGTTGTTGGGGCGCGTCGCCGGCGTGCTGTGGGCGCTGCTGGCGCTGGCGTTCGTGGTGGCCTCGCTGGGCATCGTCAACACGCTGACGATGAACGTCCACGACCAGACGCGCGAATTCGGTGTGCTGCGTGCCCTGGGCCTGAACCGCGGGCAGCTGTACCGGATCGTCGTGGCGCAGGCGGTGCTCGTCTGGGGCGTCAGTCTCCTCCCCGGGGTGCTCGGCGGCGTCGCGCTCGCGTACGTCATCAACCGCGGCACCGCGGCCTGGACCGGCCCGCCGGTCGCTTTTCACCTCGATGGGTTGGTGGCCGCCGTCTCCTGCGGCCTGGCCCTGGTGACGGCGCTGGTGGCGGCCCTCATCCCGGCCCGCCGCGCCGCCCGCCTCCTGACCGTGCGGGCGCTGCAGCACTCCTGAGCGGCGTGGACGACGGCGGCGAAAACCCCTACCCTCCCTGCGGGGCACACATCTCCCCGGGAGGTTCATCATGAATCGAAAATGTCGAGTGCTCGCGTTCGCCGTCCTGCTGGGCAGCCTGACCACGGCGTTCGCCGACTGGCCGGGGTTCCGCGGACCCCACCAGGACGGCGTCAGCACGGAGCGCGGCTTGCCGGTCACGTGGAGCGCGAAGGAGAACGTCGTCTGGAAAACGAAGCTCCCCGGCCCCGGCCTGTCCAGCCCCATCGTCTGGGGCGACCGCGTGTTCCTGACCTGCTATACCGGCTACGGCGTCGGCAAGGAGGGCGACCTGAAGGACCTGCGCCGCCACCTGCTCTGCCTGGACCGCAAGAGCGGCGCGGTCGTGTGGCGGAAGGAGGTCGCGGCGAAGCTGCCCGAGACGGAGTACAACCAGTACATGCGGCAGCACGGCTACGCCTCCGGCACGCCCGCGACGGACGGCGAGCGCGTCTACGTCTTCTTCGGCCGCACCGGCGTCCTGGCCTTCGACCTCGACGGCAAGCAGGTATGGCACACGGAGGTGGGGACCATTCTGAACAGCTGGGGCTCCGCGTCCAGCCCGGTCGTGTACGGCGACCTGCTGCTCGTCAACGCGACCGTGGAGAGCGGCGCGCTGGTGGCGCTGGACAGGCGGTCCGGCAAGGTGGTCTGGCGGGCGAAGGGGATCCGCGATTGCTGGTCCACGCCGCTGCTGGTCGCGCTGCCCGGCGGCAAGCACGAGGTGGTGCTGAGCAGCCCGGACACCCTGGAGGGCTACGACCCGGAGAACGGCAAGAAGCTGTGGGAGTGCGAGGGGCCCCCCGGGGCCACGGCCAGCTCGACGCCGGTGGCGTGGGATGGCGTCGTCTACGCGATGGGCGGCGGCTTCAGCGGCCGCCTCTTCGTCGCGGTGCGCGCCGGCGGCCGCGGCGACGTGACGAAGACGCACGTCCTCTGGAAGCGCAAGACCGGGGCGGCGCACACCGCGCCGATCCTGCACGACGGCCGCCTCTACTGGATCGGCGGCACAGCCTGCTGCCTGAAGGCGGCCACGGGCGAGATCGTCTACGAGAAGCGCCTGTTCGAGGCGCGCCAGCAGTACTCGTCGCCGATCCTGGCCGACGGCCGGATCTACGTCTTCACGCGGCAGGGCGGCGCGTACGTGCTAGCCGCGGGGGACAAGTTCGAGCAACTGGCGCACAACGATCTGGGCGACGCCAGCGACTTCAGCGCTAGCCCGGCCGTCAGCGGCGGCCAACTCTTCATCCGCTCGAACACGTATGCGTACTGCCTCGGGAAGAAACAGTGAGCGGCCCGCAGGTCCGCCGGCGGTGTGACAAACGTCCGGGCGGGCGGCGGGGCGCGGAGGGATAGAATGAGGGTACGAGCAGGCAACTCGCTTACCCAGAGGAATACCATGGCCACCGTTCCGCAAACGAGCGTGCCGCCGGAACTACACAACGGCGACCGCATGACCCGCGAGGAGTTCCACCGGATCTACGAGCAGATGCCCCAAGACTTTAAAGCGGAGCTGATTGGGGGGATCGTCTACGTGGCCTCACCGCTGAAGCGCCGGCACGGCACCAATCACCTTCCCCTGGGAAGCCTGTTCTTCACCTATGAGCTGACCACGCCCGGGGTGGAATCCGGCGACAACACGACGATCCTGCTGGGCGAAGAGGGCGAGCCGCAGCCCGATCTGTTCCTGCGCATCCTGCCCGAGCACGGTGGCCAGTCGCGCACCACGGCGGACGATTATGTCGAGGGCGCCCCGGAGCTCGTGGCCGAGACCGCCCACAGCAGCCAGTCCATCGACCTGCACGGCAAGCGCGACGACTATACGCGCCACGGCGTCCGCGAGTACCTGGTGCTGTGCCTGCGCGAGCGGCAGCTGCGCTGGTTCGACCTGCGCGCCGAGCAGGAATTGACGGCCGAGGCGGACGGAATCATCCGCATCCGCTGCTTCCCGGGGCTGTGGATTGACACCGCGGCCTTGCTGAACAAGGATCCGCGGCTGATGACCGTGCTGGGGCAGGGCCTGGCGACTCCTGAGCACGACGCCTTTGTCCGCGCCCTGGCCGAGGCCGGGTGGCGAACCTGACGAACGGCTCGGGCAGTGCCGACCGGCTTCTGAACGGGAACGACTTCCTGCATATCTCCCGGGGAAACGGACAATGGCGGACGCCGCGGTCTTAAAGTAGAATCGACGGTTGCGATTGTTTTCCCGAGGAGGACGAAGATGAAGCCGTCGTGCAAGGGGCCGGTGCGGATCTCGCGGCGTGAGCTGCTGCAAGTCGGAGCCATTGGCGCCTTCGGGCTGACGCTGCCGGGCCTCCTCGAGACCGAGGCCCGCGCCGAGCGCAGCGGGCCGGCGCCGTCGGCCGACTCCTGCATCCTCATCTTCCTCAACGGCGGCCCCAGCCACCTCGACATGTGGGACATGAAGCCGGCCGCCCCTGTCGAGATCCGCGGCGAGTTCCGCCCCATCGCGACTTCCGTGCCTGGCGTGCAGCTGTGCGAGCACCTGCCGCGCCTCGCCCGCCAGATGCACCGCTGCGCCCTGATCCGCTCCGTCCACCACAGGGTCAACAACTCGCACGCGGCGGCGGTCTACGCCGGCCTCACGGGCCACGACCGCGGCGAGAACGGCGGCGGCGCCAAGCCGACCGACTACCCCGCCATCGGCTCCGTCGTCGGCCTGTGCCGCCCGCCGCAGGCGCCCGTCGTGCCGTTCGTGTCCATGCCGTACGTCACCGCCGAGGGCCGTGGCGGCCCGCCGCAGCCCGGCTTCTTCGGCGGCTGGCTCGGCCGCACCCACGACCCGCTGTTCGTGCTGCGCGACCCCAACGCTCCCGGCTTCGCCATGCCCGAGCTGTCCCTCGCCGACGACGTGACGCGCGACCGCCTCGCCGCCCGCCACTCCCTCGTCACGCGCCTGGGCGGCTCCCCCGGCGCGGCCCGCGAGCGTGCGCTGCAAGAGATGGGCGGCTTCCAGGCACGGGCGTTCGACCTGCTCACGTCGCCGGACACCCAGCGCGCCTTCCGGATCGACCGCGAGCCGGCGGCGGTGCGCGACGCCTACGGCCGGAACGTCTACGGCCAGAGCGTGCTGCTGGCGCGGCGGCTGCTCGAAGCGGGTACGCGCGTGGCGTGCATCTCCTGGGCACCGGACGCGAACGCGACCTGGGACACGCACGGCGGCAACTTCACGAAGCTCCGCAACGAGCTGCTGCCGCAGCTCGACGCGGCGGTCGGCAGCCTGCTCGCGGATCTGGCGGCGCGCGGCCGGCTGGAGCGGACGCTGGTCGTGGTCATGGGCGAGTTCGGCCGGTCGCCGCGCGTCAACGGCGCCGCCGGCCGCGACCACTGGAACTTCTGTTACAGCCTGATGCTGGCCGGCGGCGGCATCCGCGGCGGCGTGGTCCACGGCGCCAGCGACCGCATCGGCGCCCGGCCGAGCAGTTGCCCGGTCACTCCCGCCGACGTCATCGCCACCATTTACCACTGCCTGGGCATCTCCGCGGACCTGGAGTTGCGCGACCGCCTGCACCGGCCGTTCCAGCTTGTGCCGTGGGGCAGCCCGATCCGCGACGTCCTCGCCTGAACGCCCTCCCTTGCCTCCCTTCCCGCAGACGGGGCAACGCCGGCAGACTCTGCCGCATGCCCGGCGCCCCCCGTGCCTGCCGGACTGTCACGCCGGTCACAACGGCTCATCTGTATGGGCCGCAGAATCCGAAGAACAGGACGGATCGCGGCGTCCCCGGTAACCGGCGCCCTCGACACCGGCGCGCGGTCCACGAAACAGATTTGGTGGACGGGAATCCGAACCGGCCCCTCGGGGGAGGCGGCCGGCCTTGTTCGATGGGAGGGAAAGATGAAGTATCGTTTCTGTCTTCTGACGGCGAGCTGGCTGGCGGGTGCGGCGGCGGCGGCCCCTCCCGAGGCGACGATCCAGCCCAGCGCACCGATCGCCCAGCCCGCGGCGGAGAGCACTTCCCCGGCGCCGATGACGCTGCGCGACCGCATCCGCAACTTCTTCACGGGGCGGCAGGGCGACCGCAAGGACGAGGTCATCCAGGCCCCCATGCCGACCCTCGGGCCGCCGACGCAGAAGACGGTCTTCCAGCCCGGCACCGCCGTTTCAAAGACCGGCACCGCCGTGTCCCAGCCGGGCGTCCCCACCCTGCAGCCGGGCACCACGCCCCCGCACACCGGCATGGAACTGACGGCGAAGGACCTGGAGAAGGTCGGGCACGAGAACGACTATAGCTGGATCACCGGCAAGCTGTTCCGCGCGTCCGGCGACAGTCGCTGGGTGCTGCGCTACGGCGCCCCCTACGAGGTGGACCGCTACGAGGGCGCCGTGATGCTCAGCGGCGGCGGTCCCGAGCTGGCCGCCTGCCGCGCGGGGGACCTCCTCTGCGTCCGCGGCAAGGTCCTGAACAGTCTCCGCAGCACCAAGCCGCACGCTGGCGCTCTGTATCAGGTCAACGAACTCCATGTCATCGAGCACTCCGCGCGCTGAGGCCCGGTTCGGTAAACGCGGTGGGCCGGGGGCACTACGCCCCCGGCCCACCGCGCTTGCAGTGACATACCGCTGACACTGCCAACGCGCCGAGAAAAAGAAAACCACTCACTCAGAGGCACGGGCAGAAAGGAAGGTCGGCGAGCCGCCGGGCTGGCCCCGGCGGGGTCTGTGGGGGTGTCGCTGCGCGACGGGCCGCCGGCGCGCTCCTTCGTTCCTCCGCCTCTCAGGGAAATTGGCTGAAATTGGGGGGGGGAATTGGGCCGGGTCGGGGTGAGAGTCACCTCCCACCCCTCCCACAGATCCGGACTTGCCCAATTAAGGCATCCGGCTCGTCTCGCCGCGGTCTCGCGTGCGCTCTGCTACCCGTGGCCGTTTCGTGGACAGCGGTGCGGGGTACGATGCCCCCGCGCTGTT
>JBBRPS010000028.1:0-27641 GCA_038227745.1 Gemmatales bacterium | reverse complement strand
GCCACCCCTCCGAGGGATACGGTCTGGACATCCCACTCCACGGCAGCGGTGGTGGCTGGGGCGGGAAGTGCCATCGAGGCCTCGCGTGGGGGACGCTTACTTCGGAGTTTCCCAGAACTCTTCCCTGCAAAACTCCTCCATTGGAGGTACTAAATACACTACGAGTTCCCACTCCGGGCACTGTTCTTGAGCGCTCGCTTGCGCGAGCAAGGAGCTTTGGTCGAACCCCACCGCGAGGAGGCGTTTGTTGCGGATTACAGCCAGTTTGCCGGAATGCTGCTGCATTTCCGGGGAGCGCGCCGCCCAGCGCAAATCTTCGAGCATCCGCTTCTCCAAAGGCGACAGCGGAACGGATACGATCGCGCGCTTCGGCACGGCGGCTTGTCCGGGCGGATCGTTCGGCGGGATCGTCATGGCAAATCCTCGCAAGGGTCGGGCTGGTTCATGATCCTACCGCGCCGCCGGGCCCGCGCCTACCGCCCCTGGACGTCACCCCAGCCGGCCAGGCGCCGTGTCCATCACGTGGGCGCCGGCGGCCGAGGTGAGGTGAACTCGGCAGGCTCCTCTTCCACTCGCGGGCAAGGTTACCATAGAGGACGGCTGCGCATCGAGGCGATTCGCGCGAAATCGCGCGACGCGACACTCTGAGGCCGACGACGCAAGTTGTTCGGCCCGGAGTGAGCCGCCTCTCAGATTGAGCAACCGATTGAGCGAATTCCGGATCCCCCAGGAACCGACGTAATGCACAAGGTCCCCTAAACCCCAGGGGGCGCCGTCGCTTTCGAGCGACGAGCACGGCCGTCCTCTACCGCATCGGAGGGGCCGTTGGGGGCCTTCGGAAGGATCGAAGGCCAGGACGTCGATGCGCAGGAAGCCCATGCCCATGTTCATTCGCTCCACCGGATCGGAGTCGTATCACCCCCGGCGACGCGGCGGGAAGGGCCGTTACCCGGGTGCCCTGCGCCGGGCGAGGCCGAATCTCGAGGCGCTGGAAGACCGCTGCCTGCTCAGCCAGACGGCCACGACCGTGTCGGAACAGGAACCGAACAACACCCCAGCCACGGCCCAACCGCTCACGGCGGACGTCTCGGTCGATGCCTCGCTGAGTGAAGGGGACGTCGATTACTACTCCGTCCAGGCAGACGCCGGCGCCCAGGTCACCGTTCAGGTGGCGTGGCGGGGCGGGATGAAGGCGGCCTCCCAGAAGCAAGAGATTGACGCCTTCGGGAACCTCATCCCTCATACGGAGTATTTCGGGAGAGGCGAAATCACCAACCCGTTCGTGGTCGTCCTCGATCCGGCAAGTCCTGGTTCGGACGGGGCGCCGGCGATCCTCAGTACGAACGGTACGGAGCAGGGGGGGAACACGCCTCTGCCGTTCGACCCGTCCCAGACGGTCTTCACGCCGGGCGGTCACCATTCCGCGCAGGTGTTCACCGCCCCGCACGCGGGCACCTACCTCGTCCAGGTCTACGACGACAAGCTCCCGAACGAGGTCATCACGGGGGTCGGGGCCTACAACTTGCAGGTCTCCCAGGTCGCCTCCCCGGCCGTCTCCCAGCCCACCCTGGTGGTCAGCAAGCCGACCCTGAGGCCCGGCGGGGTGGACGTCACCTACGAGGTCCAGGGGGCAGACCTGCCGAGGCGCGTGCCCCTCGCCCTCTACTTCGTCTCCGGGAACGGAACCCCGGAGCTCGCGGAGAGCCTGTTCACTCCCGACCTGACGGTCGGGACGCACACCATCTCCCTGACGGCGGCACAGCTCGGCCCGATCCCCGCTGACGCAACGCAGCTCGAGGTGCTCCCGGACCCGATGAACGAGGTGCCGGAGGTGGACAAAAACCCCTCCCTGGCGCTCACGGACATCCAGGTCGTGCCGCCCACGGTGACGGTGGCGGTGTCCCCCGGCCAGCCGGGCCTGGGTCGGGACTACGACGTGCGCGCCACCATCACCAACCATGAGCGTCGCGCGGTAAGCTTTACGCTCAACTGGAACGAGACCTACGTCGAGGGCCCCACACCGCGCGAGCCGCCGCGGTCCAACCAGGCCATCCCCGTGGGCCTCCAGCCGGGCGAATCCATGACCATCGACCTCGGGACGTTCAACCACAAATGGCAGTGGCTCGACCCGACCAACCCCATCGGCGCCGGCGACACGTTGGAAAAGATGTATGGGGCGGCTGGGAAGGAAACGCTGAAAGGGCTCCTGGACTCCTTGTGGCGGGACGCCGGCGATGTGTCAGTTGGGTACTTTGCGGGCCTCGATCTGGTGGACAAATTGAAAGAACTCCTGGCGGCGGAACCGACCACCACGGTGAATTACTCCGCCGCCGTCAGTCTCCCCCTCGGGAACAACACGCCGGTGGGCGCCTCGAAGAATGCGGTGATCGAGGTAACCCCGGACAAGCGGATCGCCTTCTACAACTACGTCCTCGAAAGCGTGGCGGCGAGCGGCCTGCTGACGGCGGCCATCGCGGACGCCCCGGCAGTCCCGCTCGCCATCGCCCTTGGCGTCGGTGGGCTGGCGGTGATGGCCCGGGCCGGGGTCAACTACAATCAGGCGGTCGATCCCCCGGATTCCAACTACACTCAGCTCGTGGCCCCGCGGACGCGGAACGTGCCCGAGCTGGACGCACAGCCCGACGGGTTCCTGAAAGACTTCGCCCGCGCCGAGCTGGAGCTGGAAGGCCTCAAGGACGCCGAGGCGACTTCGCGCAACCGCGCCCAGGGGGCCGCCGCGGCCGGGGACGCCTTCTGGGAAAGCCGGCAGCAGCTCGCCGTCGCTCGGTTCGCCGCGCAGCAGATCCCGATCGAGGCGCGCCTGGCGGCCCTGGCGCCTCAGCTGGAGAAGACGCTCGCGTCCCTCCAGCCCAGCGCCGGCGGGGTGGCGGCCGCCCTGCAGAGCCAGGGCTTGCCGCCGCTGTGGGTCCGTCTGCTGACCGAACGCGGCTGGTCTGCCGCCGAGCTGAACGGGCTCCGGCAGAACCTGATCAACCTCGGACCGGCGGCCCTGGCCGACCCCAGACTGGTGACGGCTGCCCTGCGCTTCAGCCTCGATGGCTCCGCGGCCGCCGCCCAGGCCGCCGGCCAGAGGGCGGCGGAACTCCACGCCGCTCCGCAGGGACAGCAGGTACAGGGCGTCTCCGCGGACGCGCTGCAGGGCCTCGCGACCGCGCGTGCCGCTCTTGAGAAGGCCCGCGCCCAGCAACCGTTGCCCCCCGGCACCGGGGACCAGGTCCGCGCCTTTCTCGACCGCCTCAACGACCTGCTTACCCGGACGAACAACGCGAGCGCTTTGCAGGACGACCTGGCGTTCGGCTACTCGGCGCTGGCCGCGGTGACGCAGGAGACGGTGCGGGCGCTGGCGTCCTCGTCCGCCCGGACGATCGGCATTTTCGACCCAGGCAGCGGCACCTGGTATCTCCGCACGCAGAACGCAGCCGGCGCCCCGGACATCCACTCCTTCGCCTATGGCGGCCCCGGCTGGAAGCCGGTCGCGGGCGACTGGACGGGGGCGGGCCAGTCTGCCGTCGGCGTGGTCGATCCGGCAACGGCGACCTGGTATCTCCGTAACAGCAACACGGCCGGCCCGGCCGACGTCACGCCGTTCCGCTACGGGGCGCCGGGCTGGGTGCCGGTGGTCGGCGACTGGGACGGCGACGGCAAGACCTCGATCGGTGTGTTCGACCCGGCCACGGCCACCTGGTATCTGAAGAACAGCGACAGTCCGGGCGCCCCCGACGTCGCGCCGTTCCGCTACGGGGCACCGGGCTGGGTGCCGGTGGTCGGCGACTGGGACGGCGACGGCAAGACCTCGATCGGCGTGTTCGACCCGGCCACGGCCACCTGGTATCTGCGCAACGAGGTCAGTCCCGGTGGGCCCGATGCGGGCGTCTTCCGCTACGGCGGGGCCGGCTGGACGCCGGTGGTCGGCGACTGGGACGGGAACGGCACCACCACCGTCGCCGTCCTCGACCCCGGCGGCAACTGGTACCTCCGCAACAGCAACGCCACCGGCGGCCCCGACGTGGCCCGGTTCGCGTACGGGATGGGGCGGTGGCTCCCGGTGGCGGGCAACTGGCAGGTTCCCCAGTCGCCGGCGGGGGGTGGGGGGAGCAACCCCGGCGGTCCCCTGTCCCAGGATCAGCTCCAGGCGACCGTGGCGGCGGCCCTGACGCGGCTCAGCCGGGACGGCGCCGACCCGGGCGTGCTGCAGCAGCTCACGGCGGTCCGCTTTGAAGTGGGCGCGACCCCGGCCGGGATGCTGAGCCTGAACGCCCCGGGCGAGACTCGGGTCACCTTCAGCGCCAACGCCGCCGGGCAAAGCTGGTTCGTGGACCCGACCCCGTTGACCGACGAGGAGTTCGCGGGAGGGACGGCCCGGTCCGACAGCGCCGCGGCCGGACGGATCGATCTCCTAACGGTCGTGCTGCAGGAGATGGGCCAGTTCGCCGGGTTGGCAGACATGGACGTGATCGCGGCGCCGGCGGCCCCCGGCGTGCGCCGCGCCGATGCGATCGCTGCCGTCTTCGCACGGGCCGCCGGGAGCTGATCCGGCAGGGGCAGCAGATGGTACCGCGATCTGTCTCCCCCTTATCCGTCTGTGCTGCCGGTGCGGGGGCGACGTTGAAAGGTGAAGGACTGGACGACGAGCACCCCGTCCGCGGCGTGGTCGTCGTTCACCACGAAGCGGCAGATGATAATGTGCCGCCCGTCCTCGGCTTCGAGGTCCACGTAGTAGGCGAAGCAGCGCGTCGGCGTCCGAGGCGCGGACCTGGCGGCACTCGTCGGCCCGCTCGGGCAGATCCTCGTGCAGCCAGGTGAGCACGCGGATCAATTCGCGGCGCGTCAGTCCGGCGGCGCTAATGAGCTTGCCGACCGTCCGGGCCACCCGAAGCTTGTAAGAGCGTGTTCCATAAGGGGGCAGGCAGGCAAATTGTTACAATGCAGGTAGTTGAAAAATGCCGTGTTGCAGCAAGTGCCAGCCGGGCGAAATTGGTGTCGGCGAAATTGGTGTCCGTTCGTTTTCCGGTGGTGGGTCAGCTGTGTTGCCAACCCCGGTTTTTCCTGGGATTTTGAGGGGCGGCCTGCACAAAATCCCAGGGAATTTGGCACTTGGCAACGCTGCTGACCCACCACCCATTTTCTCCCAGACCGGGAGGAAATTGGGAGAAAATGAACTGACACCAATTCCCCCCCCAATTTCCCGCGGCCCAGTGGGCCGGAGAAAATGAACTGACCCCAATTTCCCCTGGTCGGCGGCATCCCCGGCGAAGCCCTGCCGACACGGAGCTGACCCCTAACCCGGGACGCCAGGGTTCCGGCCTGCCCCCGCCGGGGTAAACCCGGCGGCTCGCCAAACCGGGAAGTCCTTCTTCGGTGATTCCTTGGTTCGTCCCCTCCTCGAGAATACCCCCGCGGATTTGCGGGGTGCTCTCCGGGCCGGCTCCGGGTATCATGAAGCGCAACACGGCAACCCGCTTCAGGACCCCGGCCATGCACCGACCCCTTGTCTGCCTCCTCGCCGCCCCCCTCTTCCTCGCGGCCGCCGCTCGCGCCGAGCCGCCCCTTCTCGAAGTCGCGCACCAGGGGGCCGTCTGGGCGGTGGCCCTGTCGCCCGACGGCAAGGTGCTCGCCTCCGCCGGGCAAGACGGCGCCGTGCGCCTCGTCAACGTCGCCTCCGGCAAGGAGGTCTGCACCATCCGCGCCTCGGGGCCGGTCAAGGGCATCGCCTTCGCCCCGGACGGCAAGACGCTGGTGCTCAAGCCCGTCGGCGGGGCGCTGGCCCTGCACGACACGGCGACCGGGCGGCAGACGAAGACCATCGGCGGCGGCCTGCTGTCGTTCCTCGGCCACCACCTCGCGTTCTCCGCCGACGGCACCTCGGTCACCGCGGTCGGCGTCGGCGAGCGCCTGATCTGGCACCACACTCGCGGCGGCGCCAGCGGCAGCCGCATGGGCAACCCGCCCGGCGACGGCTTCGCCGCCGTCTCGCCCGACGGTAAGACCACCGCCTGGGGCTACGCCAACGGACAGATCCAGCTCTCCGACGCGACCGGGCTGGGCTACCGGCAGCTGCGCGTCGGCCCGGCGCGCGCGCTCGCCCTCTCCCCGGACGGCAAGACCGCCGTCAGCGGCAACACCGACAAGATAATTCGCCTGTGGGAGATCGGCACGGGGCGCGAAGTCCGCCGTTTCGAGGGGCTGCCGGAGACGGCGGTCCGCCTCGCCTTCTCCGCCGACGGCAAGGTGCTGGCCGCGATCGCGTCCGGGGGGCGGGCCGTCCGCCTCTGGGACGTCGAGCGCGGCCGGGCACGGCGGCAGCTCACCGGCCTGCGCGCCCCCGTCACCGACCTGGCCCTGACGCCGGACGGCAAGGTACTGGCGACCGCGGGTGACGACGGCAGGGCGCGGCTGTGGAGCGTGGCGACCCGCGATTTGGTGAGGCCGAGCAAGCCCGCCGTCCTGTCGGCGCGGGAACTGGAGAAGTTCTGGGACGACCTCGCCGCCGCGGACCACGCCCGCGCCGACGCCGCATTCCGCAGGCTCGCCGGCGCGGGCGACGGCGCCGTGCCGTTCCTGCGCGAGCGGCTGCGCCGCGTGGCGGTGCCGAAGGTCGATCCGGAGCGCGTCGCGAAACTGGTGCGCGACCTCGACGCGCGCAGCTACGGTCTGCGGCGGCAGGCGTCGGCGGAACTGGCGCAGTACGGCGAGGTGGTCGAGGTGCCCTTGCGCAAACTGCTGGCCGCGCGGCCCTCCGCCGAGGCCGCGCGGCGGGCGCACCAGCTCCTCGAGAAGCTCAAGGAGCCGGCGCTGGCACCGGACGGCGTCCGCTGCCTGGAGGCGCTGGAACTACTCGAAGGGCTGGGGAGCACGGAGTCACGGCGGGCGCTGGAGGAGATCGCCCGCGACGGGTTGATCCGCCGCCTGCGCACCGAGGCAGTCGAGGCGCTCCAGCGCCTGACCCGGCAGGGAGAGAAAGGGCGCGGCTGAATGTGTGTGGGCGACTCGCGGAGCGAGTCGCCCACACACCCCGAACGCCTACGGGGCGTTCTTCTTCTTCAGCGGCAAGGGTTGGAACAGCGGCGTGCTCGCGAAGACGTGCCGCGGCCGCAACTCGAAGCCGCTCCACGCCACCAGCGCCGGCCCCACCGGCGCCTCGCCGTGCTTGCTCGCCAGGCCGTCCTCCGTGCGCGGGTCGTGCAGGATCGACGACGTGTACCACAGCACCAGGTCCGTCGCCACCACCTTGCGCGGCTCCTTGCCCTCCTTCTTCAGGTCCGTGAAGTACTTCGGCAGCTCCGTGTAGTCCGCGACCTCCGAGTCCTTGCGCGTCACCCAGAAGTCGTGCAGGGTGAACTCCTCCGTCTGCCGCGCGCCCTCCTTGCTCAGCCGCGCGCCGTAGTGCCGGGCCGTCCCCTGGCGCAGCGGCACCAGCTCGTAGGCGATCGGCTGGCGGTTGCGGCCGACGGTCACCTGCTCGTTCTCGACGCGCAGCCGCGTGAACTCCTCCGGCACCCACTTCGCCGGCCCCTCGTTCCCCCCGTTGAACAGCTCGGCCGCCTGCTCCGCCCGGCCCTTGCCGTTCTCCGTCTCGAGGTGCTTGACCAGGTAGGCCGTGTTGCCCCACTGCCCCTCGGGGCCGAGGCGCACGCCCAGCCGCCAGCAGGCGCTGTGGACGTGGCCCATGCGCGGGAACTCGGCCTTGCTCTGGTTGCCCAGGTGCAGGTTCCGCCCCGTCGCGCCGGCGTGGAAGGTGACCGTGCCGTCGTCCTGGAAGCCGTACTGGATCAGGTAGTTGTAGTTGCCCGCGTTCAGGTTCGCCCACAGCACGAAACTCTGCCCGCGCCGCGCCCGGCCGTTGACGTCCTTGTAAATGATGCCGCGGTCGCGCGTCTCGCCGACCACGACCCGGTCGCGGCCGAGCACCTGGCCGTTCGGCCCGCACTCCGTCTCCTCGTCCATGATCTTCCACAGCCGGCCGTGGTCGAGCACGTCGCGCCAGCGCGTCTCGCCGTCGCCGTAGGGCACGAACAGCTCAGAGAGGCGGGCGTCCTCCAGGACCTGGATCCACTCGTCCTTCTCGGTCGGCCCGGCGCGGAACCAGGCGTCCTTGATGCGGAAGTAGACGTTCTCCTTGACCTGGGTGAACGCGGTCCGCAGGTGTTTGGGGACGGGGCGCTTCTCGACGTCCCACTCGATCTTCCAGGCGGTTTGCCAGTCCTTCTTGCCGAGCGGGAAGGTGACCTCGATGCGCTTCTGGCCGTCGCCGTCGCGGAACTGGACCGGCAGCTTGCGGCGCGGCCCCGCCTCGGCGACCGTGGCGGGATCCTCATCCCTGCGGTCCTTGACGAACTCCTCGAACTTCGTCATGTCCTCGTCGAAACGGCGGACGAACTGCTTGACGGTGTCGCGCGTCACGCCGCCCACGCAATCGAGGTTCCACTCCAGCAGCGCGTCGTTCCTCACGCTGTACGCCCGACTGAAGTGGGCCGCCTCGTTCCAGGCGTTGACCGTCTTGTAGGGCAGCTTGTCGCGGCGGTACTGGAGCATCAGCTCCCGGCCGCCGTAGAAGAGGAGGGCGACGGGACGGTCGTTCCGCCGGAAGGTGTAGATGAAGCTCTCCCGACTGGGGGTGCCGTCCCGGTCGCGCATGGCTTTTTTGTCGTGCTCGATGCTCAGGTCGCCCAGGATGCTCTCCAGGGTCTTCGTGGAGATCTTGGTGAGGACGTCCGTGTCCTGGCCGCGGCCCGGACCGGGGACGGTCAGGAGGGCCAGGGCGGTCAGCGACCCCAGGGCGAGGGTGCAGGTGCGCTTCATGGGTGTTTCTCCTGTGAAACGGACAGCGCCGGCACGGCCGGCCGGTCGCGGTGTATCCGGAACGTTTCCCAAAATGACCCAGCCAGGGGCCGCTGTCAAGGAGAATCCCGGCCCGGTCGTGGGGACGAGCTGCCAGCTTGTCCCTCCCCCAGGGACAAGCTGGCAGCTCGTCCCCACGAGCAGCGTTTCCTTCGGCGCCGGGCAATCCGAACCGCCACGGCTTCCGTCTATGTGGTGGAGACACGTTCCGCACAATCGAAAGGGGTTCCCCATGCGACGCTATTTGCCCATCGTGGCGGTGTTGCTGCTGGCGGCGCCGCCGGTCCGGGCAGCAGGGCTGCTGGTGCCGACGGAGAAGAAGCTGCCGCCGCTGGCGATGCTCAACCACCAGGTGCGCATCGCCATCGACGACCAGGTGGCCGTCACCACCGTCGAGCAGACCTTCCGCAACCACACCGACCGCCAGCTCGAAGCCACGTACATCTTCCCCGTCCCCAAGGGCGCCAGCGTCCGCAAGTTCTCCATGTGGGTCAACGGCTCCGAGGTGCAGGGCGAGCTGGTGGAGGCCGACAAGGCCCGCCAGATCTACACCGCCATCGTCCAGCGCACCCAGGATCCCGGCCTGCTGGAGTACATGGGCAACAACCTCCTGCGCCTGCGCGTCTTCCCGGTGCCCCCCAAGGGTGACCAGAAGATCCGCCTCAGTTACACCTCCGTCGCGCCTTCCGAAAACGGCTTGGTGGAGTATGTCTATCCGCTGAAGACCGACGCCAGGGCGGCGAGCGTGCTGGAGAAATTCAGCATCGAGGTGAGCCTGAAGTCGCAGCACGCCCTGCAGAACATCTACAGCCCCTCCCACGCCGTCACCATGACGCGGCCGAGCGACCGCGAGGCCCGCGTGAGCTTCGTCAAGGACGGCGCCGCCCTCGACAAGGACTTCCAGCTCTACTACAGCGCCGGCGGCAAGGACGTCGGCCTCACCGCCCTGGCGCACCGCCCGATCGGCGACGCCGCCGGCTACGTCATGCTGCTCATCTCGCCGCGCGCGGAACTCTCCAAGGTGCGGCAGGTGCCGCGCGACATGGTGTTCGTGCTCGACACGTCGGGCAGCATGCGCGGCAAGCGCATGACCCAGGCCCGCAACGGCCTGAAGTACTGCCTCAACAACCTCGCCGACAAGGACCGCTTCGCCCTCATCAACTTCGCGACCACGGTCAACAAGTACAACGAGAGCCTCCTGCCGGCGACGAAGGACCATCTGGAGGCGGCGCGGAAGTGGGTGGACGGTCTGGAGGCGACGGGCGGCACCGCGATCAACGACGCCATGCTTGCCGCCCTGGCGATGCGCGCCGGCGACACGGGCCGCACCTTCACCGTCGTCTTCTTCACCGACGGCCGTCCCACGATCGGTGAGACGGACGCCGAGAAGATCCTGAAGAACATGGCGGCCAAGAACACGGCGAACACGCGCATCTTCACGTTCGGCGTGGGCGACGACGTCAACGCCACCATGCTCGACGCGATGGCCGAGCAGAGCCGCGCGCTGGCCACGTATGTCCGCGAGACGGAGGACATCGAGCACAAGGTGAGCGGCCTGTACGCCAAGATCAGCAACCCCGTCCTCACCGACCTCAAGCTCACCGTCGGCTCGGGCATCAAGCTGTCGGAGGTGTACCCGCCGCAGTTGCCCGACCTCTTCCACGGCAGCCAGCTCGTCGTCCTCGGCCGCTACACCGGCGACGGCCATGTCGCGATCAAACTGACCGGCAACGTCGGTAGTGAGCCGCAGGAGTTCGTCTACGAGGTCGCCTTCCCGAAGAAGACGAAGGACGAGCGGGCGTTCGTGGAAGACCTGTGGGCGCGGCGGAAGGTCGGCTACCTGCTCGACCAGATCCGCGCCAACGGCCAGAAGAAAGAGCTGGTCGATGAGGTGGTCACCCTCGCCAAGCGCTACGGCATCACCACCCCCTACACCAGCTACCTCGTCGTGCCGGATGGGCCGGTGCCGGTGGCGGGCGGCGGCCCCGGGCGCCCCGGATTCGTCCCCCCTGGCCTGATGCCCGGCGGCGGCGGCAACGGACGAAAGGGGACGGTGCGGGAGTTCGCCAAGCAGGCGGCGGAAAAGGGTGACCGCGGTGCGGGGGACTTCCGCGCCAAGCTGGCGGACGAGGCGTTCAAGGAGGCGCCGTCGTCGGCCCCTGCCGGCGATAAGAAGGGCAAGGCCCTGGCCGAGGCCCGCGACCAGGTGAAATCGTTCGAGATGGCCCGTCAACTGCTCTCGCGCCGCGACCTGGATGGGGTGCAGAGCGGCCGGCTCGGCGTCAACCTGTCTCTGGAAACGGAGAAGCTGCGCAGCCAGACGCGGCTGACGCAGTCGGCGGTGCGGCGCGTGCAGAACCGCACCTGCCTCGAAGTCGGCGGCGTGTGGATCGACGATGGCTTCGACGCCAAGATGAAGACTGTCGCGGTGAAGGCGATGAGCAAGGCGTACTTCCGCATCCTGGAGCGGCAGCCGCAGGTGCGCGAGGTGTTCCAGCTCGGCAATCATCTCGTCTGGGTGACGCCGAGCCGGACCGCCCTGGTGATCGACCTGGGCGACGGCGTGGAGGAGATGAGCGACGCGGACATCGACCGCCTGTTCGTCGCCGCGAAGAAATGAGCAGACGGGCGGGCGATAGGGCCGCCCTATCCTGTGGCCCCCGTGCCGGAGTCCTTCCCCGGCGCGGGGGCTTTCGTTTTCCGGCCAGTGGCAGTCACTCCGCCGCGCCACCCCGCGGCGGCGCGGCCGCCGCCTGGCGTGCGCCCTCGATGGCGGCGGCCGCGGCGGTCCGCGCCTCGGGGAACGGCGTCAGCGCTTCCAGCAGTGCGGCGACCAGGCGCGCGACCTCGGGCTGCAGCAGCGGATTCTCGCGGCGCTTGTCCGCGGGACGAGCCTTGACCGGCATCGACCAGCCGGGCAGCGCCGCCGTCTCGCGCCCCGGGCCGCTCTTGAGCCAGTTCACCGCGTCCTTCTTGAACGCGGCCGTCTCCGCCGCCAGCCGCGCCTGCGCCGCCGCCTGCCGCACCGCCTCCGCGAAGCCGCGGTACGGCGCGCGCGCCCGCTTCTTCAACCCGCGCGCCAGCCAGCGGCGGAACAGCCGGCGCGGCACCCCCGCCGCCTCGGCCGCCACCGGCGGGTAGCCGCCGGCGCGGATGTAGGCGCAGATCTGTTGCCCCAGAACGGGCGTCAGGCGGTGGCGGTTCTCAGCCATGCAATGCCTTCGCCTCCTCGCGGTCCAGGGCGGGGCCGACGTAGGTGAAGCCCGCCGTCAGTCGCGTCGTCGCATGCCGCAGCCGCCGCAGCTTCTTCTCCACGCTCCGGCACAGCGACGGCCGGCGGTGCATGCGCCACAGCGGCGACCGGCAGCGCGCCGCGATCATCGCCGGGTGCGTTGTCGTGCTCGTCGCCCGGTAACCCAGCGCCTTCCACATCGACGCGACCGCGGCACTGACCGAATTGCCGATCCCCACGCCCTGATAGTCCGGAAGAGTCACGGTACGGTGCTCGCGCCGCCCCGGCGGTCCGCGGCCAACGAACGGCAGCCAGGCGCTGAACGCGACGGGCTGCCCCTTCCACGTGGCGAGGAAGCAGGCGGCGCCGCGCACCAGGTGGCCGCTCAAATAGTGATGCGCAGCGAACGCGACCCACGCCGTGTGGCGGCAACGAAAGAGTGACAGCTCGATCGGCGGGCGGCGTTGAAGCAACCTCCAGGTAAACTGCCGCTCGGCCGGCCGGTACACCCAGTCGGGCTGCAGCCACTCCTCGACGTCCTCGTGGCACGTCACGGCGACGAAGCGCTGGCCGCGGCGGCGGACGGTCTTCGCGAGGGCGGCGCTGCCCACCCGCGCCACCGTTCTGTCAACAACCGACGTAAATTCGTCGTAGACGATGGTGCGGCCGGGCAGGGCGGCGGCGAGCAGCCACGCCAGGGTGACGCGGAACTGCTGCCCGGTGCTGAGCACATGGAATGGCCGCAGCCACGCCGGCGGACTGCTGAAGCCGACGCTGGCGAGCAGCTCGACGAGGTCCTTGATCGGCACTTCGGGTGGGAAGCCGTCGAGCAGGGAGCGGGTGGCGGGCCAGCCAGGCTGCGGGCCAGGCACGGCGTCGGGCCAGAGGTGACGGGCGATGGTGCTCTTGCCGCAGCCGCTCGGGCCGACCAGCAGGCCGATGCTCCAGGGCCGCTCGCTCAGCGGCAGCTCCACGTCCCACGACACCGCGGACGTGGCGGAGGCGGGAAGGTCGAAGATGCCGCGCACCTGCTGCACGCGCGACGTCTCCTCGACGTGACATTCGACGGTGATGCGCATGGATGGGATCCTCTCGATTACGACACCAGGGCCTTGCACTTCAGCCCCTCCTCGTGGAAGCGCTGCAGCAGCTCGGTCTGCTGCGCCTCGTCGCTACACTCGATCAGCACGAGGAACTGCGGCGGCGGCGGCTCGCTCGTCAGCTTCTCCTCCGTCTCGCGCCAGGCCGTCTCCAGCGACTGCCACAGCGCATCGAGCGCCGCCTGGTCCGTTTCGGTGACCTGGCGCAGGGCCGCGAGGGCGTCCTGGTCGGCCTGCGCCAGCGCCGCCAGCGGGTCGATGGTCAGCAGCAGCTTGTGCGCCTCCTCGTCGCCGACGTCCAGCACCTCGACGGTGACCAGCGCGTCGGGGTCGAGGTCGGCGCGCAGGTGGCCGTCGATCAGCTTGAGGCGGCCATCGGGCAGCTCGTAGGCCAGGACGCTGCGCGCGAAGCCGACCTCCTCGATGATGGCCTCCAGCGCCTCGCGCTGGGCGCCGGGGTGGCGGCGCCAGTTGTGCTCGTGCGGCACCAGGTCGCCGGCGCGGACCTGGCGGTGCTCCTTGATACGGTTGCGTCGCGGTCGCTTCATGGGATGGCTCCTCTCCGTCCGGAGTGCGCGCCGAGACGGCGCGCACTCCGGACGGCGGGACGAGTGGGGTTGTCACAAACTCTCGGGGATGTCAGCTCCGGTCGAGCAACAGGTCAAGCAGCCAGCAGCCGCGGACGTGCTCGCCGCCGTCACGGCAGTGGGACAGGATCGCCTCGTCGATGCAGCCGGCATCCTCGAGGGCATCGGCCAGAACGGGCATGTCCTCGAAGCGGCGCTCCTCGTCGATGGCCCGCGCCAGGGTCGCGGCCCGGGCCTTGCAGCCGAACGGCAGGGCCGCGGGGCAGAACGGGTTGCCGAACAGGTGGCGCAGCAGGTCGGCCTGGGCGCGGCGCTCCGCGGCGTTGAGCGCCGCGCGCGGGTCGGGGCCAGGCCCCCACCAGTTGCCGCGCATCGGGGCCGGCAGTTGCACGAGCACCGCAAGGGCGGCCATCCGCGCGGCTCCGCGGGCGAGCAGGCGCACGGCGGTCGGCAGGACGGTCAGGCGAGCAGCCTCGTGGGCGCAGAGGACACGGCCGAACAGCACGCCTCTCTCCAGCGCCCAGCGGTTCGTGGGGACGTGGGCCTCTTCCAGTTCGGCCCGACTGGCGCGCCCGTCGGCGAAGCGCTCGCTCAGGCCGACCGCCTGACGGTCCTCTTCCTCCAGCAGGTGCCAGATACGGCGGCAGCAGGCGCACGCGAAGAGGCGGAGCTTGCGTCGGCCGGCCGGGGTCCAGGGCACGCGCCGCGCCTGCTCCAGGTGGTCGAGCAGCGGGTCGGGGTCGGTGCCTTCGAGCCATTGGTGTTCGGTCATGGTGTCACTCCTTTCCGGGCCGGGGAGCCAACACCCGGCAACGGCCGTCCGTCACGACGGGCTCTTCATGATCGCCGCCAGCATGCCGGTCAGGGCGCCGAGGGCGGTGCCGCCGATGGCCGGCAGCGCCGCCGGGATCTCACGGCCCGCACAGTCGATGCCGATGATGCCGATGATCGACAGCAGCACGCACGCCACCAGGCCGGACACGACGATGCGGTGCGTCTGCACGTCGTGCTTGCCGTTGCTCACAGGGTCGCTCATGATTCGTCTCCTTTCCAGGTCGTGTTAGCGCTCGTTTGGGTCACAGTTCGTTCGTCGGCCAGACCGGCTGATAGCGGTCGAGATACACGCGGCGCACCGCCGTCGGCGAGTTGCGGTAGTGCAGCTCCACCATCACCACGCGGAAGCGCGTGCCGTTCCGGTCGGGCACGTACACATCGTCCCCCGTCGAGCCCACGACGAAGGCCACGTTCGCGTCGCGGATGTCGGTCGCCGGGTCCACCAGCAGCACGTGCGTGAAGCGGTAGTCCGCCGACATGGTCTCCCCCACTTCCATCCGCCGGGCGTAGTCGGCCTCCAGGCGGCAGGGGACGCCGGCCACGGCGGGGTCGGCCGGCGGCACACTACCCGAGCGGTAGACGTCGCAGGTCGTGTTCGCGGGGACCGGCAAGGACTTGTCAGACTCCCGTGCTGTTGGGCCAGGGGACGGTACTGCGCACCAGGTAGACGCGCTTGTGGTTCCAGGCGGTGCCGCGGCCGGCGCGCTCCACGAAGATCACGTTGTACAGCACGCCGTTGCGGTCCGGCACGTAGAGGTTGTCCGGCGTCGCGAGGATGTTGCCCACGGAGTAGCCATCGCGGACATCCACCGCCACGTCGCAGAGCAGGACGTAGTTGAAGCGGAGGATGACCGGGTCGCCCTCGCCCTGCTGCAGGCCGCGGTCGTACTGCGCTTGCAGGCGGCAGGGGACGGCGGCGGCGTCCGGGGCAGCCGGCGGCGCGTTGGGCGACCGATACAGGTCGAAGGTCGTGTCGGGAGGCAGGGGCAGGCCCATGTCAACCTCCACTGGCAAGGATCTTGTGGTCGCGGTACGGCGCCAGCAGCGCCTTGACGCCCGGGGGCATGGTGCCCAGGGGCGTGCGCGCCACGGCGCCGGGGATGGACTCGTGGCTCAGGCCGGGGTCGCGCTTGGTCTGCCAGAACAGGGCGGCGACCCACTGGGCGCACGCCTCCTGCACGTCGTCGGGCACGGTGGCGTAGCCCGCCGTGTAGACGACGCGCCAGAAGTTGATGCCGCCGAACCAGGCCGGCATGAGCGGGTCGTTGAAGGCGTCCTTGATCTCGGCGGCGAGCGGGCCGCGGATGAGCCAGCCGCGGTTGGCGTCGATGTCGTAGCCGGACAACTCCTGGGAGTGGAGCAGCAGCGGCGCCTGCACGTTCATGGCGTTCAGTGCCCCCTGCGGCGCCCGCAGATCGGCGGCGGCGCGGTTGCCGTCGGCCACGGTCGCGCCCCAGCCGTTGCCCAGAGCGTTGACCGCGGCGGCGACCTGGGACAGGGTGGGGTAGGTCGCCCAGGTGACGCTGGTGTCGGTGCTGGAGGTGCCCGAGGCGACGCGGGTCAGCGACAGGCCGGTGGCGGTGACGGCGACGGTGGCGCGCTGGTTGGCGGCCCCGGTGTTGGTGACGCGCAGGGCGGCGGCCGGGCCGTAGGCGACGCGCGCCACGGAAAGGATCGGGAATTGTCGCAGGGCGAGGCGGCGATCGTCGGTGCCGTTGTACAGTTCGTCGAACTGCTGGCTGTCGAACTCGCGCTTGCAGTAGCGCCGCACCGCCTTCGAGACGGCAGTGACGAGGGCATTGATGGTGCTGTCCTCGGTCGCGGTGAAGGACGATTGATTGATGTCGTACTTCGCGCGGACGCTGGTGATGAGATCGGACATCGGGAAACTCCTTGGGGGTCAGGGGAAGCCCACGGGTTGCAACCCGTGGGCTTTGCGGCCCCTGAAGTCTTCTCAGCTGACCACCTTCCGCTCGGTCACCTGGCCGGCGTCGTTGGCGCTGGCGGGCTTCTGGTGCGCCTCGCCACCGATGAGGATCACGCACATCACCATGTTGGGGCTGCTGCCCAACGTGACCGCCACGCGGACGTAGCGCTTGCCGCTGGACAGCTGGCTCGCCCGGATCTCCAGCGTGACGGTCTTGTTGCTGGCCGTGATCTGCGTGATCGACAGGTTGGAGTAGCCGGCGACGTCCGTGAAAGTGCTGTTGTCGGCCGACTCCTGCCACTTGGCGTCGAGCGTGCCGGCGGTGACGGTGCCGACGTCGATGATCGCCAGGCAGCGCTCGAACTTCTGCATGTCCACGCCGCCGCTGTTGAACGACGCCGTCTGCGCCGCCGCGTGCGTGGGGTTGACGGGGATCGACAGGGCCTGACTGAGTTGTTCCTGGAACATGAGAGGATCTCCTCGGGTTCGGGGTTCAAGAATGCCGACGAGCGGCGGGCTTTACGCCCGCCGTCTTGCCTCCACGGCGGGGATAACCCCCACCGCTCGTCGGGACATTTGGGATCAGTTCAAATACACGTAGGGCGACACCGTGGACGTCGCATCGCTGAGGGTGACTGCCTGGCGCAGCCAGGGCTGGCCGTCCACGCGGCACACGAAGCGCCACGTGCCCTGGTTGTTGGTGAACTTGAAGTGCTCGCTGTACGCGATCTCAATCTCCTGCCGGTCGCCGACGACGTAGTGCTTGAAGTCGCACAGCAGCACGTCCTTGGCGGTGCCCAGCGCCACCAGCTTCTCCGAGATCGCCACCGGCAGGCCGAGCAGCTGCATCGGCAGCTTGTCGCGCAGGTTGTCCAGCCAGCCGACGCCCGCCGCGGTGCTGACCATCTGCACCATTTGGGGGATCACGCTGGGGTGGATCACCCAGCACGTGGTGCTGGGCGACCAGCCGGGGAGAAGCTTGCCGAGCATGATGCCGGCGTCCGCGAGCTGGAACTTGTTCGAGTTGGCCCGGTTGACGGCGATGGCGGCCGCGGCGCCGCTCACGCCGAGCGGCTTGCCGACGCCATCGCCGCGCAGGAAGGCGTAATCCTCGAACCAGGCGATCGCGCCGCCGAACATGCGCACCAGCAGCGCCTCCAGGCCGACCGCGTTGTCCGCCAGCAGCGCGTTCGACATCAGCGAGTAACCGGACAGCTCATGGGCGACCAGCTCCAGCTGCCGGAACGCCGGCTCGGTCTCGTTGAGCGTCGTCGCCTCCTCCGTCCAGCGCCCGACCAGGCCGCCGAAATAGGCGGTGTCGCCGGCGGTCGGCACGTTGGTCACGTCGAGGTAGGGGATCTGAATGCTGCGCGAGGTCATGGGCACGACCGTGGCGCGCGGGCGGACGACGGACTGCTCGGCGGCGGCGGACAGCAGCGTGGGCAGGAACTGCGTCGGCACCGTGTAGCCGCCGACCGTGCCGCCGGTGGTGGCCAGCGCCGCCTTGCTGCCGGCGCTGTCCCAGTCGGCGAAGTGGCTGCCCAGCTCCTCCAGGGCCCTGGCGTCGCGGTGGCGCACGGCCAGGAGGTAATGACCGAACGTCTTCCTCGGGTCGCCGCCGTTGCCCTCGCCGAAGAGGGCGGGGACCGCGTTCTTGCGGCTCTTCGCCTTCGCGGCCGCGAACTCGCGCAGGGCCGAGTCGATGGCGTCGCTCAGGCTCTTCGTCAGGTTGGCCAGCATGGCCTCCATCGAGCGGGCCACGACGGGGGCGAGCGGGTCGCCCTGGACGGCCTCGGCGATGCTCGCGCCGATGAGCGTCTTCGCGACCGGCTCATCCACGTCCACGCGCGCCCCGGCCTTCTGGCCGAAGTAGTCTTTCGTGAGTTGTACGAACATGGGGGTTCTCTTTTGTACTTGAAGAAAAGGTTGTCGTCCCAGGAAACCCCGGCCGTCTCCAGGCATCGCCGGGCGGCGGCTTGGCGTCCGCCTGTCCCGGCCTCGCCCTGACGGCTCCGGGGTGAGTAGCCGTCTTAAAACCCCACGGGGTGCGACCCGTGGGCTTGATGGTTCACACGCGCCCACACGCCCGCTCGTAGCCCTCGCGCACCGCCCGGCCGACGAGATCCTGAAGATCCAGCCCCTGCACGGCCCGCTGCAGCGCCTTCTCGATCTCGCCCAGCGGCGTGAACGGCACCACCGGCATGGGGGCGGACGGCGGCAGCTGCAGCCCCATCGCGGTCTGGAAGTCCTCGGGCAGGCGCAGGCCCTTCGACACCGCCTCCACGACCGCGTTCTGCTGGGCGGGCAGGTAGACGCAGGCGTATTCGAGCAAGATCCACTTCTCGATGATGAAGCGAACCTGGGCGAGGGCGGGGCGCTGGGCGATCTCCTCCTCGGTGGGCCGGCGGGCCCTGATCGGCAGGAAGCCAACGCTCTTGCCGCACAGCAGGCCGTTCTGCACCAGGGTGAACGCCACGTCGGGTGGCCAGTCGCAGTCGGGCGGCCAGGTGTCGGGCCGCGGGTGGTAGAGCGTCTTGGCCTTGATGCCGAGCAGGGCGCCGTCCTTGACGCGCTTGCGCCACAGGCTGCGGCCGACCGGCGGCATCCAGTAGGCGTGCTGCATGGTGACGAGCGGGTTGAGCTTGAAGTGGCTGTCGTCCATGCCGGCGGCCAGGACGATCTCTCCCTGGCGATCGATCGACTCCTCGCTGATCCACGAGACGTCGGCGCGCTCGCCGGGCAGCAGCTCACTCGGCCCCTTCGCGACCAGTGCGGTGTGCGGCTCGTAGGGTTCCTCGCGCGGCAGGTCCTTGACGAGGGCATCGAGGGCCTGGGCCTGCCGGTCGCGCATCGGGATGCCGAACGGCCCAGCGGTGTCGTAGTACGGTTTCAGGAACTCGGTCATGGCGTCTCCCGTTGAAAGCGGCCACAGATAAACACGGATGAACACGGATCAATACAAGCAGAGTTGCCCTTCCCCTTCTCAATTCAATCTGTGTTTATCTGTGTTCATCTGTGGCCTGTTCCCCTCAGATCACAGCGGGTAGCTTCCCGCCGCTCTCCGGCTCGCTGCTGAAGTGGAACGGCCGGTCGCCCCACGGCACCGGGGGCAGGCCGCGCTCGGCGCGGATCTCGTTGATGGTCCGCACGCCGAACTTCAAATCCGACTCGTGCTGCCGCAGCAGTCGCGCCTGGTCCTCCGGCGTCGGGTCCTCCGCGGCCAGGAACAGTCGCCCGCTCGGGTCGTAGCGCGGGATGAGCTGCTCGTTCAGCTTCTCGTCGCGCCGCCGCAGCCGCGGGGCGATCGCGAGCGTCTTGTGCAGGTGGTCGCTCGCCTGCATGTTCGCCAGGTTCGTCTCACCCGTCAGGAACGGTAGCGGCACGTGGAAAGCATTCGCGATATCCTCCTTGGTCGCCTTCATGTCGGCCAGCGCCGCCAGGTCGCCCATCGAGTGCGACAGGATGTTCACGTGCAGGCCCGACTCGGCGACCAGCACCTTGCCCGAGCCGCCGCGGCGGAACTTGCGCTCCCACTGCTCCTCCAGGCGGTCGCGCTCGTCGTCGCCGAGCACCTCGGCCGGCGACAGGATCACGCTCGGCACGCCGGTGTTGTCGTAGACCGCCCGCTTCATCGCCGCGTACTCGCTCGTCAGCGCCGCCTGCTCGAAGCACGCCCGCAGCGGGCTCAGACCGCTCAGGTAGGGGTCGCGCGGGTCGGGCAGGCGGAAATGCAAGATCTCGTCGGGGCGGTAACGGAACGTGCCGCCCGCGCTGCGGTACTCGTACCAGTCCACGATCTCACGGCTGTCGGTGTCGCGCCGCGGCGTGACGTTGTGGCTCGGCAGCAGCCAGATCGCCGACGGAGCGCCGAACACCTCGTCCTCCTGGAGCAGCCAGTACGCCGAGCCGTGGACCTCCAGGAACATTTGAGTGAGTTCCCAGAGGTCAAAACTGTTATGCACCGGGTTCACCTGGCGCAGCAGCGTGAGCAGCGGGTGCGCGACGACCTCCTCGAGGACGCGCACGCCGCGGGTGTGGGCGTCGAGGTGCGGGGCGGCCCGCAGCCGGGCCTCGGTCGCGGGGTGCAGCGCCTTCGTCAGGCACTTCGGCGCCGGCTGCCCGGCCGCGGTGGCGACGTAGAGGCGCGGCGGGAAGCTGGCGCACACGGCGGCGTTGATGCTGGTGCAGGTCCAGGCCGCGTTCTTCAGTTCCTCCAGCAGCTGCCGCGGCGTGGGCTCGCGGTGGCGGCGGTAGCTGTCGAGGAAGCCGCCGTGGCGGGCCGCGCCCGCGGCGATGGCCGGCGGCGCGGACTTCGGACGCAGCCACGACGCGAAGTGCGTCAAGGCATCGGCGATGAGCTGGCGCATGGTGGTCAGTCCCAGATGTCGGGGTCGTCCAGCCGGATGCGCGGTCCGCCCTGGGGCCGCGCGGTAACGGGTTCCGTGTCCTCGTCGCGGCCGCCGCGCTGCCGGGCCAGCGAACGGGCGTCGATGCCGGCGACGAGGTAGCGCAGCGCGGCGAGCGCGTGGTTGTGGTCGTCCACCGGGTTCTCGCCCGCGTGCAGGCGTTCGGCCTCGCTCGGGTAGCGGTACAGCCTGGCCTCGGCGAGCAGATTGGGGCAGCCCGCCGCGTGGACCTTCAGGGCGCCGGTGCGGAGGCGGGCGGTCACGGCGGCGATGCCGGGCCGAATCTCGTTGACGCCGCGGCGCACCTTGTGGCCGGCGGCGCGCAGTTCCTCGATCTCGGTGCGGCCGGCCGGGTCGGCGTACCACATCACGCCGGGCGGCAGGGCGCGGGCGTGTTCGTGCAGCGGCGCGGCGCGCAGGTAGCGCTCGCCGTTGAGGTGCAGCACGCCGTCGCGGTCCAGCACGCCCCACAGCGCCGCGAACGGGTTGCGGAAACCGAAGTCGATGCCGCCCACCTTGCGGCCGCCCTCCTGCGCCGGGCGGTCCACCAGGCACAGGTCGAAATCGGGATAAACCAGCCCTTCGAGGGAGCGAAAGTCGCATTGATACTCTTGCGCGACCCAGGCGTCGCCGAACTTGCGCCGCTCCTCCGCAATGAACGCCTCGGTGAGGCGCGGGCAGAGCTGCCACGGAATGCGGAAGCGCTGCCACGGGGCGCCCTCGGCGAACCACTCGCGCCAGAAGAAGCCGCGCTGGCCGAACGGCGTCGAGAGACAGACGGTGCGGCCGTTCGACGTGCCGGTCATGGGCGACACCGAGCCGTACAGGTCGTCGGGCACGCGCGCCGCCTCGTCGAGGATGAGCAGGCGCACGCCCTGGAACGAGCGGATGGTCTCCTCCTTGCCGGGCAGCGACACGATGCGGCTCCCCGTGGCGAACTCCAGAAGGTGCTCGTTCTCCTTGATCGTCTGCACGGGCTTGCCGATGGCGCGGTTGCCCTGCTTGCAGTAGCGGAGCAATTCGCCGGCCTGGCGCTGGGCGCGGGAGATCAAGAGGACCAGGGCGCCCGGCTCGAACAGGGCAGCGTGCAGGGCCAGGGCGCTGGTGACGCGCGTCTTGCCGGCGCCGCGCGAGCAGTTGAGCAGGATGTGCCGGGCGGGGCAGAGCAGCACGTCGCGCTGCCACGGATCGGGCGTCATGCCCTGGGCCGCCAGGATCCGCGACGGGTCGAGCGCCAGCGCCAACAGCCGTCGTGCGTTCATGGTTCGATCCCCAGGTCACGAAGCGGACGCCGTGCTCCGGCCGCGGCCGGAGAGCCGTTCGAGATAGTCGTCGATGTCCTTGCGCCGCCAGCGCACGCAGGTGCGGCTGAAGCGGATGGGTTGCGGGAACTTCCCCAGCGCGACGTAGCGCGTGATGGTCCGGATGCCCAGGCGCACGAGGCGTGCGACCTCTCGCTTGGTCAGGAGGTCGTCGCCGGTGGGGCCGGGCCGCGAGGTCGCCATGCGGCACCTCCCTCTCCCTGGTGAATGGCCTCAAGGGAGAGCTTGGCGGCTGGGGGGCTCTCCGGGAACGTCTCAATACTACATGTACGTTAGTACACAATCAAGTGGAAAAGAAAAACTGGCAAGGACTTGCGCGGTCTGGCCGAGAGTGGCCCGGTCTGGCCCTCGTTTTTCTAGAGGAAACTGGCGGCGTTCGGGTTCCAGACCATGACTCGCTTTGACGTGCGGCCCGCGGTGGCGCGGCAGGGGCGATTATCGGGTTGCTCGCGCGGGGGAAAGAGTAAGGGGATGGCGGCGTTCCCGTGCGCGCAACTGCGGTTCCAGCCGTGCCAATGCCGTAGGGAAGGCGCCGTTTGGGCGGTGGACGTGCCTGGGGTGAGAGAGGAAACGCTTACGGATCGATGGCCCCATGGAACTCAACAACCCAGCGGTTGCCCTCGCGCCTCGGGGCGTAGGAGACGGTGCAGCCGCCGATGACCGCACCGTTTGCACTCCCCCCGGCGTTGGAAACCACCACCTCGATGGGCGCATTCTCTGGCCCGGCTTTTTTCTCCTTCAAGGAAAACTTGTGGAGAGAAATTCCGAGTAAGCGGCGCTCGAAGAAACAGAGCCGCCGGGAGCCGTCGCGGTGGATCTTGTAGCCCGGGGCCGAGGGCTCAAACCATTCGGGCCAGGCCACCGTGGCGCCGTCCACCAGCGCAAACTGCTTGTCCTCGGGTGTGCCGTAAAACGCGCGCGTATCCTTCAACTCCGGGTTGGTCAGCACGTCCTCCACGATGGCCTGGAGAAGTTGCTGCACCTCGTCGGACTTCCGCAGTTCCGCGCGCTTCTTCGGTGCTTCGTCCGTCTTGAAGGGCCCTCTGGGGATGGCAGGCAGCCCCGCTTTCCGGATCTGCTCTTCTTCCTCCTCGATGTAGATCGTCGGCTTCGCCAGCAACACCCAGAGGCGGTCTTTCCCCGCGGCAGCGGGCGGGCGGTAGTCCACCGGCATGAGGACCGGCTGCCCGTCCTCGATGTCGAGTGTGGCCGTCACCGAGCTTTTCCGCACGTTCGGCGACTCGACCCTGAGTTCCTGTCCCGTCGATCCGTCCAGAATTTTGGCCGGGGTAATTGCGACCAGCTGGGCGACCTCCTCCGTGAGTTTGAGACGGATGCACCGGCGATCCGCGCTGACGGCAGGGCGAATCCGGAAGGACACCCCGTCCAGGCCAGTCCGGTATACCTTGCTGGAGGCCCTCTTCTGATCGCCGGGGTGTGCGAGGTAGCGGAAGGGGATCTGGAGGGAGAGGAAGGTTGCCTGCTCTCCCGGGCGGATCTTGATCGGCTCGCTCTTCAGGACGAGGCTGTGTTCCTGAAGCTTCTTGACCAGCGCGCCATCGACCCGCACAAGGCGCCGCCCGTTCGACTGTTTGGCATCTGCAAGCAACGGGGCGATCTGCTTGGTGTAAAAAGGGCGATCGACCTCATACAGGCCGGCGTTCATGACGACAGCGAGATCGGCCAGCCGGCGCAGGGCCGTCAGCAGCCCATCGATCTGCTCGTGCGCGGTCACAGTGGCTTTAGCCGCCAGCTTTGTCCCGTTGAGAATTTTGAGGCTGCGGACGAGTGTTCTGCTGCCCCGACTGTCTGGATCGACCTCGGTCAGGATCAACCGTACCAGCAGGGCGACACCGTCGTTCGGGCCGAGATCGCGCAGGTCAACGCCTTGCCCCTCGAAGAGTCCGCCCTTGCGCAACAGGTCAGGGAACATGAATCTGCCTTGCTCAAGGATGTCGCGGACATCGTAGACGACGGTGTAGAGAGCCCGTTCCGGGGTGGTGATCGCAACGTGGGTCGTCAGGATGCGGTACTCCACCCCGGTGTCGGTGACCCCGTCGGTCCGGGCGATGGCCAGCCGCAGGGCGGTACGGAGGGCGATGCGTTTGGGCCGCAGCGGCAAACGGACAGGCGTTTTCGCCAAGTCGGCGAAGCTGTTGCCGAAGGCTTGGCTCTCGATCCGGAACAGGATCCTCCCCCCAGGGGGAAGATGCTTTTGCAGGGCCTCGAGGAACTGCGGCAGCGGCATTTCCTTCTGGAAGGATTTGGTCTCGATGAGCGTTTCGTCAAGGATTTTTCGGATGGTGGCAATCTGCTCTTCCGAGGTTTTGCCGGAGACGATCTTCGGCTGGGCCGGAGACGAAGCCGTGGCAGCCGCCATGCTGAGGGAGAGAAAGAACGTCGCCAAAGCTGCACGCCTTACAGGGCTCATCGGTCATTCCTCCCGAACGCACCGCGGCTCCCCCGAGCTGGAGTTCACAGGTACAGCATGAGCGAAGGAGGGGAGGGTGTCAATGAGACAGGGAAGAGGCGCCTCCCGAACGGATCCGCGGATCGCTTCCATTCGGCGTGGTCAGGACGAACCCTGTCGAGCGTGCAGCTGCTGTTCCAGCCACGTCGCTTCGTCCCGGGTGAGCGGCGGCGTCAGTGGCTTGGTATAGTCGATGCTGCGGGCGTAGCGCGAGCGGAGGTAGATCGCCTCGATCAGCGGCTGCAATTCCAGGCGGAGGTCGGGGTCGGGCTTGAGCAGCGGGACGGGGACGGGCGGCAGCGGCTGCTGGAAATATGCCGGCCAGACGAGGCAGCGCGGTATCCGTCGCGGCCGCCCCACAAGGATCGTGTATGGGCTGTTCGGCCAGGGGTCGAGCATCGGCATCCGCTGGCCGCCGCGCAGCAGGTCGATCTCCACCAGGTTCGCCTCTCCGAGCAGCAGCGCCTGCCGCTTGCGCAGGTAGAGGTCCCAGCCCGGCGACCCGCGCCGCTTGTTCGACGGCGACAACACCTCGATGCACGTCACCAGGCGCGGCTCCGGCTCCGCCTCGTAGATCTCGACGAACGCCTCGCGATACTCTTCCTTGATGAAAGCCCGCATCGTCACTGGCCCGGACTCGGTGGCCGCCTCGGCGAGGGCTGTTCCTCCCGGAGGGGCAGGACGGTCTGGGGAGCTGACGCTCACATCGGGCAGAACGAGGTGGCTCTCCTTGTCGTCGGCGCCGACGAGGACCAGGTACGCCCGCTCGCCCGTCCGCACCAGGTAGCGATCGGGAGCGGTTTGGGCCAGGACATTCTTGACGTCCGCAATCAGGGTGTGGTGGAAGTCCCCCCACAGCCCGCACGCCTCGATGTAGGGATCCATGCCCGGGAATGGCGATTTCATGGCACCTCCTGCGGCCCCGATCCGGCAAACCACCTCTGAAAGGATACCGCCGACGACGCCGCAAGACCAGCGCTCCTGCCGCGGCGGGTCGGTCTGTTCACGCCGCGGGGCCGCGGGCATAATGGACGGCATGGTGAGCATCGGTGGGATTGTGCTGTGTGGCGGACAGAGCAGCCGGATGGGCCGGCCCAAGGCCTGGCTGCCGTTCGGCGGGGAACTCATGCTGCCCCGCGTCGTCCGCCTTCTTTCCGAGGTCGTGCGCCCCGTCGTCGTCGTGGCGGCCCCGGACCAGGACGTGCCGCCGCTGCCCGCCGACGTCGCTATCGTCCGCGACGAGGAGCGCGGCCGCGGTCCGCTCCAGGGCCTCGCGGCGGGACTCGACGCCCTCGCCGGCCGCGCCGACGCGGCCTACCTCTCCTCCTGCGACGTGCCGTTCCTCCGCCCCGCGTTCATCCGCCGCCTGCTGGAACTGCTCGGCGACAACGCGATCTGCGTGCCGCGCGCCGGGGGCTACCACCACCCGCTCGCCGCCGTCTACCGCCTCGAAGTCGCGGCGGCGGTGCGGCGCCTCCTCGCCGAGGACCGCCTGCGGCCGTTCTTCCTCTTCGAGGCCGTCCCGACGCGCGTCGTCGAGGCGGCCGAGCTGGCGGACGCGGACCCCGACCTGCAGACGCTGCGCAACCTGAACACCCCCGAGGACTACGACGCCGCCCTGCGCGACCTGGCCGCCGCACCCGCCCCTTGAGACTTTGGGGACCTTCATGCTCCGCAAATCCTGCCGCTGGATCTGGGCGCACCGCAAGACGTCGGCGGCCCTGTTCCTGCTGTCGGCCTTCGTCCTCCTCAACGTCCTCGCTTACACCCACGCCCGGCGATGACCCACTACACCTCGGCGGCAGCGCGGACGCAGTCGCCGGAGCGGCTGTCGCTGCTCGGCAAGCTCGGCGTGCTGTTCGGCGGCGTGGACGTCCCGCGGCCGGCGAGTGACGCCACGCCGGCGGATCGCGGGCTGCCGTTCGAGGTCCACCGCTTCGCGGGCGGCGCCGGGCGCCTGGAGGCGTGGCACGTCCCCCATCCGCGGGCCAGGGGGCTGGTGCTCCTGTTCCACGGCTACGCCTCCTGCAAGGCGGGCCTCCTCCCCGAGGCGGCGGCGCTGCACGAGCTGGGCTACGCGACCTTCCTGGTGGACTTCCGCGGCAGCGGCGGCTCGGACGGCAGCGTGACGACGCTGGGAGTGGGCGAGGCCGACGACGTGCGCGCCGCCTGCGATCATGTCCGCGCGAAGAAGCTGGGCCAGCGGCTGATCCTGTTCGGCAAGTCGATGGGCAGTGCCGCGGTGCTGCGCGCCGTCTCCGTCCACGGTCTGCAGCCCGACGCGCTGGTGCTGGAGTGCCCCTTCGACCGGCTGCTGACCACGGTCGAGGCTCGCTTCGACGCCCTGGGGGTGCCGTCGTTCCCCGCCGCGCGGCTGCTGGTCTTCTGGGGCGGGGTGCAGCACGGCTTCGACGGCTTCGCGCACAACCCGGTGGACTATGCCGCCGCCGTCCGCTGTCCGGCCCTGTTCCTGCACGGCGAGAATGACCCGCGCGTCACGGTGGTCCAGGTCCGGGCGGTCGCCGACCGCACCGCCGGCCCGAACCGGCTCGTGACCTTTCCTGGGTTGGGACACGAGTCGTACGCAGCCGCCCGGCCGGAGGAGTGGCGGCGGGCCGTCGCGGACTTTCTCACCGCACCCTGATTTCTGTCCTGGTCCGGCTGAAGCCGTCCGTTTGTGGTGCAGGCGTCCCGCCTGCATGGCGCGAGCGGTTTACGTCCGGAGGCGGGGGCGCTTTGGAGTGCGGCGCTCGGCGCCGCTTTCTGTCTTTCTTTTCTGCGCTTTGGAGTGCGGCGCTCGGCGCCGCTTTCTGTCTTTCTTTTCTGCGCTTTGGAGTGCGGCGCTCGGCGCCGCTTTCTTTCTTATTTTTTCGGGCCTGGGGCGGGACGGCGGCAAAGAAAGAG
>JBBRPS010000027.1:0-28043 GCA_038227745.1 Gemmatales bacterium | reverse complement strand
TTGTCTCCCCCCGCGGCCTGGAGCCCGAGAAAGAAAGAGGGAAAGCGGCGCCGAGCGCCGCACTCCAAAGCGCCCCTCTGCAATGCGCTCTAAACAGCGCTGTTGACACCGTTCACGAACAGGGCCGACCTCGGCGAGGTCGGCTCTTTCTCCACCGGGAGGTTCTCATGGCGACTGTTGCCTTGCTGGCCCTGCTCCTCGGCGGCGCCGCGCAGACGTCCGGCCCGCGCATCGAGCCGACCGCGGATCCGACGCGCGTCCGCGTGGTCGTGAAGCTCGCCGCCGACGCCGTGGGCCGCGTCCCGAAGGGGAAGCTTACCCAGGACCAGGGCGAGGTGTGGCTGCGGCTCTGCGTGGTGAGCGACGAGACGGGCAAGGACGGCGTCGCGATGCTCGGCGACTACGCGCGCGCCGCCGATACGCTGACGTTCACGCCGCGCTTCCCGCTGCGGCACGGTCAGCGTTACCGCGCCCGCTTCGGACCGGCGGAGGGCAAGACGTCGGCCGCCGAATACCGGGTGCCGCCACGGCCGCCGTCGCCGCCCGCCGTCGTCACGCGCGTCTACCCCAGTGCCGCCGTGCTGCCCGCCAACCACCTGCGCTTCCACATCCACTTCTCCGAGCCGATGCGCGGCGGCAAGGCGATCTTCGACCAGATCCGCATCCTCACCGCCGACGGCAAGGAGGTTTTCGACCCCTGGCTGCGCGACGAGCTGTGGCGCGACGACCAGACGCTGATCCTCTACATCCACCCCGGCCGGATCAAGTGGGGCCTGCTGCTGCGCCTGCTGCTCGGGCCGGTGCTCGTGCCGAACCGCGAGTACACGCTGGTCATCGGGCCGGAGATCGAAGACGCGAAGGGCCGGCGACTCGGCAAGGCGTTCGCGAAGAAGTTCCGCACCACCGCGGAGGACCGCGTCCGCATCGAGTTGGCCGCGTGGAAGGTGCAGGCCCCTGCCGCCGGCACGCGGCGGCCGCTGGTGCTGTCGCTGCCGCAGGTCATCGACCGCGTCGGGCTGGAGAGCCGCCTGGCGGTGGTGGATGCGGCGGGCAAGGAGGTCGTCGGCAAGGTCGAGGTCGGGGCCGAGGAGCGTTCGTGGAGCTTCCGACCAGCGCAGCCGTGGAAGGCCGCCGCGTACCGCGTGGAGGTCGATGGCGAACTGGAAGACGTGGCGGGCAACACGCCGCTGCGGGCGTTCGACACGGACCTCAAGGCGAAGGTGCCGCCGCCGCAGAAACAGAGCCTGCCGTTCCAACCGCGGCCGGCGCCCGCCTCCTCGGCGCGGCCCCAACTCCGCAGTTCCGTCTTCGTGGCCGGGCGCGTTCAGGAGGCGCTGCCAGTGTCGTCAGGGGCGGCCGCCAGGTAATCGCCGCCGGGGAGGTGCCGGGCGCCGTCGAGGGAGCCGCGGTAATAGTAGACCCACGCGGTCCGTTGGTCGCCGCCGTCGAGGACGACCGGAGCGAGGAGGCGCTCGTAGAGCCACGTCCGCGACTGCGATGCGCCGCAGCCCTCGTAGTCGTCGAGGACGGCCAGTGTGGCGTCCGGGTCACGGAGCTCGTACACGTCGCCGCGGACCTCCTCGCCTGCCGCCGCCGGTTCGGTCATTCCCGGATACGCGCCGAGGTCGTGGAGTCGGCCCGCCGCCGTGGCCGTGCCGCGCCACCAGCCCTGTGTGGCGAGGAGGCCCGCGAGTGGGTGGGCGCTGCCCTTGCGGAGCGTCCCGTACACGAACAGCAGGGGACCAGAATCCATCAGGGACTGCCTCTTGCCTTTTCTTTCCGGTACCCTCGGGTGGGGGCCGGACTTACCGTCGGTAGATGGAGACGCCGAAGAGGCCGAGCAGCCACCGCAAGCTCACGAAGAAGCCCACCGCCAGGAACGCCAGGGGGAGGGAGACGAGCCTTGTGCTCACCCGATCCCACCACCCATTCCCGACCATTAGGGCCACAACGGCGGCTTCGCCGAGCACGAAGGCGAAGGTGGCCAGGAGCAGGAGCCAACCGACCCAGTTGAGCCGGTTCAGGTCGAAAGCCCGCACCCGCGCCAGGACGCCGCTTTCCCGACCCCCCGGCTCCTCCTCCGCCTCCGAGTCGTGCGGGGGCGCCTCGGCATCCCTGGCCTGCGCGTCCTCCGCCCTCCGGATGAGGACGATCCCGCCTACGATCATTGGGACCGGGACCAGGCCCGCGCAGGCGAGGAACCCGATCACCTCCCCCCAGCTGCGAGAGTAGGCAACGGCGAGGCCGCTCGGAAGGAGCAGCCAAATCCCCAGACCGAGCGACCAGATTCCTAGGGCACGCATTGCATCGTCCGACTGAACAAGAGCGGGGCCGGCTTCGTCGGGTCTTTCCCCGCCGCCTCCGCGGCCACGCTCGTCCCACCGCAGAGCACTACGAGAACAAGGAGATGGCCCTTGAAGCGGCGGTACATGGCTTGCTCCCCTGAGACAGCGGATTGGAACCGGGACGCCGATACGGAGTGAGGGCAATAACGGAGTCCAGCGCGGACAAGGTCTCCCATCGTTTCGCCGCGCCGGAATCAGTATGAGGCAAGGAGAACGAGGTTGCGAGAAAAAACCGGGAGGAAGGGGGCTGGGGTTCTGCGCTGCGGCAAGACTCCCGGGGGAACAGGACTCCGTCGGGCCGGCGGTGGGGAGTGGACTTGCCGTTTCGCGCTTGCCCCGGTGAGCGCGAAACGGCAAGCCCACTCCCCGCCGCGAGGTCGCTCCGTCGGTACGTTACTTTCCGGCGTGTAACTCGGGTGCCGACACCTCGCACACCACGCGAAAACCGCCAAATTGGTTATGGTAAGGACGAGCCTTATGAAACGCGGACCGCCAGGCCCCAAAACCCCAGCTCCCGCCGCGCAGCACATGCCCTATCTTGGCGTTGTCGGGGCCCCTGGGATCAGCGACCGCTTTGGGAGTGTAAGGGCGCTCGCCGTCCAGACACCACTCCCAGACGTTGCCGTGCATGTCGTACAGTCCCCAGGCGTTCGGCGCGTACGAGCCGACCTTGACTGTCCTGTTCGGCCCCGGCATCTTCGCGACGGGGCCGAAGGGTTCCAACCCCTTGATATTCGCCTCCTTGGCCGACAGGGTGTCGCCGTAGTGGAACAGGGTGGTCGTGCCGGCGCGGCAGGCGTATTCCCACTCCGCGTCGGTGGGCAGACGATACACCCGCCTCGCCTTCTGTTCGTCGGGCCGCTCGGTTAATCTGTTGCAGAACTCCACGGCCTGGCCCCAGGACACCGTCTCCACAGGGAAGTTGCTTGTGTTGATCCCTTTCACCTGATCCTTCCCTTTCCCGGTGGCGGCGAAGTGGCTGGGGTTGACTTTCATCACCTTCTGGTACTCCGCCTGCGTCACCTCGTATGCGCCCATGTAAAAGGGCTTGGTGAGCGAGACTTCGTGCTGCGGCGTTTCGTTCCTCATGTCGCCCATGAAATAGCCTTTGTTCGGTTCCTTCAGCACGCGCTTAACGTCTGCATCGCTGGAACCCATGAGGAACTTGCCCGCGTGGATCCACACCAGTTTCATGTCGATGGAGTTGTGGATGGATTTGACGCCGCTCCCCTTCGGCGGCGGCGGCACCACCACCGGGGGAGGGACGACCTCCTTCGGAATGCCGGGGCTTTTCTTCGGACCAGGCGTATTGCCATCCTTTATGGGAGAGGCTTTCAGGTCGATGGGCCTGCCGTCTTTCTTCTCGGGGCCCTTGGCGAACAGTTGCGGCCCCTCGCCTTTGGGCCGCTTGGGGGCCGCGTCTCCGGGGCGGTCACGCCCCATCCGCATGAGCGGCCCCATCGTCAGCAGGCTCACCAGCACGACGGCGGCCACGACCCCGACCGCGACCCACGCGCCGCCCCTCTTCCGCCCGTACTGCCGACGGGGACGGTTGATGATCGACACCGGGGCCGACATCACGGCCACCAGCGTTCCCGTCGGCACCACGGCAATCGGTGTGGCGACAACGGCCGGCCGCGGCACGCGGGGCGGGGAGGGCGCCGGCCGCGCCTCCGGCAGCACCTCGTGCAGCAGCGGCACCGACGCCAGCCCGCCCCGCAGCGCCTTGAGCAGGTGATCCGTCAGCGCCGCCGTCAGCGGGTCCGCCGATTTCGTCAGCTCGTAGAACAGCAACGACTTTGTCGGCGCCAGCAGGTCGGCCTCCTGGAACAGCAGATTGTCGCCGTTGTCGAAGCGGTCCCACAGCGCCCGCCCCCCGACCGTGACGGCGCGCAGTGCCGTCGCGATCAGCAGCAGCGGGAAGCGGTCCACTTCCGGCCCGTACGCCTGCGTGCGCGCCCGCTCGGGGTGCTGATAGGACGGGTGCCCCACCTCGCCCGACTGCCGCCCCGCCAGCGCCGGCACGAACATGCCGTCGTAATCCACCAGCTTCAGCGCCAGCGAGTTGGCGCTGGCCCCCGGCACCAGCAGCACGTTGCCGTGCTGCAGGTCCGCGTGCGCCAGTTCGGCCGTCCGCAGCGACGCCGCCACCCGCGACCAGATTTGCAAGAGCGCCTCCAGATTGACCGGGCGGTCCGCGTTCTGGCCGACGAACTGGTTGAGCGTCAGCCCCTCAACCCACTGCATCTTCAGCACGGGATACCAGCGGCTGCCGACGCGAATCCCCTCTTCGAGGTAGCTGAAGTCCACCGCGATCGGCAGCTTCTTCGCACGCAGGTGGGCGCTGATGGCGTGGTAGCGCTCGCGCAGGCCGCCGACCTCGCGCGTGAAGCACTTGACGGCCCAGCGCACGCCATCGGAGCCGCGCACCTGGTAGACGTCGGCGAAGTTGCCGGAGTACGGCAGCGGCAGGCCGAGCTCGTTGACGACGGCCTTGCCGCCCCGCAGGTTGGGGTCGGCGAAATGGCGGGCGGGCGACTGGACGGCCTCGTTGTAATCCTGCGACAGCGGCCAGGCCATGGCGGTCACTCCTCGGGTGCGGTGCGGTGCGATAGAGGTGTCTGGAACTCTCAAATGCCGGTACCGGACGCCTTGTCGGCACTGGACCCCAGTTCGATCCCCAGCAGGGTCACGTCGTCGTCGCGCAGCGCCCCGTCGGTGCGCCGCCCCTCGATCCACGCGGCGAAGGCGGCCTGCGGCCGCTCGGCGAACAGCAGGGCCGCGAGCGCCTCGGCAGGTCGGCCACCGCTCTCGTGGCTGCCCAGGAACCACTGCGCCAGGGCGTCGGTCATCAGGAAGAGCCGGTCGCCGGGCAGCAGCGACCCGGAACAGCGTCGGGCCGCCGGCACCTTCGTGCCGCGGGAGCCGATCAGGGGCGGCTGGTTGTCGAAGTCCGCCGCGCGCCCGACCGGGAACGCCCGCACGCGCCCGTCCCCGCGCACTTGCATGAGGCAGCTGTCGCCGACGGCCACCGCCCGCCAGCGGGCGGGCCAGCCGGAGGGCGGGCAGCGCACGCCCAGGCCCAGCAGCGTGGCGAACGCACCCTCGTCCCGCTTGGCCTCGATGTACCACGGCAGTTCGAGGCCCATCACGCCCGCGGACCAGCGGCCCCGCGCCGCGCCCAGCCAGCCGGCGAGGTCGCGCGGGCGCTCGGCGGCGACGAACCCCTCCGCCAGCAGCCGCGCCCACAGGTCGGCGAAGGCGCTCTCCGAGGCGCCGTCGGCGACGGCGAAGCGGCCCGCCGTCGAGTCGGCCGACCAGGCGTCCTCGTACTCGGCGGCGGTGTTGCCCTGGCGGGGCAGGCTCAGCGCGGCCCAGCGCAGCGGCGTCTCGGCGGGGGGCATGGGTTACCGCACACTCTGGGCCACGCGGGTGCCGATGTCGAGGAAGCGGATGACCGCCACCAGGTCGGCGTTGAAGACGAAGCCGCGCGACTTCGGGGTGACCGCGAAGCCGGACCCCTTCGCCGCGGCCAGCAGTTTCGGCGGCAGTTCGCTCGACATGCGGAACAGCAGCTTGGCGAAGTTGTCCGGCAACTCCGCCTCATTGTCCGGGAACTCGACGGCCCGGGCCTCGGTCTCGGAGATGTGGGCGTTAAACAGCAGGACGTTGCCGTCCGTCGATTGCAGGCCGCGCAACTCCCTGGCCGCCTCGCGCGGGTCGCCGTCGCTGGGGTGGCCGTCGGTGATGTTGATGACCAGGGGCGGGTAGCAGGTCGGCTGGGCGGTGAGGAAGGCCTGCACGATGGCGGCGGCCTTGGCGAGGGCGGCGCACATGGGCGTCTGGCCGTTGGGGTGCGCCTCGAACCAGACCGGGAACTTGAACTCGTCCTCAATGATGCCGCCGGCGCCGTCGTCCACCTTGCGCTTGCGCACCTCGATCCGCACCGGGTTCTTGGCAACCTGGCTGATGGGGACGATGTCCTTGCCGGCGAGGCGGCCGCCGAACGCCGACGCGACGTCACCGCCGTAGCCGATCATGGCGACGTGGAAGAAATCGCGGACGCCGTCGGCCTTGGTACACTTCAGGACGAGATTCTGGAGGAGGCGGTTGACGGCGTCGGCGACGCCATCGGCCTTGCGTTTCGTGGACTGGCCGCCGAACGGCTTCTGCATGGAGTTGGACTGGTCCAGCAGGAAGACGAGGGCGGTCGGGTTCGTCCGGCTAATCTGAGCAGCGTGCGACACGGACGGCTCCTTTCCCATGAGGGGACAAGAACCGGGGGGACACCTCGGCCCCGCGACCGTGGCGGGAGAGGTTGTTCGAGTATAGCGGCGGCCGGAAGGGGTGGGCAACAAAAATCAACGACCCGGTGAAAGGCGCGCGGCCAGAAATCCGGGAGCGCTGCCCGTGGCACAGGCGTCTCGCCTGTGGGGGCGGCCCACAGGCGAGACGCCTGTGCCACGGGCAGCGCCCTCCGCCCTCACGTCCCGTGTCCGCTTGCCCTTGGTGCCAGGGCGAGCTAGAGTTTGACGTTGTTCCTGACCGAACCGCCGTTGCGGGATACCGCATGATCCGTCGCCCCAAACCACCGCTGCACTTGCCCGAGGCTCCCGCGGAAGCGCTGCGGCCGGACTGGGACTCCCCCCCTGGGTCGGCCCCCGCGGACCGCCCTCGTCCGACGCCGGTCCGGACAGCCATCGTGTACACGAGCACCGGTCGCACCACCATCGCGCCGGTCAAGAACCTGTCCCCCGGCGGCTTCGAGCTGCTCCTGAGGCGCCCCCGTTGGATCGGCGAGGTGCTGCAACTGCGACTGGTCGGGGTCGGCCTGCTCCGCGCCCAGGTGGCTTGCTGCTGGCCACGCCAGGGCGGCGTCTGGAACATCTGCTGCACCTTCCCGACGCCGCTGCCGGTCGAAACCCTCGCCCGCCTCCTGTCGTGACCCCGCGCCGCTTCACGCGGCCTTCGCCCTCATCGTCTCGCGAAGTCGCAGACGGGGTGATGAGACGATGCCCGCCGCGCCGGCTATCATGATACGTATCCGCGGAGAGTCACGACGGCGTTGGAGTCGAGCGCCTTATGAGCCGCTGCATCCGCTTGCGCATCATGCTCGCGGCCGCCCTCACGGCGAGCGCCCTGCTCGCCGCGGCCCTGCGGCCCGCACAGGGCCAGCCCACGCCCGCTGGCAAGACCGCGCGCTTCGAGCACGACGTCCTGCCGATCCTGCGAACCCACTGCCTCAAATGCCACGGCGAACAGCGCAAGGGCGGCCTCGACCTGCGCACTCCGGCCACCATGCTGCGCGGCGGCACGAACGGCCCCGTCCTGGTCAAGGGCAACGCCGCGAAGAGCGTCCTGTTCGGGCAGGTAGCCACGCGCGCCATGCCGCCCGGCAAGGCCGTGAAACTCACCGCCACCGAGATCCGCACCGTCCGCGACTGGATCAACGCCGGCGCCCCCGCCGAGCAGCCGGATACCGTCGCCGAGACGGTCACCGCCGGCGACCGCCGATTCTGGGCCTTCCGGCCCCCCGTCCGTCCGCCCGTCCCCGGCGTGAGGCGGGCCGACCGCGTCCGCACTCCAATCGACGCCTTCCTCCTCGCCAGACTTGAGGCCGGGGGACTCGGCTTTTCCCCCGATGCGGACCGCGTGACTCTGCTCAGGCGCCTGTACTACGATGTCCTCGGCCTGCCGCCGACGCCGGCGGAGGCGGACGCCTTCCTCGCCGACTCGCGCCCCGACGCCCACGAGCGCCTCGTGGACCGGCTGCTGGCGTCGCCCCACCACGGCGAGCGCTGGGCGCGCCACTGGCTCGACGCCGCCGGCTACGCGGACACGGTCGGCACCGACAACGACGCCGACATCATCCGCGTCCGCGAGGGGCTGTGGCGCTACCGCGATTACGTCGTCCGCGCCCTCAACGCCGACAGGCCGTATGACCGCTTCCTCACCGAGCAACTCGCGGGCGACGAACTGGTGGACTGGCGCTCGGCGCCGAAGTTCACGCCGGAGATCACCGAGGCGCTGACGGCGACCGGCTTCCTGCGCACCGCCGTGGACAACACCACCGAGGCGGAGCTGAACCGGCCGCTGGAGCGCCACGAGGTACTGCACGGCACCCTCGAAATCGTGACGAGCAACCTGCTCGGCCTGACGGTGGCGTGCGCCCGCTGCCACGACCACAAGTTCGACCCCGTCCCGCAGGAGGACTACTACCGCCTCCTCGCCTGCCTGACGCCGGCTTACAACCCGCAGGCGTGGGTGCAACCGCCGAACCGTCACGTCGAGGACGTCTCCGCCGTCGAGAAGGAGACGCTCAACCGCCACAACGCCGACCTCGATCGGCAGACCGCCGCGCTGGCGCAGAAGCTGGCCGACCTGCACCGACCCCATGAGCGGCGGCTGTTCGAGGCGAAGCTGGCGACCCTGCCTGCCGTGCTGCGGGACGACGTCCGCATGGCCGTGGCGATTCCGCCGGGCAAGCGCGGCGCCGTGCAGAAGTACCTGGCGGAGAAGCTCGGCCCCAGTCTCAAGGTCCGCCCGGACGAGGTGGAGCAGTCCCTCACCGATGCCGAGCGGCGCGAGACGGAGAGGCTGCGCCGGGAAGTGGCATCGCTCAAGGGGCGGCGCCGCGTGCCGGGGAAGATTCAGGCCCTGTTCGAGGTCGGGCCGCCGCCGCCCACACGCCTGCTGCGGCGCGGCAACCACCTGACGCCCGGCCCCGAGGTGCCGCCTGGCTTCCTGCAGGTGCTGACGCCCGCGGGCGCGCCGGCCGTCGTCCCGCCCCCGCGGCCGGGGGCCAGGAGCAGCGGCCGGCGCACGGCCCTCGCGCGGTGGCTGACGCGGCCCGACCATCCGCTCACGGCGCGCGTGATCGTCAACCGCGTCTGGCAGCACTACTTCGGCGAGGGCATCGTCGCGACCCCGGACAACTTCGGCCACTCGGGGGCGCGGCCGACGCACCCCGAGCTGCTCGACTGGATGGCCACGGAGCTGGTGCGCGGCGGCTGGAGCCTGAAGCGCCTGCACCGCCTGATCCTGACCTCGACGGCCTACCGCCAGGCGTCGTCGCGGCCGCCGGGCGCCGCGGGGGGCGCCGACCCGCGGCAGGTGGACCCGGGCAACCGGCTCCTGGGGCGGATGCGTCTGCGCCGCGTCGAGGCGGAGGTGGTGCGCGACGCCGTGCTCGCCGTTAGCGGCAAGCTGGACCGGACCGTCGGCGGGCCGCCGGTGCCGATCGAGACGCGCAAGGACGGCATGGTCGTGGTGGCCGCGAAGGGACTGGCAACGCCGACGGCTCCTTACCGGCGCAGCCTCTACCTGCTCGCCCGCCGCAACTACCAGCTCTCGCTCCTGAGCGTGTTCGACCAGCCGGCGATGGCGACCAACTGCACGCGGCGGACGTCGTCCACCGTGCCGTTGCAGGCGTTGACGTTCCTCAACGACGCCTTCATCCTGGAACAGGCGGACCACTTCGCCCGCCGCGTGGCCGGCGCCGCCGGGCCGGACGCCCGCCGCCGGGTCGAGACGGCGTTCCGCCTGGCGCTGGTGCGGCCGCCGTCCCGGGCGGAGGTGGAGGGGGCGCTGCGCCTGCTGGAGCGACAGGCGGCGCGCCACCGCGGCCAGGCGAACACTGGCCCGGAAGAGGCCTCGCTGCGGGCGCTGGCGCACCTCTGTCAGATGCTGCTCTGCACCAACGAATTTCTGTATGTGGAGTGACAATGGCTCCGAATCCCATCATTATCGCCGGTGTGGTCAAGGGGGGCGTTGCCGTTCCCGTCAACGGGGGCAAGCTGCCGGAGGGCACGCCGGTGGAGATCGTCATCCGGCCCGCGGACGTCCCCGAGGAACAGCGGGCCGAACTTGCTTGCTGGGAAAAAGCCGGCGGCGAGGCATGGGGGACGATCGACCAGTGGGAACGGGAGGAATGACCGTGATACGGGGCGAGACCCATCCGTTCGGGGAGGACGCCTCCCCGCTGCTGTCCCGGCGTCAGCTCCTGCAGGCGACCGGCCTGGGCTTCGGCAGCCTGGCGCTGTCCTGCCTGCTGCACGCGGAGGCGGCCGGCGACGAGGCCCGCACCGACCTGCGCCCGCGGTCCGGCCACTTCCCCGGTCGGGCGCGCGCCGTGATCCAGTTGATGCAGAACGGCGGCCCGAGCCAGATGGATCTGTTCGACCCCAAGCCCGAGCTGCAGCGCCGCAACGGCCAGCCGATCCCCGAGAGCGTCGAGACCTTCCAGATGGGCAACACGCGCTCGCTGCTGGCCAGCCCGTTCCGCTTCCACCGCCGCGGGCGGTGCGGCATGGAGCTGTCCGAGGTGCTGCCCCACCTGGGCCGCATCGCCGACGAGATCACGCTGGTCCGCTCGCTGCACACCGAGCACAACAACCACACCGAGGCACTGGTGATGATGAGCACGGGGAAGATCTTCCCCGGCCGTCCCTGCGTCGGCGCCTGGGTCAGCTACGCCCTGGGGGCGGAGAACCAGAACCTGCCGGCCTACGTCGTGCTGCGCGACCCCACGGGCTACAACACCAGCGGCCGACTCGTCTGGTCGTCCGGCTGGCTGCCCGCACTGTACCAGGGCACCGAGTTCAGTTCGGCGGGCGCCCCCGTCCTGAACCTGCAGCCCGCCCGGCCGCGGCCGGAGGGCGCCCTGCGCGACGACCTCGACTTCCTCGCCGCGCTCAACCGGGGGCACCAGCGCCGCTTCCCCGGCGAGAGCGAGCTGGAGGCGCGCATCCAGAACTACGAGCTGGCGGCGCGGATGCAGCTCCACGCCCCCGCCGTGCTGGACGTGTCGCGCGAGTCCGCGGCCACGCGCCGGCTCTACGGCCTGGAAGACCGGGTCACGGCGGGCTACGGCACGCGCTGCCTGCTGGCCCGCCGCCTCGTCGAGGCGGGCGTGCGCTTCGTGCAGGTCTTCCCACCGCCGTTCCAGCCGTGGGACTCGCACGCCGACAGCCGCGGCGAGCTGGAGCGCATCTGCGCCATTACCGACCTTCCCGCGGCGGCGCTCGTGCGCGACCTGAAGGCCCGCGGGTTGCTCGACAGCACCATCGTGCTCTGGACGGGGGAGTTCGGCCGGTTGCCCGTGGCGCAGGGGGGCCGCGGCCGCGACCACAACCGCAACGCCTTCAGCCTGTGGCTGGCGGGCGGCGGCTTCCGGGCGGGGCACGTCCACGGCGCCACCGACGACTTCGGCTACCGTGCGGCCGTGGACCGCGTGAGTGTGCCGGACCTGCACGCGACCCTGCTGCACCAGCTCGGCCTCGACCACCGCCGTCTTACGTACCGACACCGCGGCCGCGACGAGACACTGACCGACGCCGCCGTCACGCGGGCGCGGGTCGCGCCGGGCTTGCTGGCAGCGTCGCCGCAGTTCCCTTGACCGGGGCCTGTCCGCTGGGGTGTGGAGGCGGCTGCTTCACTTCCTGCCGTTGCCGTTCGGCCGCGGCAGCTTCTCCAGCGGCCCCAGCGCCAGCGTCGTCACCCGGTCGATCGGATACCGGTCCAGTACCTCCCGAACGCTCTTCACCGTCACGGCGTCGAAGCCCGCCAGCTCATCATCGACGCTGCGGTACTTGTGCAGATACGTCCACGCCATGCCGATCGCCTGCATCCGTCCCATCGGCCGCTCGCTGCTGCGCACCACCCGCGACAGGATCTTGCTCTTCGCCTGCTGCAGCTCCTCCTCCGTTACCCCGTCGCGCTGCAGCTCGCCCAGGATTTCGTGGACGAGCCGCAGGTTCTCCTCGGTCTGGGCCGGTTCGCAGCTGAACGACGTGTAGAACGAGCCGGCGCCCTCGTAGTCGTGGAAGCTCGCGTCGGCGGAGTCCGCCAGGCCGGGGTCGATCAGCGCCCAGTACAACCGGCTCCCCGAGTCGTCGCCGAGCACCATCGCCATCGTGTCGGCGGCGTAGCGCAGGGGCGAATCCGCCGCGGGACCAGGCGACACCAGGAAGACGTGCTCCTGCGTCACCTTGCCCTTGGTCATCACCTCGAATTTGCCCGACCCGGGCGTCTCGCGGACGCCCTGGCGGCCGACCTTGCCGTCGCCCCAGCCGCCGCACGTCTGCTCGACCAGCCGCACCAGGCCGTCCCAGTCGAAGTTGCCGGCTGCCGACACCGTGATGTTCGGCGCCACGTAGCGGCGCGCGAAGTACTCGTACATCTGGTCGCGCTTCAGCGCCTTGATGCTGTCCGCCGTGCCCAGGATGCTGTTGCCCAGCGGGTGGTCGGCGAAGTAGATGCGCTTGGCGTGATCGTACGCCGACCACATCGGCTGGTCGTCGTACATGGCGATCTCCTCGATGATGACGTTCTTCTCCATCTCGAAATCCGCGACGCGCAGGCTGGGACGGAGGATGTCGGCGAGCAGGTCCACCGCCTGCGGCAGGTACTCCGGCAGGATGGCGGCGTAGAAGACGGTGGTCTCCTCGCTGGTGAAGGCGTTGTAGTGGGCGCCAATGCGGTCGAAGTCGCGGTTGACGTCGAGGTAGCTGCGGCGCTCCGAGCCCTTGAAGATCATGTGCTCGAGGAAGTGGGTCACGCCGGACACCTCGGGCGTCTCGTCGCGCGACCCGGTGCGGACGAAGAAGCCGATGGCGACCGACCGCGCCGCCGGGCTCGTCTCGCCGATGATCTGCAGGCTGTTGTCCAGACGGTGGCTATGGAATGGCACGGAGAATCTCCTTCAGGGAAAAGCGCTGACCCAAAGCCCACCCGTTGCAACGGGTGGGCTTGACGGGCGCGGAACACGGGCGCCACTCACGTGGCGACCGGGGCGGGCTGGCCGTTCACGGCGGGGCCGATCTTCAGTGGGCTGGGACCGAGTGTCACGATGGTGAAGTCCTTCGGCGGGTGGCGGCGCAGGTGCTCCACGATCCTCGCCGGCGTCAACGCCTGCACCGCCTGCTGGATCTCATCGAGGCTGCGCACCCGGCCCAGGTAGTACCAGTCCGACGCCAGCGCCCCCGCCCGCGCCGACGTCGATTCTTCCTGCATGATCAGCGACGACTTCAGCCCGGCCTGCACGCGCTCCACCTCCTCCTGCTCGACGCCCTCCTGCAAGCGCAGCAACTCGCCCAGCGTCACGTCCAGCGTCTCCTGCGCCCGCTCGTTCTTGGTGCCGGCGTAGCACAGCACGCACGCCAGTTCCTTGAACGTCTGGTAGCTCGCCGACACCGCGTAGCACAGGCCGCGCTTCTCGCGCACCTCCGTGAACAGCCGGGCGCCCATGCCGCCCGACAGCACGTGGACCGCCCCCTGCGCGGCGTAGTAATCCGGGTCGCCGAACGGCACGCTCGGGTAAGCGATCGCGATCTGGGTCTGCTCCGTCTCCTTCTCCAGGTGCGCCTGGCCGCCGGGCGCCGCCTCCAGTCGGAGCGGTGGCGGCGGGTTCGGCTTCCAGTCGGCGAACAGGCGGCCGACCAGGTCGCGCAGCGGCGCCCACTCGACGTTGCCCGCCACCGACAGGATCGTGCCGCGCGGCTGGAACAGGCGGGCGTGCTGGGCGGCCAGCGACTCAGGCGTGACGGCGTCGATGCCCTCCGGCGTGCCGCGGCGGTCGCGGCCCAGCGGCGGCGGGAAGTGGCGGCGGCGCAGCTCGATGAACACCTTCTGCCGCGGCTCGTCCTCCAGCCCCTGCAGGTCCTGCAGCGCCAGCGCCTTGACCGCGTCCAGCTCCTCTGGAGGCAGCATTGGGCGGCGCAGGACGTCGGCGTAGATCTCCAGGGCGGCGGGCAGGCTGCGCGCCAGCGTGGCTCCCCAGAAGCGCATGTGCATGGGCCCGGGGCTCTCGTCGCGGTCCAGGCCCAGCGCGTCCAGGGCCAGCGTCAGCTCGCGGCTGTCGCGGCTGCCCGCCCCGCGCGTGAGCATGTCGGCGAGCAGGGTCGCCGTCCCGAGTCGCTCCGGCGGGTCGTAGACGTAGCCGGCGGGCACCAGGAAGTTCAGGGCCGCCGAGCGGACGTGCTCCATGCGCTCGGCCAGCAGCGTCAGGCCGTTCTCGAACGTGTGGTGGTAGACTTCCTGCGCCAAGTTCACACTCTCCCTTGTTCCAGGAAAAGCCCACGGGTTGCCACCCGTGGGCTTTAGGGTCTCAGAACTCGAAGCGGGCGGCCGGCTCGGGCTGCAGGCACGCCGGGGTGGACATGTCCACCGCCTTGTAGATGGTCTTCTTGCAGCGGAAGCCGAGGCGGCGGTACAGCCGGATAGCGCCGTCGTTCTGGGCCGTCACTTCCAGGAAGGCACGGCTGAGGCCGGCGCGGCGGAAGCCGTGCAGCGCCTGCAACAGCAGGGCGGCGCCGATGCCGCGGCCGCGGTGCCCCGGCGTGACGCCGAGGTTCTGGATGGCGCCCATGCCGTTGCGCTCGTGGACGCCCTGGACGGTGCCGCAGTGTCCGTCGGGGCTGCCGACCAACCAGGTCGCCTCGTGGCGAAAGCCGGCCTTGTGGCTGATCTCGCGCATGAGGTGGTGGCAGCCGGCAAGCGTGCTCAGGCTGGAGAAGACGACCGAGTCGATCTCCTCGACGAAGCTGCGGAACTTCACGTCCGCGTGGGCGGTGAGAAGGGACTCGTCCCACGGCAACCAGTGGTAGCCCTCCGGCAGGGAGGCGACGGGCGGCAGCTCGTTGAGGTCGATCTCCATGCGGAAGCGCTTGAAGTAACTGAAGTAACTGAAGTTGATCATGTCCGGGCTTCCGACGACTGCAGGGGGCCGACGGCTGAGTGAAGCACGTTGATTCTATCAAGGGTCGCGGCGGCGGTCAAAGGCACACGACCGATGCTCCCGGGCCGCGACGGCCTCCCGTCATTTGGGCATGCGACAGCGCCCTCTTCGAGTGGTATGCTGGCGCCATTCTCTTTTCAGAGGAAAGGAGTCGCCCGTGTCGATGCGCTTTGACGCCACGCTGAAGGACATCGTCCGCCTGCACACCGCGGACTACGAGGAGGCCCTGCGCGTGAGCGGACCGCAGCCGACGAGCGTCCTCAACGTCGATCTGTCCACGGTCACCGCCGCGACCGACATCGCCCTGGGCCACGGCGAACCGCCGCAGTCGATCACCGACGTCAACTTCCAGTCTGGCCGCGACCCGGACCTGGACCGACGTCTGTTGCTGTACAACGTACTGCTGCACTACCAGTACGACGTGCCGGTGCATTCGCTCGTGATCTTGCTGCGGCCGGAGGCGAACGACCCGCACCTGACGGGCAAGCTGCGCTACCAGGCGCGCAAGCGGCGCGGTACGCTGACCTTCTCGTTCGAGGTGCTGCGGCTGTGGCAGCGCCCGGTGCGCCGCTTCCTGACGGGCGGCCTCGGGATTCTGCCGCTGGCGCCGCTGTGCCGCTTGCCCGCGGGCGTGTCGGAGGAAGAGGCGCTGGCGCGGGTGATCCGGCAGATTGACGAACGGCTGGAGGCGGAGGCGGATCCCGCGGACGCCAAACTGCTGATGAGCGCCGCGTACATCCTCACTGGCTTGCGCGCCGAGCCGGAGGTAGTGGAACGACTCTTTGGGAGGGTATTTTCCATGATCGAGTCGAGCACATATCGGAAAATCCTGGCAGAGGGCTCCGTCGAGGAGGCGAGGAAGTTCCTCACGCGCCTGGCCCAGAAGTATCTCGGTCCGCCGAGCGAGGCGCAGCGGGCAGCGCTGGCGGCCATCACCGACGTGGACCGCTTAGAGCGGATGGGCGAGCGCACCGCGGAGCTTTCGAGCTGGCAGGAGCTTCTTGCGATCGTCTGACCGGATTGCGCGCCGAGCCGGAGGTGGTGGAACGACTTTTTGGGAGGGTATTTGCCATGAACGAGTCGAGCACGTATCGGAAGATCCTGGAGGAGGGCCTGGCAGAGGGCCGGGCAGCGGGCCTGGTAGCGGGCCTGGTAGCGGGCCGGGCCGAAGGCTCTGTCGAGGAAGCGAGGAAGTTCCTCACGCGACTGGCTCAGAAGTATCTCGGTCCGCCGAGCGAGGCGCAGCGGGCGGCCCTGGCGACCGTCATCGATGTGGACCGCCTGGAGCGAATGGGCGAGCGCGCCCCGGAGCTTTCGACCTGGCAGGAGCTTCTCGAGATCGTGTGAGATGAAGGAATCCAGTACGTGGAGCGCTTTTCGAGGAAGCGCGAACACAGGGACGCGCTGAGGGAGGGGGGAAAGGCGCCTGGAACCTTGCATTTCAGGGTTCCAGACGCCTTCCCCCCCCTACCCGGCAGACTCTCAGAACCAGCGCGTGATGTCCAGGTACAGCACGAAGATCATCAGCGACGCGATCAGCAACAGCCCCGCGTAGGTCGCGCCGACACGCACCCCCTCCGATGCCGGCTTGCCGCGGATCTTCTCGTACACCAGGAACACCATGTGCCCGCCGTCCAGCACCGGGATCGGCAGGAAGTTGATCACCGCCAGGTTCACGCTGATCAGCCCCAGGAAGAACACGAACTCCCAGAAGTCGATCCCCGCGATCCGGTACGCCACCACGCCGATCGTCAGCGGGCCGCCCAGGTTCTTCACCGAGATCCGCCCCGTCAGCATGCCGCGCAGGTTCTGGTACACCTGCGTCATGCTGTTGCGCGTGTCCTTCAGCCCCAGCCCGATCGCGTCCAGGAAGCCGTCCGCCTTCTGCCGCCGCAGGTCCGGCCCCAGCAGCAGGCCACGGTCCTCCTGCGGCCAGTCCTTCACCGCGCCCGGCGTCAGCACGACGGTCTTCACCGCGCGCGTGCCGTCCTTGCCCGTGCGCTCGACCTCCACCTGCACTTCCGTTATCTGCGGCATCTGCAGGATCATGAACACCTGCGCCCACTGCTCCGAGGTCAGGTCGAACCAGTCGCTCAGCTTCGACTCGTCCTTGCCGCCGGACACCGCCAGGTAGCGCAGCTTCTTGACCACGTCGCCGGCTTGCAGCGCCTTCGCCGGGTCGTCCGCCGCGCCGCCCTCGACGCCCGCCACGGTCGTCTTGACCTGGTACGCCAGACCCAAGCCCGGGATCGACAGCGGCGAGTTCAGGCCCATCGGCACCTCGTTGTTGTCCTGCCACGCCTCGTCCCACTTCAGCTTCAGCCGCTTCGTTTCGTGGATCGGGCCGCCGGCCTGCACACCGTGGCGGCGCACCTGCAGCGTCACGAAGCGCTCGCCCGCCTTGCCCGCGTCGCCCAGGCGCTTCGCCCACGCCCGCAGCTGGTCCGGCAGTCGCACCGGGTCCAGCGGCCTGCCCTCGCCGAGAGGAAGGCCCAGGAAGCGGCGCGGCTCCTCCGGGAAGCGCGTGACGCCGCCGTCCGGCTCCGTCACCTCGACCTGCTCGATGACGTCGCCCTCGTGGCTCTTCGTCGGCACGCGCGACTGGACGCCGGCCGCCTCGCCCGGGCCGCCCTGGCGCAGCGCCGTGATCTGCCCCATCTGCATCCGCGCCCCGATCGTGAAGTGGTACGCCGGCGGCAACGTGATGTCCTTCCGCTCCTTCTTGCCGTTCTCGTCGGTGCGCTCCACCTGGATCGTCACCGACTTGCCGGCCAGCAGGCGCATGCGGCGCGCGAACTCGAAGTAATCGCGCTGGTCGCCGTCTGGCTGGCGCGGGTCCCTGGGCAACTCGGTCACCTCCAGCGTCTTGGGGTCGGTCATGGCGACGAGGGCGTCGCCGAACTCGGGGGGCGCCGGCGTGGCGCCGGCGGCGGAACTGCGCGGGCGCACCGGGTTCTTCAAGCCTCGCTGGTAGTCGCGCTTCAGGCCGAACTGCGGCGCCGGCGCCGGCGAGATGCCGAGCATCGGCCGGTCATCCGTGTCGCTTTTGCGCGGCTCGATCTTCAGAGCCTGGGGCTCCTTGTGCGGCAGCCGGTACACGATGTCGAGTTGCTCGTCCGCCTCCGTGCCCATCACCGTGACCATCAGGTCCTCGAAGTACGGCTTCTTCACGCTACCGATCTGGTCGATCACCGCCCCGACCGGGAGGGCCTTGCGGTACGCGGGGCTGCCGGTGTCCACGGCGCCGACGATGGCAGCCTTGCGGTCCTTGCCCGGGCCCTGGAAAACCACCACGAAGCAGATGACCGCCAGGATCACGTTCATCACGACGCCCGCCGAGATGATCGCCATGCGCTGGCCGACCGTCTTGTTGCGGTACGAGCGCGGGTCGTCGTCGCTGCCGTCACCCGACTCGTCGCCGTCCACCTGGCCGACCATCTGCACGTAGCCGCCCAGCGGGAACAGAGCCAGCTTGTACGTCGTCTCCCCGCGCTGGAACGTGCAGCCGGGAATCGCCGGACCGAAACCGATGCTGAAGACCGTGACGTGGACGTCGCACCACTTGGCGACGAGGAAGTGGCCCAGCTCGTGGATGAAGATCACGAACCCCAGCCCCACGGCCGCCTTGCCGATCGCCAACAGGCCATCGGTGTCGAACTTGAGGTACAAGTAGACGAACAGCGCCCCCAGGATGGCGAGCACCGGGCCGTTGCTCCTGAGCCACTCGCCGAGCGTCGGCTCCCTTTCGGGCTCCGGAGCGGCCGACTCCCGCGACTCCTTCACCGGAGTCATCTCGGGCTGGAAAGCATGGTTTTCGTGGCTGTCCAACGACGTACCTCCTGTCGCGCCCATCGGTCCGCCGCGTGCAGTTCGGCCAGCGTCGGCCGGGCGCTATAGTTGTGGTTCGCGAGCACCGCGCCGCAGGCGCGCGGGATGTCGAGGAAGCCCAGTTCGCCGGCCAGGAACCGGCCGACCGCCTCCTCGTTGGCGGCGTTGAGCACCGCCCCACACGTCCCGCCGCGGCGGGCGACCTCATAGCCTAATTGTAGGGCGGGGAACGTCTCCACATCCGGCTGTTCAAAATGCCACGCCCCCAGCTCGCCCCACTTCAGCTTGCGCGTCGGCCCCGCCACGCGCTCCGGGTAGGTCAGAGCGTACTGGATCGGCAGCCGCATGTCGGGCGGCGAGAGCTGGGCCAGGACCGAGCCGTCGATGAACTCGACGAACGAGTGGATGACCGACTCGGGGTGGATGATGACCTCGATCTGCTCCGGCGCCAGGCCGAACAGCCAGCGGGCCTCGATCACCTCCAGGGCCTTGTTCATCAGCGTCGCGGAGTCGACCGTGATCTTCGGCCCCATGCGCCAGGTCGGGTGCTGCAGCGCCTCGTCCACGGTCACGTCCTGCAATTCCTCACGGCGGCGGCCGCGGAAGGGCCCGCCGCTGGCGGTCAGGACCACGCGGGCAACCTCAGCCGCCGTGCCGCTGCGCATGGCCTGGAAGATGGCGCTGTGCTCGCTGTCCACGGGTAGGACGCGGGCGCCGCGGCGGGCGGCCAGGTCCATGACCAGCGGACCGGCCATGACCAGCGTTTCCTTGTTGGCGACCGCGACCGTCTTGCCGGCCTCGAGCGCGGCCCAGGTGCCGGTCAGGCCAGCCGCGCCGACGATGGCCGTCACCACCACGTCCACCTCGGGGTCGCTCACCATCTCCACGATGCCGTCCACGCCGGTCAGCAGGCGGGTGCCGGGGCCGAGGCGCGAGGCGTCGAGATCGCGGGAGGCGGCGGGGTCGGTGACGGCGACCCAGCGCGGACGGAAACGGCGGGCCTGCTCGAAGAGGGACTCCCAGCTGCTGTGGGCGCTGAGGCCGACGGCGCTGAGGCGGTCGCCCAGGGTGTGGACGACGTCGAGGCAGCTCGTGCCAACCGAGCCGGTCGATCCCAGCACGACGACCCGGCGGTGGCTTCCCTTCCCTTCGGGGACGGTCGGTTGTGGAGACACGTGTACCAGCCTGGCTAGCGGACCGGGCGGCGAGGCCCGGGTGGGGACTTCCTGTGACGAAGGTGTCATTTTAGTCGCGATGCGGTAAAGGCCGCAAGTTGACTTGGCGGCGGCGAGCACTCGGGCCGTGGGCACGAACTGCCGGCCTGGCTCTCCTCATGCCGGATCTGGCTAGAGCAAGTTGCCTTTGGGTGTAGCGGATCGTGGCCGACTCGCTCCGCGAGTCGGGGGGCGGAGTTGCCGACCGATGCGCGGAGCGCGTCGGCCACGAAAATGGATTGCATTGCGCCCCGACACACACACACCAGACCGACTCGCGGAGCGAGTCGGCCACGATCCGCACAGCTTCACCATGAAGGAAAGCGCGAAACGACAAGCCCGCTCCGTGCCGTTACCCTCTACCGTCGGGCGTGGGAGCGGCCGGGGAAGCGCAGCCCGTCTGGAGGGCGGCCACCCGCTCCTCGATCACCTGCCGCAGCAAGGAGCGGTGGCAACGGCTCTCGTCGGTGCAGGCCGTGGAGCAGAGGAGCGTGATCGGTTTTCCCTCCGCCAGCAACTCGGCAAGGAAGGCGATCGACTCCTCCTGCTGCTTGATCTCCTCCAGGTAACGGCGGCGGAACTCCTCCCAGTCGATCGGCTGCCCTTTCTTGCCGTAGAAGTCGGCGTGGAGTTCCTTGCTCGGGCCGAGATCGGCATACCAGGTGTCCCAGGTCTCATCCTTCTTCGCCAGGGCGCGCGGGCGGTAGCGACAGGTCAGCACGCGCCACCCGTCGTCCGCCTCCTTCGGGTCGTTCCAGCGTTTCGTCTTCAGAGGCATGGGAAGTCCCTCGCGGCATTACTATGGCACTACCCAGAGGCGGACGACCCCGTCCTCCCCGCCGGATAGCGCCCGGCTGCCGTCGGGCGCGAACGCGACCGACCAGACCGCCCCCTCCGGCCCCGTGAACAGCGATGTCCGCTCGCGGCCGGTCGCCATGTCCCACAGGCGCAGCGGCCGGCGGTCCTCGATTCGGTTCTTCGGGTTGAAGGGAGAACCCTTGCGGCCGCTGGCGCCCGAGAGCACCCGCTTGCCCGCGCGGTCCAGCGCCACCGCCACCACGGGGCTGGCCGTCTTGCTGAACGCCTCAAGCTGCTTGCCCGTCCCGAGGTCCCACACGCGGACCGTCTCATCGACGCCGCCCGTCACCGCCCGGCTGCCGTCCGCGGAGAAGGCGACGGCCGTCACCGGCCCCGTGTGCCCCTCCAGCCGCAGCGTGCGTTTGCCCTTTTTCAGGTCCCACAGGGATGCAAAATCGTTCTCCCCGCACAGGGCATGACGGGCGTCGGGCGACAGGGTGAGACAGTGGAGGACGGCCTCCTCGCCGGGGAAGGTCCCCAGCCCCTTCTTGTCCTTCACGTCCCAGATCTGGAAAAGCTTGCCGCTCTTGGTTCGGAAGAGCGCCAGCGAACGTCCCTCCGCGAACCCGAGCGCGATCAAACTGTCCTCGGGGTTCGCGTCCGCGGGCAGGGCCAGGCCGTTGACCTCCTTGCCGCTCTCGACGTCCCACAGGCGCGCCGTGTCCTTGTCGCTGGAGAGCAGGCGACGGCCGTCGGCAGAAACCGCCAGTCCCGTGACCTTGGAGACGTGCCCCTTGAACTTGCGCACCTCCTGGCCCGTCTGGGCGTCCCACAGGCGGAGCGTGCCGTCGTCGCCGGCGGAGACGATCTGTCGGCCGTCCGGCGGCAGGAAGGCGACGCTGCGGACCGGACCGCCATCGCCGACGAAGCGCTGCTCCTCGGTGACCGTGTAGCCGCGGACCACCCAGAGCATCAGCAGGATCGGTATGACGAGGACCGCCAGGGTGCCGGCCCACGCCCACAGGCCGGGACGTTTCGTGGAACCGCGGCCCTCCTCTGCGGGGGCGGCCTCGTCGGTACTCGCGGCCGGCGCCGGCGCCGGGGGCTTCGGCGGCGGCGTGTCGGCCTCCTCGTCGGACAGCCATTCCTGCAGCCCGCGGCCGTGTACCGCCATCACGTCGCCGATCATCCCCAGGGCAGCCTCCTGCGACTCGGGCAGCGGTCGGGCCGTGTCGAGCCCGAGGGCCTGCCGCAGGTCCGGGGCATTGTCGAGCTCGCGGCGCAGGAAGTGTTGCAGGGCGGCCACGACGAGGGGGACATCGCCGGCACGGCGCGGCTCGAGCAGGTCGGCCAGCGCCGGGTAGTCGGCCCGGCGCAGCTCGCCCGCGAGGCGCTTGCCCGGCGCCTCCGCCTCGTCGCCCGTCGCCCTCAGGGATTGGGCCAGCGCCCGGAGGTTGAACGTGCCCTCCACCTGCAGGCCTGCCTGGTGCGCCTTGCGCAGCTCGTGCAGACACTGGCGGCGCCGCTCGACGGCGGCCTCCGTGCTTCCCGGCAAGAGCGTCTGTTCGCGCAGCGATTCGACCCTTGCCCGGAGGGCCCTGGAGTCCTCGGGGGACAGGAAGACCATGCAGCCGTCCCAAAACGACTCGCCCGCCAGCACGATCTCCACGGCCTTCCAGGACCGCGCCTGGGCCCGCGCCAGGGCGGCCGCCAGCAGCGCGCCGTCGGCGTGCCGGTCCAGCAGATCGGCAAGCTGCACCCGGGCGCCCTCCCCGCGTGCGGCGGCGATGTCGGCAAAGAGTTGCCGGGCGGTCAGCAGCGACAGCTTCTGGACGAGTTCCATCGGCAGGGTTCTCGGGACGGATCGTGGATGCGGTGGCCCCTTGTAGATCTAAGGGTATGGTACCAAAAGGGAAGGCGAAGGACGCTGTCGGCCGAGCGCAAAAAACAAGCCCACGACCTTTGTGCCGTGGGCTTCCTTCACGCGCTTCGCCTCGTTCGCTTACAGGCGGTTGCTGTAGCGCTTGGTGCGGCGGCCGAAGATCGGCACGACCGGCCTGGGCGGGGGCGGCGGCTCGTCGGGGTCCGGCTCGGGGCGCGGCGTGCAGGCCTGGAAGCCCGCGATCCGATCCTCGGTGACTTCCTCGTTGATGAAGCTCTCGATCGCCGTCAGTTCTTTGCCCTGCTCGGGCGTGACGAAGGCGATGGCGACGCCGTCCTTGCCCATGCGGCCGGTGCGGCCGATGCGGTGGACGTAGTTCTCGATGTCGTGCGGCAGGTCGTAGTTGATGATGTGCGAGATGCCAATCACGTCGATGCCGCGGCCGACCACGTCCGTCGCGACGAGGTACGTGATCACCCCTTCTCGGAAGCGCTTCATGATGCGCTCGCGCAGCGGCTGCGGCAGATCCCCGTGCATCACCGCGACCTTCTTGCAGTGGTGGCGCAGCTCCAGGAACAGGTCGTGCGCCGACCGCTTGCGCTCACAGAAGATGATGCACTGGCGCGCCTTCTCGCGCGCCATCACCTTGAGAAGCAGGTCGAACTTCTTCTCGGGATCGACGGTGATGTACAGCTGGCGAATGTTCTCGACGGTGACCCGCTCCGGCGAGAGGTTGATGTTGAGAGGGTCGCGCATGTAGCGCTGGGCCAGCCGCAGCACCGGCGGCGGCAGCGTGGCGGAGAGCAGCAGCGTCTGCCGGTCCTTCGGGCAGTGGCGCAAGATCCGCTCGATGTCCGGACGGAAGCCGATGTCGAGCATGCGGTCGGCCTCGTCGAGGACGAGGTAGCGGACGCCGTCGAAGTTCAGGGTGCCGCGCGCCAGGTGGTCGAGGACGCGGCCCGGCGTGCCGACGGCGATCGTGAGGCCCTTCTGCATGGACGAGAGCTGTTCGCGGAAGCGCTGGCCGCCGTAGATGGCGACGGTGCGGCAGCGCGGGCTCGGGGACAGCCGGTTGGCCTCCTCGCCGACCTGCATTACCAGCTCGCGCGTGGGGCCCAGGACCAGCATCTCCGGGCCGGGCTGGCCGTCGTCGCGCCAGCGGTTGAGGAAGGGCAGGAGGAAGGCGGCCGTCTTGCCGGTGCCCGTTTGCGCCTGGCCGATGACGTCCCGCCCGGTGAGGGCTTCGGGGATCAGGGCAGCCTGGATCGGGGTAGGTTCGATATAGCCGACGCGCTCGAGGGCGTCGAGGACCGCGGGAGAGAGTGCGAGGGTGTGGAAACCTTGCCGTGGCTCCACGAGCGTTGCAGTCGTCAAACAGACCTCCCAGAAGAAATGGAAGCGGGAATGTATCTGAAATCCTGTTCTTTAATTCTACTATTCTTAGTCTAAACGTTTTTGCGCGGGCTGTCCAGGCGGCTTCGGGGCGCGGGCCTGGCGGGCGGGCGGGGTGTAACGGTCCGGCCGGCGGCGCGGAGGCGCCGCCCCGTCCCAGGTCGATTCGCCAGGTCCGCGGCTTGCGACCAGGACCTGAGCCTGTAGAATACCCCCTGTTTCAGCAACTGCGAGCCAACCCATTCCAACCCGCCATCGTTCGGAGACGCGATGAACATCAGACCGGGCGCCGTTCTGGCTTTTTTGGGGACTGCCGCGTTCGCCGGTTTCGCCGGCACCCAGGAGAAACGCCTTCCCGAGGATCCCGCCCCCCTCGTCGGCAAACGCATCCAGCTGTGGCAGCCTGCCCCCGGCGAGCGTCGCTTCGACGAGATCGGCTGGGTGAAGGACATTCTCGAAGCTCGCCGGCTGGCGAAGGAACACAACCGCCCGATCTTCCTCTTCACGCACGACGGTCACATGGCGGTCGGCCGCTGCTGAGGCGGTGCCCAGGCGATCCGAGCGAGTTCGCTCTCCAGCCCCAAAGTCATTGACCTCATCAACGCCCACTTCGTGCCCGTCTACCTCTCCAACGAAGACGTCTTCAAGAACGCCGACGCCTCGCCGGCGGTCAAGAAGGAGGTCCAGCGGATCCGCAGGGAGACGCTCGAGGCGAAGATGTCCGCCGGCACGGTCCACGTCTACCTCCTCGATCCCGAAGGGCATCCCGTCGGCTCGCAGCACGTCGCGGTCGCCAGCAAGGTCGAGGAACTGACGGCGCTCCTCGAACGCACCATCGACCGTCTGAAGGTGCCGGCAGGGAAGACGGTCGTGCCGCCGTCCTCCCAGGCCGCGGCCCCGAAGGCAGCTGCCGATTCGCTGGTGCTGCACCTGGTCGGTCGCAACGTGGTGCGCCAGCAAGGGCAGGATGTGCCGACGAAGACGGTGCTCGGCACGACCCGGTCCGGGAATTGGGGGGCTTATCCCGTCGAGGACTGGATCGTGCTCGGCAAGGAGGAGTGGTCTCGCCTGGTGCCGAAAGGCCCGTTGACCATCGGCAGGAGCTGGGAACTGGACCGGCAGGTGGCGGCGAAGGTACTGCGGCACTTCTACCCGTCCACCGAGAACAACAACGTCTCGAAGAACCGCATCGACCGGCAGGAACTGAAGGCCACGGTGGTGTCCGTCAAGGACGGGATTGCCCGGGCTCGAATCGACGGCGGCTTGCGGATGAAGCACACGTTCTATCACCGCGACGACGACAACTTCGTCGAGGCGACGCTGCTCGGGTTCCTCGACGTGGACGTCGCCACCGGGCGCATCCTGAACACGCAGCTAATCACGACGGACGCCACGTACGGCCGGATCCGCTTCGGCATGGCCTTGCGGCAGGTCGTGCCGAAGTAGTCGGTTCGTGGCCGACTCGCTCCGCGAGTCGGGGACCAGCACCCCGACTCGCTCCGCGAGTCGGCTACTAACCGCAGTTACCGGACCACCAGCCGATAGACGTGCGCCGGGCCGCCCTGGTCGTGGGCGTCGATCAGGCTGACGTAATACACCCCGTCGCGCGGCAGCGTCACCTCCAGCCGCGAATCCACGCTCCCCGGCATGTCGTCGTTGCCAGCCACCTCGCGGCCCTCCGCGTCGTACAGCGTCAGGATCGAGTCGAGCGCCGACCCGTGCCGCGCCGCCAGCACCTCCAGCACCAGCCGCTGCCCGGCACGGCCATCGAAGCGGAACACGTCCACGTCCTTCGGCCGGCTGATCATGCCGTCCACGACCTGCGGAACCCGGATCGGCTGCGCCTGCTTGAAGCCATCGTTCGGCTCCTTCTCCGCGATCACCGGCAGCGCGGTCTCGACGAGGAGCTTGTGCGGGCCGCTCTCGCCTGCAGGCGTCAGCACGACGAACGACAGCGGCTCGCCGGGCAGGCCCGCGGGGAGCGTCATCTCCACAACCACCTGCGTGTCGCCGACCTGGTCCGGGTTCTTGTCGGGCACCGCCGCCTTGCCCTTGCCGACGACCTTCGCCGTCACCTTCGCGTTGGTGAATCGCAGTCCCGTGGCGCCGTCGAGCTTCAGGCCGCGGACCGTCAGCTTCGTCGTCTTGCCCGGCGCCGCCCCGAGCGGAATGACCATCGTCACCCGCGGCGGCTGTTTCTTCTCGGGCTTCTTCTTGTCCTGGGCCGGGGCATGCGGCAGAGAACTCACCGCAGAGAAGGCGGAGAGCGCGGAGAGGAAAACGAGAGTGACAAACCGCCTTGGCCTCATGGCTCCGTAGTCCTCCGCGCCAAAGCCCACAGCCCCTCACAGGACGTGGGGCAAGTTGCCAACTTGCCATTGGTCCCGGCAAGTTGGCAACTTGCCATTGTTCCCGGCAAGTTGGCAACTTGCCCCACGTCCTGTGAGGCGCTCTTACGAGAACAGTTCGCGGACCGGCTCGCCGCGGTCGAGGATCTCGATCGGCCGGCCCTCCGGGTGTATCAGCCAGCGGTGCGGATCGACGCCGACCGCCTCGTAAATCGTGTAGGCCACGTCCGCGGGCGCCACCGGGCGGCGCGTCACGTAGGCGCCCTGGCGGTCCGTCGCGCCGATCACCTGGCCGCCGCGCACCCCGGCGCCGGCGAACAGCAGCGACGCCGCCGGCCCCCAGTGGTCGCGTCCCACCTCACGGTTCACGCGCGGCGTCCGCCCGAACTCGCCCATCACCACCACCAGCGTCTCCGCCAGCAGGCCGCGCGAGCCCATGTCCTCCAGCAGCGCCGAGAAGCCGCGGTCGAACTCCGGCAGCCGCCGGCCCAGGCCGTCCCAGATCCGCGCGTGGTGGTCCCAGCCGCCGTTGTTCACCGTCACGAAGCGCACGCCGCGCTCCACCAGCCGCCGCGCCAGCAGGCAGCTCTGGCCGAATGTCGTCCGGCCGTAGCGGTCGCGCAGGGCCGGGCTCTCCCGGTCGATCGCGAAGGCGCTGCGGGCCTCGCTCGACAGCACCAGCGCCGCCGCCCGCCGCTGGAACTCGCCGTACGTCGCGATCTGGTCATTGCCCTGGACCTGGCGCGCGAGGCCGTCCACCGCCTGCAGCAGCGACTGGCGGCGGGCGGCGCTGCGCGGCGTCAGCGGCTCCACCGGCGCGACGTCCTGCACCTGGAAGCCCGCGGCGCTGGGGTCGCCGGTGCGGAACGACTCGTAGCGGCCGCCGAGGTAGGCGCTCTTGCCCAGCTCCCAGGTGAACGACGGGTTGCGCGGCACCGAGACGTACGGCGGCAGCGCGCCGCGGAAGCCGAGCTGGTGCGACACCACCGCGCCGACCGCCGGGTAGTCGCCGAACGCCGAGCCGAAACGGCCCGACATCACCCAGTTCGTCGCCGTCTCGTGGTGGTCGTTGTTGTGGGCGCCCGAACGGATCAGCGCCACCTTATCCATCACCCGCGCCATGTGCGGTAGCAAATTGCCGATGCGCAGGCCGGAGACGTTCGTGTCGATCGGCCGGTAGATGCCGCGGATCTCCTCCGGCGCCTCTGGCTTGAGGTCGAAACTGTCGTGGTGCGACAGGCCGCCGCCGAGGTACACCAGAATCACCGAGCGGGCGCGGGCGTGGGAACGCCGACTCGGACTATCGGCCTCGGCGCGGAGCGCCCTCGACAGGGTCAGGCCCATCGCCCCGACGGCGCCGACGCGCAGGAAGTCACGCCGCGACACGCCGTCGCAACGCGGCGCCCGCCGTCCGAAGATGACATCGAACATCCGTTAGCCCCCACATTTCGTTTAGCCGCGAGCGGTGAGCCAGATCCCGCTACGCGGGGGCGAGCGCGC
>JBBRPS010000026.1:0-28055 GCA_038227745.1 Gemmatales bacterium | reverse complement strand
TCCGCTTGCCCTTGGCCGACGATGCCGCGGCGGGGTCCGCCTCGGTGAGGATCAGGACCATACGCACGATCGGCCGTTCCGGCGTGTCGGCCTTGTCGTTCTCGCCGATCTTGGTTCCGGGCGTCTTGACGCCCTCGGTCTTCTTCTCGTCGGCCGTCTCCTTGGGCTGCGCGTCCGCCTTCTTGACCGGGTCCTCCACCTTCTTGGCCGCGCCGTCCCTGGAGTCTCCCTCCGCGGGTTTCTTGGCCGCGGGGTCGTTCTTCTTCTTGGCCGGCTTGGGCTTGGCGAGGTAGAGCTTTACCGTCTGGCCCGGCTCGAGATCCTCGAACTTGGCGGTGTAGCCGGCCAAATCCGGGGAGCGCAGCTTCTTCTTCTCCGCCTCGGTGTACTCCTTGACCTTGCCCTTGTCGTCGTACTCCATCGGCAAGTTCGCCCGCGCCACCTTGGGTTCGGGGACGAAGTCGAAGTCGAGTTCCTTGGTGTGCGCGATGGTCTTGGTGTTGACCTTGGGTCCCTGGGCCTGGGCGGCGGCGACCTGAAGTTGGAACTGCTGAAGGCGGATCTGGTACGCCGCCAGTCGCTGCTGCTGCTGGATCGGGTTGCGGATCCGCTGGATGACCTGGGCCTCCTTGGCGAGCGCCTGCTGCTGCTTCAGGAGTGCCTGCATCTGGCGGTCGGCCGGGTTCTGCTGCCCCGGCCTGGGCGGGACGACCTCGTAGGTGTTGTAGTCCACCTTCAGGGTCACGGTCTTCTCGGCGGCGTCGAAGGAGGTCACGACCCCGCTGATCTCCTTCATCTTCCGGACGGCGGCGTAGTCTTCTGGCGTCGCGACTTCCTGCTTGAGTTTTTTCTTGGCGGGCCTGCCCTGGCCGACCGCCGGGTACGGCAGCAGCAGGGGGACGGCCACGAGCAGGGCGAGACAGGCAGCGAGTCTACGCATTGTCGGAACTCCCTCGACAAGAAGCCCGGGGGGAAGTCTTCGGAACCCCGGGCGTGAGCCAGGACAGGCGGAAGCGGCCCGGCGGGTGCGCCGGGTGCCCCATCTCCATTAGACCACAATTGCCGCGAAAAGTTCCGCCGCCGAGGCGAAATCGGCCACGGCGACGGGCCGGCCCTCGTGGCGGGCGGCGTCTCCCTAAAAGATTTCCTGGACGGGGTTGCCGTCACAGATGAAGCGCAGTTGCCCCTGAATATCGTACAGCTGCGCCCGCGGATCGACACCGAGGGCGTGGTAGATCGTCGCCGCCACGTCGCTGACGTGAACGGGCCGCTCGCGCGGGTAGCCGCCCTGGCCGTCCGACGAGCCGACCACCTGCCCGCCGCGCACGCCCCCGCCGGCCAGCACCACCGAGTAGCAGTTGCACCAGTGATCGCGGCCGCCGACGTTGTTGCTGTTGTTCGAGAAGTTGACCCCCATGCGCGGCGTCCGCCCGAACTCGCCCATCCATACGACCAGCACCTCCGACAGCAGCCCGCGCACGTCGAGGTCTTCCAGCAGGGCGCTGAAACTCTGGTCGGCCGGCGGCAGGAGCCGAGTGCGCGACAATTCGTAATGGCGGTTGTGCGTGTCCCAGCTCTCGCGCTCGACGCGCGTGTGCGAGAAGACGGTCACGAACGGCACCCCGGACTCGACGAGGCGGCGGGCGAGGAGGGCGCCCTGGCCCATGGTGTGCCGGCCATAGCGGTCGCGCACTGGGGCCGGCTCCTCGTTCAGGTCGAACGCCTGCCGGGCGCGCGACGAGGTCAGGAGCGAGAAGGCCCGCCGGTAGAAGGCGTCCATGGTGCCGACGGCGCCACTGTGGTCGAGGCGGCGGCGCTCGGCGTCGAGGCGCTGCAGGAGGCCCTGGCGGCGGGCGAAGCGGGGGCGATCGACGTTGTCCGGCAGGTCGGTGCCCTCGACGCGGTAGTTCGGGGCGTTGGGGTCGGCGCCGAGGACGAAGGGGTCGTAGGCGGCGCCGAGGTAGCCGCCGAGCAGACCGGGCGACTTCGCGGCGCCGTTGTAGACCACGTCGGGGACGATGACGTGGTGGGGCATGGACGGGATGCCGGGGCGGAGGCGGGCGACGACGGAGGCGTAATGGGGGTGGTCGGTACGCGTCGCGTTGGTGCGGTTGGAGACGGCCATGGGGTCGGTCAGCTCGCGGCCGGCGAGGCTGCAGTAGATGGCCGGGTTGTGGCAGCGGATGGTGTGGTGGACGGCGCGGAGGACGGCGATCTTGTCCGCGTGGGCGGCGATGCGCGGCAGGGCCTCGGTGACGCGCAGGCCGGGGACGCGCGTGGCGATGGGCCGGAACGGGCCGCGCACCTCCTCGGGCGCCAGCGGCTTGGGGTCAAAGGTGTCGCACTGGTAAGGGCCGCCCACCTGGAAGAGGATGATGCAGGCGCGGGCGCTGCCGCGCTGTGCGGCAAGCCCGCGGCGGTCGGCGCGTGCGCGGTCTTCGAGGAGGTGGAGCAGTCCGGCGGAGAGAAGGCCGACGCCGCCGAATTGCAGCAGACCGCGGCGGCTGAGGCGGGCGGACCGCAGCAGGTCGGGACAGCCGGTGGCAGAAGATTGTTGCGGCATGGGCCGGCTCCTCGTGACGTTGGTCATGCGCTGTCGCGTTATACGGTCGTCGGCCGAGACCGTGCTGTTCTCAGTAAACGCCCAGCAGCCAGTAAATCGCCAGTGCCACCAGGATCAGCACCCAGGCGATCAGCCATTTCGTCTGCAGCTTCAGCCAACTCGGGGCGCCCGCACAGCGATCGCACACGACGCGGCGCATGGTGTAGCGGCCAATCCGGACCGCGCGCCAGCCGCGGTGAGCGCCGCAGAACGCACTGCCACAGACGCCGCACACCCGGTCCGTCGGCTGGCCGCAGTGGAAGCAGCGCAGGCGGACGCCTTTCTCGCCGTCCGGGGCCAGGGGGGCGGTGCTCACCCGCTCCGCCTCGGGCGCCTTCTCGGTCCAGGGCGGCGGGCCGGCGGCGACCTGCTCGCCGCCCTTGCAGACGGTGCAGAACACGCGACCGTGGCGGGGGCAGTAGTACAGGTTGCAGTTCTGACACTGGCCGACCGCCGGCTCGCCGCAAATGTGGCAAAGCATGCGGCCTCCTACTTGCCCGACGCCAGTTCGCGCAGCAGCGCCGGGTCGTCGCGCCAGGGCGACCACACCTCCACGCGCAGCCGCGCCCGCGTCGGCCTCTCGCCGCCTGGCAGCCGCAGCAGCACCTGCCACGACGACCCCGCGCCGCGGCGCACCACCCAGACGGCATCCCTGGGTGCGTCCGTCGTGGCCAGCACGTGGACGCGGCCCCCGTGCGTCAGCACCAGCCGCCGGTCCGCCGCCACCTCCTCCGTGTTGCCCTTGACTTCTACCGGCAACGCCTTGCCCTGGGCGTCGAGCAGGCGCGGCTGCTGGCCGCTCTCGCCCGCGTGCAGCCACAAGTTCTTGCGGGCCGGCGCCTCCAGGTGGAAGCGGCGCGCCACGCCGACGCCCGCCACGGCGCGCAGCGGTTCAGGGCGCTCCTCGACCTTGACCGTCCCGCCGACCTCCGGCGCGAGGTGGTAGCGGAACGTGGGCAGGCCGTCTTTGTCCAGAGCGTAGCCATCGAGGAAAAGTTGCCGTTTCCCCGTGAAGACCTTGCCCTCGAGGACCGGGCCGCCGAACGCCGGGTCGCGCGCCTGGGCGGCGAAGTCGGGCGGTTCGTTCGAGTCGTTCACCGCCCAGGGGCAGCCCGGCGGCGAAGTCCAGAAGCGCTGGCCGAGCAGTTTCGCCGGCGCCCCGCCGCGGTTGTCCCAGACCGGCGCGGCATCGAGGAAGTGCCCCGCCCAGCCGTAGGCCACCCGACAGGCCGTGCCGTCGAACGCGATCGAGACGCCGCCCGGGTAGCCGACCGCAACGGTCCGCGTGCCGGTGTCGTTCAGGAAGGTGCGCAGCAGAACGGGCCGGTCCTTGACCTCGATCGCCAGGCCCTTGAGCGGCTCCATGCCGTCCGGCAGCGGCAGACCGGGGCCGAGCGCGAAGTACGCCCACATCGCTTCGGACTGGGCTTCGGCGTTGCCGCCCAGCACGCTGTCCAGCAGCGAACGGCCGTCGGGGAAGACGGTAGGCATCTTCGTCCCCGGCTGCATGCGCTGGGCCGACTCCAGCCAACGGCGATACCACGGATAGCGCAGTCGGCCCGCGAGCAGGGCCAGATCGGGGCCGCGCGTGCCGGGGTTGGGGATGTTGGCGATGTCGTGGCAGGAGATGCAGCCCAGGGCGCTCTTGCCCGCCAGCTTGCGGCCGGCCTGGATCTTCGCGGGCGTCAGGACGACCTTGTCCGGGGCGTCCTGCGGCTCGTCGCCGTCGAGGGCGGCCAGTGCCTCGGGCAACTTGCCGACGTGGTCCTTGGCGAACTGCGGCATCCGCAGGCCCATCCAGGGGCGGGCGCGGCCGCCGTCGAGCAGCACCTGGCGCAGCCACGGCGTCAGCAGTTTGTGGCCGACGCCGGTGAGGGGCGGCGGCGTGAACGACTCGGCGTCCTCGGCCTTCTCGTAGCGGCGCAGCTGCTGGACCAGGTCCGGCGTCAGGCCGCCCTCGCCGTCACGACCGTGGCAGGCCAGGCAGTTGAAGCGTTGCAGGGCCACGCGGGCCGCGTGGGCGCGGCTGGGCGATCCGGCCCCGCCCGCACCGTCCTTCAGGAAGGCGCGGAGGACCGTGCGGTCCGCGTCCCGCAGCGCGAACAGCGGCGCCTTGCCGCGGGCCTTCGCCTCGGGCGCCAGGCAGCCGCGGACGTGGCTTTCCGGATTTTTGATGTCCTCGAAGGAGGCATCGGCGAAGGTGTTGGCGAACGGCTGGCCGCCGGGCGCGAGCGTGTGGCAGTTGTTACAGCCCTTCTCGATGACCAGGCGCTTGCCCAGGTCGGCCCACTGGCGGTCGGCCGGCAAGCGCTGGAAGGCGGTCAGTTCGTCGGGGCGCGGATCGACGCGCTGGAACGCGGCGAGTTTCTGGCCCTTCGCCGGCTCGACGGGCAGAAGATGGGCCTTCGCGGGGCTTTTCCCGAAGGCCAGGTAGTTCGCCAGGTCGCGGGCCTCCTTGACGGTGAGCAGCAGGTTCGGCATGCGGCCGCTCGGGTCGATGGCGAGCGGGTTCGCGAGGTACTCGGCAAGCCTCTCGGGCGTGGTCTTGCTCGCCGCGTCGCCCAGCGGATAGTTGCGCGGCCCGGCGGCGCTCGCCAGGGCGAAGACCGCGGTCGGCGCCCCCGGCGCATCCTCCATCCGGCAACACTCGGCCTCTTCGTCCGTGGACTTTTTACCGCCCCTGGCGCTCGGCGGGTCGGCGTGGCAGACGACGCAGCCGGTCGTGGTGAAGAGGCGCTTGCCGCGTCCCACGCTGGTCTTGAGCTGGTTGGGGTCGGGCTGCCGTGTACTCGCTTTCAGCGGGCCGCCGAGCGATGCCAGGTAACGGGTGACCGCGTAGGCCTCCGTCCGGCCCGCCTCGTCATCGCCGAACACCTGCGGCATGACGCGGTGCGGGTGTTCGCGCGGGGCTGAAGTGAGCCAGTGATAGATCCAGCCCGCATGGAGGCGGCCGCCCGCCCGCGACAGGTCCGGCGCCTGGCGCGACTGCAAGCCCTGCCCCAGGCGGTCCTTGTCGGTGGGGCGGTGGCAGCTCGCACAGGCCAGTTCCTCGACGAGGACCCGGCCGCGCTCCTGGAGGTGGGTGGTGGTGAGGGCGCGTGGCGCCTTGGCGGGCAGGTGGCGGAGGGCGAAGTGGGGCAGCGGCTCGCGGTAGACGCCCGGCGCCTTCCATGAGACGGTGGCGCGGGCCGCGCCGTGCAGGCGCGTGAACTCGGCGGTGAGCGGCTGGAGGCCCGACTCCAGACGGATAGTACGGCCTTCGACCTCTTGCGGGCGGTCGCCTTTGACCTCGGCGCGGAGGACCTCCTTGCCCCCGACGGTGACGCGCAGCTTGCCGCGGAGGGAGGCGCTGAACGCGTAGTCGCCGGCGCGCAGGATGTTGAGATACCCCTCCCAGCGGACGGTGCCGCCGCCAGCCGAGAGCCGCGGGTGCGCCGCCTCGCCGGCCTTGAGCGCGAGGGCAATCGTCGATTCGAGCTGGACGATCTCGCTGACGGCTTTGTCGTCGCGGTAGGTTGTGACCAGGCCGGGGCGCAGCGCGTCGCGGTTGACCTGGGCGGTGGCGGGGCGGTGGTGCGCGACCCAGGCGGCGAGCACCAGCAGGCTGAAGGTCGCGCCGACCGTCCACCGCCAGCGCCGCGACTGTCGAACGCCTGTCATCGTCTCCCCCGGAAACTGGGCCGGCCGCGACGGGAGTTCGTCCCGAGCAGCGTGGAATCCTCTAGATGATTATGAGGGAACAGGAGGGGACAGGACAGCGGCAAAGTTTGCAGGCCTGTGCGCCGCGGCGGTCAGAAGGGAGCAGAGGGCGGGGAGGAGAAGGCGGGTGGTCATGCAGGTACCGTGGCGAGAGCGCGGGAAGTTCTCCGGTCAGCCTACCCGCGGAACGAGAGCAATTCCCGCGTCTCTTCGCCAGCCGATCAGGTACCGAGGAAGGCGGGGCGGATGGGTTCGCCCTGGATCATGCGGCGGATCTCGTGACAGTCTTCGAGGAACTCCGAGGGGGAAGCACTTGCGTATCGCCAGCAAGAAAAGCAGTCGCGGCCGCGCCGCTTCATCCACTGGATCGCGGCTTCGATCTCCTGTAGCGCTCTCGGTTCGTCTCGGAGCCGCCATGACGCCAGGGCGTTGACTTGGTTGAGGAGCGGCGCCGTATAAGGGCTGTCGCCTTCGTTATTGGCGCGGTTGAGCCACCACCGGCAGAGGTCTTCTCCCGGAGTGCCCGCCACCGCCCAAGAGGCGACCAGGTGGCCCAAACTCAACTCAAGGCAGACGTGCGACGAATGAGTCGCACGGGTAGCCCTCTCAATCACAGTCAGAGCCTCTTGCCAGCGCCTGGACCGGATTAAGTCATCCACGAGCAGATCAACCAAGGCATCGGTCCCCGGCTCATTGATGTCATGGTTGTTCACCAGGTTGTCCAAATACTCGATTGCGTGCGGCAACCCGTGGTGACCTGAAGCCAGGAGTTCGGCTACCTGGTTTTTTGATCGAAGATCCAAATCGCGAACGCTCGAGAGGTTGACCGCATCGCGAAGGGAATCGGGCGAGATGGCGGCAAGTTCCCGCAAGGCTCGCAGCACGTCGAGTTGCTGCAGGCCCTGAGCCTGTAGGTATCGCAGCAGGTCAGCCGTCGCCCCCGGCACATCACCGAAACGATTCTTACAGAGAGCACGGTGGAGGAGTGCTGGCGCAAAGTCGCCCTTGATCGAAAGCACTCGATCGAACAGGCGTAACGCCGAACCGAACGAGCCCTCCAACATCCTGCAGTCGGCGACCTTCGCAAGTACTTCGGTGTCGTCCCAGAATAATTCAGTGATTTTCGAGATCCTACGATCAGACAAGATGTGCTGCAGGATCAGGTTGAGGCGATACTCGTCCTCCGTGTGGCCGCGTGCAACTTCTGGAAGGAAGAGCTGCGAGTAGTCATGCAAGAAGGCAAGGACTCCATCGCGGTCTGCACCGTTCTCACGCATGAGGACCCTGGCCAGCCTGCGATATTCCCTGGCAAGGCGACTTCGTGTTTTGTCGAGCACGAAAACCGCGTCGCTAAACAGCAACACGCTCTCGTAGCGGTGGATGACCGCGTCGAGCTTGTCGATGCCCAGTTCCTTGTGGAACGCCTTCAGCCGACGGCGCAGCACCCGGTCCTCGTCGTCCAGATCTGGCACGTTGGACAGGACGAAGTGCAGCCGGATGTCTTTCTTCAGCCCGCTCGTCCGCTCCCCGCGAATCCGCGCGCACACGTCCTTCAGCCCGACCAGGTTTTGCTCGTTCGGGAAGAACAGCACGACCACCGCGTCCGCCAGTTGCCGCGTGCAGATGCCTTCAACGTCCGTATGGCCCGTGCGCGAGTCGATGAGGACGTAATCCAACTCCGGTTGGAACGCTTCTTTCCACTGCTGTTTCGTGTCCTCGATGAACCAGTAGCCCTGGCAGTCCTTGTACAGCCGCTTCCAGTCGAGGTACGCCAGCGTGGACTGGTACTTCGCGTCGCGGCGGCCGGCCGGCATCACCCAGAGCTGTCCACCCTTCTTGCCGACCGTGCCCGCCGAGTAGATGTACTCGCGCACGTCCGGCGACTGCTTGGAAGCGAGGTACTCCTTGACGTACTCGACGATGCCGGGGTGGTCCGGCGGAGGCCGCAGGCGCTCGAACGTCTCCAGGCCGGGGGCCTCCAGGTCGAAGTCCACCAGCAACACCTTGCGGCCCATGCGCGCCAGTTCGGCCGCGACGTTGACGAGGGCCAGGGTTCGGCCGACCCCTCCCTTGAACGAGTAGAAGGTGATGACATACACGTTAGTTGTCCCCGGCAGGGAAAGGAGACCAGACGGACAAGTTAGCTTGGTTCGCCTTATCGCGAGCCTGGGTGGTCCGGAGGAAGATGGCGATTTCGAGACGCGGTGACGGCAAGTCACCGGTCTCGCCAGCTTGCAACCTCCGCAAGAAATCGACATTATCCTCGCGCCAGGCGAGTAGGCGTAGGTAGCGGTCCATCGAGCGGTTCTGCAGCAGCCGGCCGCGCTCCCAGCGCGAGATCGTGGCCACGCCGATGCCCGTCAAGCGCCAGAATTCCTCGGGGCTGCGAGCCACCCGTTCGCGAATGTGACGGATCTCCGCCGGCGTCAGCAGCCCCAGCGCGCGGCAGATCGCCTCATGGCGGATGCGCGCTGCGTCGGGGCCACTCAGCCGTTCCCGGCACGCGGGGTTGTCGCACTCGCGCACCGGCACGTTCTCGGCGACAACCACCTTCGTCTCGCCGTCGTCCTCGTAGTCGAAGCGCTCCTCAACGACCTTCGGGCGCAGCCACCCTGCGTTGCACGTTGGACAGCGCGCGTCCTGTTCGGTGAGTTGTTCGGCACGCCCCATGAGCTACTCCTTGTGGTGCTTACTGATGTGAAAACTGAGCACCCAAACTTCGTCCGTGCGACCGCGTTCGATCTTCATCTTGATGTACAGACCTCGGCCGTCCACGTTGTTCAGCGCGTAACTTGGCTCACCCGAACCCAAGGTGACCTCGTGGAACCGAGCGCGGCAGAGTACATCGTCCTCGAGCACGTCCGTCACGTACTCGATAATAGCCCGTCCGTGGGCAGGGAACCAACGGCCCGCAAGATCGGGGAGGCGTCTCGCCGGGCCGTTTCGGTAATCTGCCAGTCATCCGCGCGCAACAGACGCAGCAACTCCTCCCGGACCTCGTTGAGCAGTTCTTCCTGGGACATGAGAGCGAATTCCTCTCACCTGCTTCCAACCCAGTGCAGTTTGCGTCCGCCCGAGTTGGCCTCTCATGCCCAGGGAAGATCAAATGATTCGATTGCCTTGTCTGAACCTTCGTGGCCCGTTCTTTATCATCATATGATCTAGATAGGGGTCAGTCAACCCCGCGCTCAGCGGTGTGCAGTGGAATCCCGGCGTAGCGCACCAGCTCGCGGTGCAGGCGGCCGACCCGCTCGACCTGCCCCTTGGCCGGGAAGCGCTCGTAAAAGCCGTCGTAGCGGAAGTCGCGCACGCGCTCCGCCCACGGGGCCAAACGCGCCCGCCAGCGCTCGACGCGGCCCTCCTCCGGCTCGGCGTCCACGGCGGCGAGGTCCGCGCCGACGCGCAGCATCGCCTTCAGCGTCACGGGCTTCGTGACCATGAAGTTGGAACTGCCCCACGCCTCGCCCCAGACCTGCGCCGCCGCCTTGAGGAAGTCGCGGACCATTCCGTAATAGCGCTCCGAGACGCGCTTGCCCGTGCCCTCGCCCTCGATCGTTGCCCACGACTGCTTGACCCAGCGATGGATCTCGTTGAACAGCTCGGCCTGGAGGATCCACTTCTCCTGCCGGCTGCGGCCGCCCAGGCGGTTGATGCGGTAGCGCAGCGGGCTGTCCGGCGCGCTGTAGAGCGCCTCGGTGATGCGGGCGGCGAAGCGCCGGTCCGGCGCCGCCCACGACACGCGCTCGTACAGGTCAATGAGGTGGCTCTTGTTGATGCGCGTCGGCGTCGAGTTGATGATGACGAACATCTCGGTGGCGAAGTCCTCACTGCGGCCGTCGAAGATCACGCACGGCACGTGGATCGACTTCGCCTCCTCGGGGTGCGAGCGCTCGTAGAACTCCAGCGCCGCCAAGCGATGCTGGCCGTCGATGATGAGGAACTTGTCGTCGGGCTCCTGGAGGTGGCCGACGTGCGTCAGGTCGCCGAGCGGCTCGAAGCGGAGCTGCTGCGGCGTGAACAGCAGGACCGTGCCAGGGATGGGCGGCTGGTTGCTGGCGGTCTCGTAGAAGTTGCGGATGGAGCGCACCTTGGACTGCGACAGCTGCCGCTGGAACGCCTTGTCGCTGCGCTCGATGCGGGCGATGAACTGGGCGACGTCGTCCCCGGCCGCGACGGCCTCGGGCTGGATCACCGCCCCTTCGTCGTAGAACCGGCTCATGAAGCGCACGCGCGTGAGCAGGTCCTCGGAAGGGTAGGAGACGAAGTAGAAGACGGCGTCTTTCTGGCGGATCTGCGTGGCCAGCATGCGAGTGCCCTTTGGTCAGTGCGGGGGTTCGGCGGTCTCTTTGCTGGAAAAGCTACCCGCACGCGCCGGGAAAGACAAGCTTGGCTCGTGTCAGGGGGCCACGTCCACGCCGAGGAAACCGTCGGAGCCGTCTTCCGTGCGCAGGGCGAAAATGTGCCGGCCCGGCGGCAGCCGCTCGCCGAGCCGCGTGGTGAAGTCGCGGCGGGTCACGCCGCCCCCCAGCTCGAACGCCTGGTCCGGTGTCAGGCCCCGGCCGTCCAGCACGACCGTCAAGGCCCGCTTCTCCCGCGCCGTATTGGCCGCCACCAGCGTCCACTTCAAGACGGCACCGGGCTTCGCCCTCTGCACCAGCGGCTCGACGTGGACGCGGTGCGGGTCCCAGTCGGCGAGGTGGTTACCGCTGACGCACACGACATCCGCGGCCTTCGCGCCGGCCTTGCCCCAGGCCACGCGGCGGCGCCAGTCTTCGCGGTCGAACTCGAAGGCGCCGCCGTGCTCGGCCAGCACCCACTCAGGCGCCAGGTCCAGCACCTTCTGGGCGCTGGCGGCGTAGGTCGAGGGGAAGCTGCGGTTGAGGCCCATCCAGCCGCCCGTGCCGCTGTAGAGATCCTGGTGAAACCAGTTGTCGGCCGTGAACAGGCAGCGCTTGCCGTCGATCGTCGTCTCCACGCCCATGGTGAACTCGGTCTGGCCGGGCAGGTGGTGGAAGCGGCAGCGGTACTCGCGCCAGGCCAGCGTCTCGCCCTCCTTCGGCCGGCGGTCGATCCGCACCGGGCGTGCGTCGAGGAACGGGGCGCGAAGCAGGAACGGGTCCGCCACCGGGACCGCCGCCCTGTCGAGCATCCAGACCTGCATGCGGTCGCGGTCGGCCAGCTCGTAGATGCCGTCGTAGTGGTCGTAGTGGGCGTGGCTGAACATCACCACTTCGAGCGGCCCGAGGTTGCGGTCCTTCTTCAGCTTCGCGATCTGCTCGGCGCTGCGCTTGCCCCAGGGGTCCACGACGAGGAAGGCGCCCTTCTCCTTCGAGGTCAGCACCCAGGTGTTGCCGGTGTAGAACAGGTGCTCGGAGACGCGCGACCAGGGCAGTGAGCCGTTCGAGCCGGCCTGCTCCTTCGCCAGGAAGCGGTACTGCGGGGCGTTGCCGAGGCGCTGCTTCGTGTAGCGCTCGAAGCTCTTGAGGAACGCCACCTCCTCCACCGCGGCCGCAGTCTTCTCCAGGGCCGCAACGGCGTCCTTGTCGAGGACGGGGCCGTGCGCGGGCAGCAGCAGCGACGGCTTCAGGGCCGCGAGGGTGCGCAGCGATTTTGCGGTCGGCACCAGGCCCGCGTCGGTCCAGTGGTCCCAGTCGGTCGTGTAGGGCGACCAGAGCTTGCCGGGCGCCGCGAGCGCGTCGCCGCAGAAGGCCAGCAGCGGACCGCCCGCCTTGCGGACGAGGTAAGCGACGTGATCGCGCGCGTGGCCGGGCGTTGCCACGACCTGCAGCCGCCAGCCGCGCCAGTCGAGCGTCTGCCCGTCCGCCAGCGTGCAGTCGATCCCCTCCAGCCCGACCGGGACGACGAGATAAGCGGTCCGCGAATTGCGCAGGGGCAGCGACTCCTGCCAGTATTTCTTCACCGCGTCGGGCAGCAGCCACTCCGCGGACGCCTTCGGGGCGCGGACCTTCACGCCGGCAGCGAGCAGTCTGCCGGCCGCCGCACAGGTGTCGCGATGGTGGTGGGTCAGCAGGACCGTGTCGATCTTCTTGACGCCGCGCGCCTTCAGGCCGTCGGCATCGTGCGGGGCGTCGATCAGCAGGGCGGCGTCGCCGTCCACGAGGGCGTACCCGGCCGGCAGCCCCGGCGAGCGCAGCACGCCGGGCGCGACCTCGACCCAACTGTCCGCCGTCTTCTGTCTGGTGCCGGAGCCGGCCCCGCCGATCCAGGCGGCGGCGCCGACGACGGCCAGGGACACCAGCGCCGCCAGCCCGCGCGTACGCATCACAGTCCTCGTTTCAATGGGTGGCGAATTGGCGGTCGCCGGCGTCGCCGAGGCCGGGGACGATGTACTTGTTGGCGTCGAGGTGGCTGTCCACCGCGGCCAGGTGGATCGGCACGTCGGGATGGACGGCGCGCAGCACCGCAACGCCCTCCGGGGCGGCGATCAGGCCGAGGAACTTCAGCCGCTTCAGGCCCCAGCCCTTGACAATATCGACGGCGGCGACCGCCGAGCCGCCGGTGGCGAGCATCGGGTCCATGACGAACGCCAGGTCGATGGCGGGCCGGGCGGGCAGCTTGTTGTAGTACGTGACCGGCCGGGCGGTCTCGTGGTCGCGGTACAGGCCAAGGTGCCACACCTGCGCCGCCGGCACCATGTCGAGGATGGCCTCCGCCATGCCGAGGCCGGCGCGGAGGATGGGCATCAGGCCGATGGCCTCGGTGATCTCGTGGCCGGTACACTCGGTGAGCGGCGTCTGCACCGCCCGCGGGCTGAGCCGCAGATCCTGCGCCGCCTCGAAGAAGAGCATCTGGGCCATCTCGCGGACGAGCTGGCGGAAAGCGCGCGGCGGCGTGTCGCGGCTGCGCAGCAGCGCCAGGCGGTGCAGCAGCAGCGGGTGGCGCGAGACGTGGACGGCTTCCTCAGTCATGACCATGCTCCAGGGCTTGTTTCACCGGGGCGCCGCGTCCGCGGCCCGGAAGACCGCCTCGCAGTTGAGCTCGAACCCCGGCAGCAGGCGCGTGCGGTAGACGTCCGGGGGCCGAAGGACACGCTCCTTCCAGTCGCCGCCGAGTCGCCGCAGCACGAGGATCTCGCGCCGCTCCGCGTTCACGATCCAGTATTCGCGGACGCCGAAGCGGAGGTACTCCTCCCGCTTCTCGACGTAATCGCGCTGCTCCGAGCCGGGCGAAACGACCTCGACGACGACCTCCGGGGTCCAGGCCCGCCAGACTTCCTCCTCATCGGGCGGTGCTTCCCTGTAGACGGCAACATCTGGGTGGCGCTCGGACTCCAGACCGGTGATCAGGATTTTGCACTCACCGCTGCCTGCAATTTGATGGATTTTACCGGGGTTATCGCGCCGGTAATCGCTCAGTTGTTGGCGGATGGTGTCCACCTGGGCCAAATGTCGCGGACTGGGAACGTCGCTCACGATGACTACCCCCCGACCCAGTTCATAGAGAGAACCTTCCTGAACTTCGGCCTTGTCGAACTCATCGAGGCTCATGCGTCGCCCGTGGTCAGCGGGGCCGACTTTGATTACCGTTGCGGGCATCGGGACCTCCGGTGGGTGCCTGTTCGTGAGTCCTCGCGCGACGCGGTGAAGCCCGCTCGCGCAAGGGCCATCCATGCCCGAGTTTACCCGCGTTCGAGCGCGGTGGCAACGGCCGCGGCCATTCAAGGGCCGCACACGCGGATTACCCGGTGCGGCCCCCGGTCCCTTTCTGCCCGCCACCGCTTTGCTCGCGAAAGGTTTGGAATTCCGACAGCCGACATTTGCACAAGAAGCGCTCAGGCGTATAGTATACGAAAGTATATTTATCGGGAGGCTCGACGAGAGCCTGACTCGCGCAAGTGCTTTTATTCCTTGTCCTTGCAGTTCCATCCACGGAAGGGAAATGGTCTGGGTCGAGGCCGGCCTTCTTGCTACAATGAAAGCCCCTGAGAAATTGCAGGAGTCGAGCGGAGAACCTTCATGGCGGAAATCATCCACCCCGCTTCGATCGCCGAAGAAACGCGCAAGCGTTATCTGACCTACGCGATGTCGGTGATCATGTCGCGCGCCCTGCCCGACGTGCGCGACGGCCTCAAGCCGGTGCAGCGTCGCATCCTCTATACGATGTGGCACGATCTCGGCCTGCGCGCCGATGGCCGGCCCGCCAAGTGCGCGCGCATCGTCGGCGAGGTGATGGGCAAGTACCATCCGCACGGCGACATGGCAATTTACGACGCCCTGGTGCGTATGTCGCAGGAGTGGGTCGTCCGCGGCAAACTGGTGGACGGCCACGGCAACTTCGGCTCCGTGGGCGGCGACCCGCCCGCCGCCTACCGCTACACCGAGGCGAAGCTCGCCCTGCTGGCCGAGCGGTTGCTGACCGAGATGAAGCAGACGCAGTTGACGCAGGACCAGGTGGACGCGGGCCTGGTGTCGCCGATCCGCCTGCGGCCGACCTACAACGGCGAGCAGAACGAGCCGGCCGTGCTGCCTGCCCAGTTCCCGAACCTGCTCGTCAACGGCGCCTCGGGCATCGCCGTCGGCCTGGCGACGAACATCCCGCCGCACAACCTTGGAGAAGTGGTCCGGGCCTGCGTGCTGCTGATCGACAACCCGGAGGCGACGCTGGCCCAGCTGCTCGAGAAGGTCAAGGGGCCGGACTTCCCCCTCGGCGGCAAGCTCGTCACCGACCGGGCCACCCTGCGCAAGATCTACGAGGAGGGCCACGGCAGTATCAAGGTGCAGGCCGAGTGGACGACGGAGAAGCAGGGTAAGAAGGAGCAGCTCGTCGTCACGTCGATCCCCTACGGCGTGGACAAGGGGAAGCTGCTCACGGACATCGGCGAGATCATCGAGTCGCGCAAGGTGCCGCAGCTCATCGACGTGCTGGACTCGTCGAACAAGAAGAACGGGCTGCGCCTCATGCTGGAGGTCAAGGCCGGCACCGATCCCAACCTGGTGATGGCCTACCTCTACAAGCACACGGCCCTGCAGGAGAATTTCGCGTACAACCTGACCTGTCTGGCGCCCGGCGCGGACGGCATGCTGCGGCCGGAGCGCCTGGGCCTCAAGGCGATCCTGCGCCACTTCCTCGACTTCCGCTTCGCGACGGTCCGGCGGCGCTACGAGTACGACCGGGAGCGGCTGCGCGAGCGCATCCACCTCCTCGAAGGCTTCCGCATCATCTTCGACGGCCTCGACAGGGCGCTGAAGCTGATCCGCGAGAGCGACGGCAAGAAGGACGCGGCCGAGAAGCTCATCAAGGCGTTCAAGTTGGACGAGATCCAGGCGACCGCGGTGCTGGACGCGCAGCTCTACAAGATCGCCCAGCTGGAGATCAAGCAGATCCTCGACGAGCTGAAGGAGAAGAAGACGCAGGCGGACAGGATCGAGGCGCTGCTGCGCTCGGACAAGAAGCTGTGGGACGTGGTCAAGGTCGAGCTGACCGAGGTGGTGGAGAAGTTCCCGGACCGGCGACGGATGAAGATGGCGTCGGGCGAAGACACGCCGGAGTTCGACGAGAAGGCGTACATCGTCCGCGAGAACGCGAACGTCGTGCTGACGCGCGACGGTTGGATCAAGCGCGTCGGCCGGCTGACGTCGGTGGAGACGACGCGGGTCCGCGAGGGCGACGAGGTGGTCGCGGTGGTGCCGGGCAGCACGCTGGACCACGTGATCTTCTTCACCGACGACGGCACGGCGTACACGCTGTCGATCAACGAGGTGCCGCCGTCGTCGGGCTACGGCGAGCCGATCACGAAGTTCTTCAAACTGGCGGACCAGGTGAAGGTGGTCGCCGCCGTGACGACCGACCCGCGCTTCACGCCCGCCGAACCGGCGCCGGCCAACGGCGAGCCGCCACCGCCTTACGCGCTGGTCGTGACGGCGCAGGGCCAGGTGCTGCGGATGCCGCTGGCGCCGTTCCGTGTCGAGTCCACGAAGGCGGGCCGTCGCTACGTGAAGCTGAACGAGGGCGACCGCGTGGTGATGGCCACCGTGCCGAGGGACGAGAAGACGATCTACCTGGCGTCGGTGAACGGGCACGTGATCCACTTCAGCATTGACGAGATCAACGTGTTGGCGGGGGTGGGCAAGGGTGTGCTCGGCATCAAGCTGGGGGACGGCGACACCTGCCTGGGCGGGGCGCTGATGGGCGGCCGATTCGACAAGTTCGTACTGGAGACATCGGGCGGCAAGACGATGGAGTTCGGGCCGGCGAAGTACGAGGTGACGGGGCGCGGCGGCAAGGGCTTCGAGGCGGTGAAGCGGGCGAGCTTCGCGCGCGTGGTGCCGCCTCCGATCGAGCTGGTGGACTGGGACAATGTCGAGGGCAAGAGTGCGGAGAAGAATGGGCAGAAGGAGAAGGGGGCGGAGAAGAACGGGGACCAACAGGGGATGCTGTTCGAGTGAGGAGTGTTCACCATGTCTGCGAAAACCAAGGCGCTTGAAGTAATTGGTCGGCTACCCGACGACATTCCTCTCAGCGGAATCGTCGAAGCCTTGCAGGAACAGCTCGCAACCGAGGAGGCCCTTCGCCGCTTCGATGAGCGCGGGGGCATCCCGGATGAAGATGTCACGGACGAGGAATGGCTCGCGATGGTGAGCCGTTCCTTTGCCGATGACCTGAACGACCCGCGTCAGGACATTTACACCCTGGAGGATGGGGTGCCGTCCAATGAAGCGCGGTGACATTCACCTGGCCCGGTTCCCAATGGCGGGCAAGGGCGGCGTGAAACTCCGCCCCGTGCTCTTGCTCACCGACCTGATCGGGCCGGTCCCAGAAGTCCTGACGGCTTACATCTCGTCGATTCTCCCGACGACCCTGTTGCCGTCAGACATGCTTCTGGACGCCACTCAGCCGGCATATGCCAGCACGAACCTGACTCAGGTGTCCGTGCTCCGGCTCCACAAGCTGGCTACGCTCCACAAGCGCGACGTCATCCGCCTCATCGGCGTCCTCGCCGCTGCGACAATGGCTGACGTGGAAACGCGGCTCCGCACCCTGCTGAATCTCTGAAGTATAGGCATTCCGGGAGGATCCTCATGACCCAGGAGAGATGGGACGTTCGACGCCAGGGAAAACGCTGGACGAAGGAGGAGCTTGAGAGCCGACTTCGTATGGCTCCCGAGAAGATCGAGTTCGTGGGCGGCATCTTCGCCAGCGACAGCCAGCGGTTCGCTGTGCTGGGCATGCTGCTCGAAAACCTGGGCATTGACAAGGTAGTCCGTTTCGGGAATCTCGAGGACTGGAAAGCAGCGATTGCGGATCTGGAAAAGCAACAGGGTTCACCCACGGTTCCGGAGGTCTTGCCTTGATCCGATTACGCGGCCGTTTTGACGGGCACCAGGTCGTCCTCGAGCAGGCCCCTCCCGCCAGTCTCAGACCGGACATGCCCGTGGAGGTCATCGTGTTAACCGACTGCGAGCAGGCTCTGCGCGACCTGACCGAGTTCCTGGCCGACCTGTGGCAGCGGGGGGATGGGGCTTCATGCCCTCCCGGTCAGGGCCGCCGGTGGGCGCGTGAGGAATTACATGAGCGCGGTGGAGCAGGTCTTTCTTGACACGAACGTCTTGGTCTACGCCCACGACTGCGGCGAACTGATTTTGGAGGGAAGTCACCATGTCAACGGCGGTGCGAGCCACGCTCGATGACCTCTATCGCACGGAAGGCAAGGCCGAGCTGATCGGCGGGAGGGTCGTGCAGTACATGGCAACCGGAATCCGACCGAACGAAGTGGCCGGGAACATTTACGTGAGCCTCCGCGTTTACGTGGCGAAAACGCGACGGGGCCGTGCTTTCACCGACAACATCGGTTACGCGATCCCCGAGTTGCCCTCGGGACGGGAGTCCTTCTCACCGGATGCGTCTTACTACGATGGCCCGCTGCCCGCCAACCTGATGCGCTTTGTTGAAGGGCCACCGACCTTTGCCGCGGAAGTCCGCAGCGAGAATGACTACGGCCCCGCGGCGGAAGCCAAGATTGCCGCCAAGCGCGTCGATTACTTCGCCGCCGGCACACAGGTCATCTGGGACGTGGATCCCATCGCCGAAACGGTTACCTGCTACCGGCACACGGCGCAGGCGCAGCCGGTTGTCTTCCGGCGCGGGGGCACCGCGGATGCCGAGGCGGCCGTCCCTGGCTGGCGCATCGCTGTCGATGAGATCTTTGCTTAACTCAGGAACCAGGCACAACCGCACATGAGTACCGCCACCGCACCCAAATACACCGCCGCCGAGCTCACCGCCCTCGAGGGCCTCGAGCCCGTGCGCAAGCGGCCGTCGATGTACATCGGCGGCGTCGATGCCAAGGGCCTGCACCACCTCCTCTGGGAGATCGTCGATAACGCCGTCGATGAGTACCTCAACGACTACGCCGACAACATCACCGTCACGCTGCACAAGTCCGGCGACGGCGCCACCGTGCAGGACAACGGCCGCGGCATCCCCGTGGACGTTCACCCCAAGCACAAGAAGACCGGCGTCGATATGGTCTTCACCATGCTCCACGCCGGCGGCAAGTTCGGCGACAACGACGCCTACTTCCACTCCGGCGGCCTGCACGGCGTCGGCGCCTCCGTCGTCAACGCCCTGTCGCGCAAGCTCGTCGCCACCATCCGCCGCGACGGCTTCGAGTGGAAGCAGACCTACAAGCGCGGCAAGCCCATCGGCGAGCTGGAGAAGGGCGGCCCGTTCCGCGGCCACGGCACCGTCGTCTCCTTCGAGCCGGACCCCGAGATCTTCAAGACCACCCACTTCGACCCGGAGGTCATCAAGGGCCACCTCGAGGACATGGCCTACATCCACAGCGGTCTGAAGATCCTCTTCAAGAACGACGCGACCGGCGAGACCTTCGACCTGGCGCACCCCGGCGGCATCCCCGAGTTCCTCGGCAAGCTCGTCGCCGACACGGGCAAGGCCACCGTCACCGAGCAGCCGTTCACGCTCGCGCGCGGCAACGGCGAGAAGATGGAGGTGGCGCTGCAGTGGACCGAATCGACCGACGAGACGATCCGCAGCTACGTCAACGGCATCCGCACCGCGTCGGGCGGCACGCACGAGAACGGCTTCAAGAAGGCGGTCGTCAAGGCGATCCGCAGCTTCATCGAGACGCACGCGATCAAGACCAAGGGCCTGGACATCACCGCCGAGGACATCCGCGAGGGCGTCGTCGCGGTGCTGTCGGTGTTCCTGCGCGAGCCGCAGTTCCAGGGCCAGACCAAGGAGCGGCTCAACAACCAGGAGATGGACGCGACGGTCGATAACTTCGTGCGGCCGGCGCTGGAGGCGTGGCTGAACGCGAACATGACCGCGGCCGACGTGATCGTCGGCCGCATCGTGCTGGCGGCCCGCGCCCGCCTGGCATCGCGCGAGGCGGCCAGCGAGGTCAAGCGTAAGTCGGCCGGCTCGCGCCGCCTCAACCTGCCCGGCAAGCTCGCCGACTGCCAGAGCAGCGACCGCGACGAGTCGGAGCTGTTCATCGTCGAGGGCCAGAGCGCCGGCGGCTCGACCAAGGAGGGCCGCAACCCGAAGACGCAGGCGGTGCTGCCGCTGCGCGGCAAGATCCTCAACTCCGAGGGGCTGACGGCCCTCAAGGCGCTGGGCAACCAGGAGTTGTCAGACCTGGTGACGGCCATCGGCACCGGGGCGGGCGAGAAGTTCAACCTCGCGGGCCTGCGCTACGGCAAGATCGTCCTGCTGATGGACGCCGACGCGGACGGCTACCACATCTCAACGCTGCTGCTGGCGTTCTTCTTCCGCCACATGCCGGAGCTGGTGCGCAAGGGGCACGTCTACCTGGCGCAGCCGCCGCTGTACCGCATCGACGTCGGCAAGGAGACGCACTGGGCGCGCGATGACGCGCACAAGGAGGAGATCCTCGCCGGCCTGCGCGCCAACGCCAAGCCGCAGATGACGCGCTTCAAGGGGCTGGGCGAGATGGACGCCGAGGTGCTCGCCGAGACGACCCTTAACCCGCGCACGCGGACGCTGCTCAAGGTGAACATCGACTCGAACCTGGAGGCGGACAAGGTGTTCGTGGACCTGCTCGGCAAGGACGCCTCGGAACGGCAGCGCATCGTCATGCAGCAGGCCGCGCTGATCGAGGCCGACGACCTCGACGTGTGACGGTCGTGGCCGCGGTGGTCCACAACGCCCTCCCCGTTTAGCCTCGGGCGAGCGCGCTGGTGCAACCCGCGCTCGCCCGAGGCTCGCGGCTAGAGCGGTTTGCGGTCGGGTCTAGCGGGGGCGCTTTGGAGTGCGGCGCTCGGCGCCGCTTTCGCTCTTTCTTTTCCGCGCGCGGCCGAGGCGCTGCGCGACAAAGAAAGAAAGCGGCGCCGAGCGCCCGCACTCCAAAGCGCGCCCGCGCCCGCGCTCGCCCGAGGCTCGCGGCGAAACTTGATTGCCTTGACTCCCCATATACGATTAGATGTCGTTTCCGTTCCGCACTCATCCCCCTCACCCTGAAAGGAGGCCGGCTATGCGTGTCCTGAAAAGCGTCCTGGTTCGGTCGAGCCTCCCCGTTCGCGCCTGATTCCCTTCTGGCCGTTTCGGGCCGTGCTCTCACGCCGTCGCTCCATGTACGCGAACTGTCCGCGGTGCGCGCCCGCGCGCCGCTTCCCAATCCCGTGAGAGTGAGATGAAGCGCAAGAAACTGTCGATCCCTGAGATGCTGCTATCCGCTGGCGAACTCGGTCCCGAGGATGGCGTCGATCCTCGCCACGACACGCGCGGCGAGCCCGAGAAAGTGACGAACCGCAAGGCGCTGCAACTCTGCGGCCAGGTGGCCCGGACGTTGCAGTCGGTCCTGGCGGGCGAGTGCCGTGACGACGTGCTGCGCGACCTGCTCGTCGAGTCGGTCGTGCCGGCGCCGAACTCCGCGCGCGTGCTTGTGACGCTGTCCCTGGCAACGCCGCGGGACGACGTCGGCCCCGCGGAGGTGCTGGCCCGCGTGCAGCGGGTGCAGGGCCTGCTGCGCAGCGAGGTGGCCGCGGCGATCAACCGCCGCAAGACGCCGGACCTGACCTTCCGTCTGGTCGGGCAGGCAGACCTCAGCTGATCGCGCCAACCGGCCGGGCCGGGTCCCTCCGGGGCCTGGCCCGGCGTTTTTCTGCGCTCCCACCGACACCCCCACCTTGGTCCGGATAGTCGAAGAAGCGGCCCCTTCCGAACCCGCGAATTTGCACACCACCCGGGCGTGACCTACGTTTGAGCGACGACCGCCCCAGTTTCGCGCGCCGAGACTTCTCAGGCCCCTTTGAGGATAGCAGACGTGAGTTCTCCGAACGCCAAGGCGTCCTACTCGCTGTGGGACCGCCTCCTCATCAAGTTCCACCAGCGGGCCTCACATCACCGCCGCGTCGGCAAACTCATTGAGGCGATCGCCCCGCGCATCCCCGTCGGCGCCCGCGTCCTGGACCTCGGCTGCGGCGACATGAGCCTGCTCTCGGGCCTGGCGCTGACCTGCCAGCTCGGCGAGTGCGTCGGCGCCGACATCTGGCCGCAGAAGGCCGCGGCGCCCCTCGGCTGCCGTTACGTGCCGATCGAGCCGGGCCAGCCGCTCCCCTGGTCGATGAAGGACTTCGACGTCGTCCTCCTGATCGACACCCTGCACCACGCCGACGACCCGACGCACCTCCTGGGCGAGGCGTACCAGGCCGGCGTCAAGGTGATCGTCAAGGACCACCTCGAATACGGCCCCTGGTCGCGCGCCCTGCTGCGGCTGATGGACTTCGTCGGCAATTACGCTTACGGCGTGTCCGTTCCCGAGCGCTATTTCACCCGCGACAGTTTCCTGTCTCTGGTGCGGCGCGTCGATCCCGCGATTCACTGTCGGCTGGACGTCGGCCTGAACCTGTACGAGCACCTGCCGGTGGTCCGCAACGTGCTGCGGCCCGACCTGCACTTCATCGCCGAGCTGCGCGCCGCGTGAAGCCCCCGGTCGTCGATTTGCAGCCTTTCCGATCGTGACCTATGTTTGTGCGCCGGTCGTGAATCGGCCTGTTTCCCTTGATACCCGAGAAAACTCCATTCCCCATCTCCGAGGCGCACCCATGCAGACCCTGGCCCCCGAGGCGAACGCCGCCCGTGCAGACGAAGGCCCCGACCCACTCGAAGTCACCGTGGTCATGCCCTGCCTGAACGAGGCCCGGACCGTCGGCCGCTGCGTGGCCAAGGCGGTCGCAGCCCTGGAGAAACTGGGCGTGCGCGGCGAGGTGGTCGTCGCGGACAACGGCAGCACCGACGGTTCGCGCGAGATCGCCACCGCCCACGGTGCCCGCGTCGTCCAGGTCGAGCGCAAGGGCTACGGCAGCGCCCTGCAGGCGGGCATCGCGGCGGCCCGCGGCACCTACGTCATCATGGGCGACGCCGACGAATCCTACGACTTCGGCAACCTCGAGCCGTTCCTCACGCGGCTGCGCGCGGGCGACGAGCTGGTCATGGGCAACCGCTTCAAGGGCGGCATCCGGCCGGGCGCCATGCCGTGGCTGCACCGCTACGTCGGCAACCCGGTCCTGACCGGCATCCTCAACCTCTTCTTCCACACGCCCATCGGCGACGCCCACTGCGGCCAGCGCGGCTTCCGCAAGGACGCCTACCAGCGCCTCGGCCTGACCACGACCGGCATGGAGTTCGCCAGCGAGATGGTCGTCAAGGCATCGCTCAACCAGCAGAAGATCAGCGAGGTCCCGATCGTCCTGTATCCGGATGGCCGCGACCGCCCGCCGCACCTGCGCAGCTTCCGCGACGGCTGGCGGCACCTCCGCTTCCTCCTGCTGCTGTCGCCGCTGTGGCTGTACCTGATCCCGGCCGGCTTTCTGCTCGGCGGCGGCCTGGCGCTGATGGCGTGGCTGACCCCGGGGCCGCAGACGATCGGCGGCGTCACGCTCGACCTGCACACGATGCTCCTCGGCTCCCTCGGTGTGTTCCTCGGCTACCAGACGCTGTGGCTGTGGGCGTTCGCGAAGATCCACGGCTGGACGAGCGGCCTGCTGCCGCCGGACACCTTCTCGCTGCGGGTCTTCAAGTTCGTGAACCTGGAGCGCGGCCTGGTGGCGGGGCTGGCGCTGCTGGCGACGGGCTTGGGGCTGAGCTTCTGGCTGCTGGGCGAATGGTTCGGCAAGGACATGGGGCCGCTCGTGGTCCAGAACACCATGCGCTACGCCTTCTGGGGCTTCACGCTGATCGTGCTCGGCGTGCAGACGGTCTTCGGCAGTTTCTTCCTGAGCATGCTCGGCATGACCGAGAAGGCACGGGAGGCGCAAGGCGCTATCACACGTCGGTCTTGAGCAGGCACTGCAGGAGGCACTCGATGGCGCGCGTCAGGTAGTCCTGCTCCTGGTAGAGCGGAATGCCGAGCGGCAGAGTCAGGGTGTAGCCGAGGGCGGTGCGGATCAATTCCCAGGCGCCGACGCGGGGGTCGAGGTTGTGGCGGAAGACGCCGGTCTGCTGGCCCTCGCCGATGATCTGCGCCAGCAGCCTTTCACTGTCGAGGTAGAACGAGCGCAGGAACGCGGCGATCTCCTCGTCGCCGGCCTCGATGAGGGTGCGGTGCATGATGCGGAACTCCACGGCGTGCTCGCGCGTGGAGCCGAGGTACATGTCGGTGATGGCGTGCAGGCGGGCGAGCGGGTCGGTGATCTCGGTGGTCTCGGCGTGCCAGCGCTTCACGGTCGCGGCGCGGATCTCCTCCAGCACTTCCAGGAACAGGGCCTTCTTGCTCTCGAAATGGCGATAGAGGACCGGCTCGGTCACGCCGGCCGCCTCGGCGATGTCCTTCGTCGTCGTGTCCTGGTAGCCGTGCGTGACGAACAGCTGCTTGGCGTGCGCCAGGAGCTGCCGTTTCCGTTCGGCCTTGCGCAGGCGCCCCGAAGACTTCGGGGAATCACCGCGGCCTCGTTGCGGGGCGGTCATCGGCATCCTCGTGCGGGCTCGTTCCAGCCTCCACCGGTTGGGCGGACCGCTATTCTATCGCGGCCCCGGGGAAAGTGCCCAGCGGGAGTCGAATCGCCGGCGAGCCCTCCGTGACGCTTGCGGCCCGGCGCGGGGCGCGAGGCCCGTCCACCAGGCCGCAAGCGACCGACCAACTTTCGCAGCGACCTCCCGGGCGGGACTTCACGCCCGCGGCCTGGTGACGTCGTCCTGCGGCTCGTAACCAACGAGGCGGCGCGTTTGCTCGATGTCCCAGCGCATACCGGTGTTGGCCGACATACCGTTGATGACCGCGAAGGGGGTCGGCAGGTCGGCGCGGAGGCAGCGCTCCATGAGGTGGCCGAAGTCGCGGTTCGACAGCCACATCAGGCGGAACCATGAGCCGCGCTCGACGGGGACGTCCTGCGCCAGGTTCTCGCCGGGCCGCACCCAGCCGATGCGGACGGCGATCACCGACAGGCCGCGCGCGGCGGCGCAGCACTGGCCGACGCGCTCGCCGAACAGCTTCGCGGAGCCGTAGGGCGTGCTGTCGCGGCGCTCGCCGCGCGACTCGTAGCGAGCGCCGGGCCGGGGCGGCAGGTCGGTTGTCAGGCGCGCCGGCTCCGCCTCGTCCTTGTAGCCGCCCATGACGTGGTTCGAGCTGGCGTAGACCATACGGCGCACGCCGGCGCGGGCGGCGGCCTCGAACACGTTCACGACCGCATCGACGTTCGGGCCGACGAGGCTGGGCCAGGTCTGGTGGGCGGTCGGGTCGGCCGCGAGGTGGACCACTGCGTCCGCCCCGTCGAAGCGCTTCACCCAGTCGTCCTCCCAGCGGCCCAGGTCGGCGCGGACGATGATGGCGTCGCCCTTCGGATCGAGGTCGAGGAGGCGCAGGTCGTAGCGGCCTTCGAGGTGCCGCCGCAGCTTCCCGCCGAGGTTCCCCGCGGCCCCGGTGATGACGACCGTTTTCACGTCCATCGTTCCGTCCCTCTCGACGTGGCTGGCGAGCGGCGGGGGCCAGCCCCGCCGCTCGCTACGCCTGGCTCCCCGCACCGGCCGCGTTCTCCGCCCGCAGCTGCCGCGCCGCCTCTCCCAGTGCCTTCAGCTTCGCATACGGCTCGTCCAGTGGGATCGGGTTGACGCCGCTCGGCGCGAAGCCGCAATCCGGGTTCAGCGTCAACCGCCCGGCCGGCAAGTGGCGCAGCGCCTCGCGCACCCGGGCGACGATCCGCTCCGGCGCCTCGACCTCCTCGCAGCGCACGTCGAGGCAGCCGAACCCCAGCCGCAGCCGCGCTGGGAGATCGGCCAGCACGTCGAGCGAACCGGCCTGCGGCATCGCGAACTCCAGCGCCAGCTCGTCCACCTCCGCCCGGCACAGGGCGTCCCAGATGATGCGGAAGTCGCCCCGCGCGTCGCTGCGCCGTTCGATGTTGCCGCGGCAGACGTGCAGGATGACGTGGGCGCCCTTCGCGCGCAGCGGCCCCGCCAGGCGGTTGACGCTGTCGATGCCGAGGCGCAACTCCGCGTCCACATCGGCGAACTGGCCTGTCCCCCAGTGGGCGCTCCGCTGTTCGCGGTATTTCGGGTCCACGAAATAGCCGAGCATCGGGTCGTCGAACTGCAGACAGTCGGCGCCCGCGGCGAGAACGTCGTCCGCCTCCTCCAGGAGGATGGCCTCGACGGCGCGGAGGAAGTGCTCGCGGCTCGGGTAGGCGGCGGCCGAATGCTCCGGGGAGTAGAAGCGGCGCAGGATCACGTAGGCGCTCGGCAGCGTCACCTTGACGGCGCGGGTCGTCAGCTTCCGGAGGAAGGTGACGCCGTCCGCGGCGATGGCGGCCTTGCGCCGCAGCGGGCCGACCGCGGCGGGCCACCGGCGCGCGCGGCCCTCGATCAGGTCGGGCTGGAAGCCCTCGACGCGGTCGTAGAAGACCTGGAAATAGCCCTCGCGCCGCCATTCGCCGTCGGTGATCACGTCGATGCCGGCAGTCTCCTGCAGGGCGACTGCGAACGGCACGGCTCGGTCGCAGGCGCCTTCCCACTCTTCCCGAGTGAGGCGGCCGGCGAGGTAGTCCTGCATCCGGTCGAGCAGCCACGCGGGCCGCGGCAGGCTGCCGATGACCGCGGTCGGGAACAGCGGGAGTTTCCTCAGGAAGTCGCTCATGGTGCTCCCTCGTCGTTGAACCCACCCGGCGCGGCGGGTGGGCTTGGTGGGTTCTCAAGCCCGTCCGCTCACGCCTACTATACAGGCGTCCCCGCCGTGCGGCAGAGGTGGGGGCCGTACGTCCGCCACGATCCCAACGGCTTCGCCGCCCCGACGGCCCGCAACGGCGATTTTGTGTGTGACCTTCCTCGTCCGACGCTGTACCATGAATTAGTGTCGTTGAAGGAAAGTGGGGAGGAGTCGATCCATGCCCCCGAAACCCAGGGGGTGCAACCCCTGGGCTTGCCAGCACCTCCGGACAATCTCATGAAGAAAGCGAACGACGGCCCGATCTCGGTGAAGTGCCACACCTGCGGCATGGTGGTGCAGGTCCCGGCCGGCGGCCGCCGCCTGTGCGGCTGCGGCACCTGGCTGTCCGGCGATAAACAGGCGCAGCCCACCGCCCAGGCCATTCCGGCCGCCACCTCCGCCGCTGCCAACGCCGTCGAGATCGACGCCACGCTCGAGGCCGCCGCCCCCGGCTGGGGGCCGCGCATCGAAGGCGACCTCGCCGCCATCGAACGCCTCAACGACGGCTACAAGCGCATCACGCGCGAGCTGAGCAAGGCCATCGTCGGCCAGCGCCGCGTCCTCGAGGAGTTGCTGATCGCTGTCTTCGCCCGCGGCCACTGCCTCCTCGTCGGCGTACCCGGCCTCGCCAAGACCTTGATGATCCGCACGCTCGCCGACGCGCTCGCCCTGAGCTTCAGCCGCGTGCAGTTCACGCCCGACCTGATGCCGTCCGACATCACCGGCACCGAGGTGCTCCAGGAGGACAAGGCGACCGGGCAGCGCATGTTCAAGTTCCTGCACGGCCCGCTGTTCTCCAACGTCATCCTCGCCGATGAGATCAACCGCACGCCGCCCAAGACGCAGGCCGCCCTCCTCGAAGCGATGCAGGAGCGCCAGGTCACCGTCGGCGGCACCCGTCACAAGCTGCCCGATCCGTTCTTCGTGCTGGCGACCCAGAACCCGATCGAACAGGAGGGGACGTATCCGCTGCCGGAGGCCCAGCAGGACCGCTTCATGTTCAACGTCCTCGTGGACTACCCCGAGGAGGACGAAGAGTTCAGGATCGTCGAAATGACGACGACGGTCCACCAGCCGAAGGTCGAGCGCGTGCTGTCGGCGACGGACATCCTGGAGATGCAGGACATCGTCCGCAAGGTGCCGGTGGCGCCGTACGTGATCCGCTACGCGATGAAGTTCACGCGCCTGACGCGTAAGAACAAGCCCAGCGACAAGGGCGAGCTGCCCGACTTCATCCGCGATTACGTCACCTGGGGCGCCGGGCCGCGGGCGACGCAGTTCCTGGTGCTGGGGGCGAAGGCGCGGGCGGTGCTGCACGGACGTTACTATGTCTCCTGCGAGGACATCCGCGAGGTGGCGATCCCGGTGCTGCGGCACCGCATCATCACGAACTTCAACGCCGAGGCGCAGAACATCAAGCCCGAGGACATCGTCCGCCGCCTCATCGACATGATCCCGCGCGACCCGAACGAGGAGCAGCTGGCCCGTGGCCGCGTCTCCACGACGGTGCCGGTCGCCACGGCGTCGGCGCCGCCCGCGATGCCGACGGCGTGATACCTGTGGCCGGTTCGTGGGCGACTCGCTCCGCGTGTCGCGCCCCGCCGGCAAAGCGACTCG